>WLFD01000196.1 GCA_009703925.1 Actinomycetota bacterium | reverse complement strand
CAGCCATCGGTTCCCCGCGGACTCTGCGATCGGCAAGTTCGCAGCCGCCGTTCGGGCCGATGATCCGGATGGGGCGGTCGACGTACTTCGTGCCGCTACCGCTGACGCGTCGGAGCAATCACTCCATTGGTACGAGATCGAGGCGACGTCGCCTGAAGCGGGCCCGATCGTCAGCGCGGAAGCTCTGGGGACGGCCCGCTCCACCATGGAACTGGCGGAGGAGGGACGATCGGCCGATGCTCTGGCCGAACTGGTGAAAGTGCGCGTGCTCTGCGCACATCGTCGGGGCCCCTTCGGGATCACGCGCTGGAACGCACAGTTCGAGGAATGGCTGGCTGCCGGCGGGGCGCGCCTGACCAGTTTTTACGTCGGCCGACCCGTACTCGTGACTGCCAATGATCGAGCGAACGAACTGTTCAACGGCGACCTCGGTGTCGTCGTGACCGCCGGGCCGAACATTCGCGTTGCGTTCGGAACCGGCTCCGAACCCCGACTCGTACCGCCCGCCCGCCTCTCCTCGGTCGAGACCGTGCACGCGATGACGATCCACAAGAGTCAGGGCTCGGAGTTCGAGCACGTCGTTGTGGTCATGCCCCATCAGGATTCGCGGCTGGCCACGCGCGAGCTGCTCTATACGGCGGTGACACGGGCCAGCAACCGTGTGACCCTGCTCGGCTCCGAGGCATCGGTGCGCGCCGCCATCGGGCGACGCGTTCTGCGGGCCAGTGGTCTGGCCGACAGGCTCTGGAGTTCCGCAACCTAACGACGCGGCTCTGAATCTCCGGTGGTCTCGGCGCGTTCGGATCCGGAATCACCGTGGAGGTCGGGGATCACCAGCAGTTCGGGATCGATGAGCGGGAACTCCTCGCCCTCGACGCGCTCATGCCTGGGCAGGAACCGGACGAAGAAGAGTTGGAGCACCGTGAGCGCGATCGTGGCCCACATGACGGCCTCGATGCCGTCGAGATAGTTGTGGATGTCCTGACTCTGTTCGACCGCTCCGTAGAAGGCCACGCCGATCACGGCAATGCCGATGGCGCTCGACAACTGGAGTCCGGTGGACTGCACTCCCGACGCGCTCCCTGCGAACGACTGCGGAACCTCGGACAACACGAGCGCCATGCCCGACGCGATGGAAATGCCGAGTGCGAATCCGAGCAGGGCGATTCCGGGCACCAATTGCCACGGCGCGAGACCGTCACCCTGTGTGACGACCGCGATGATCACGGCGAAAGCGGCGGCCATGGTTGCCAAGGCGCCGGCAGCTAGTGCACCGCGTCCGAATCGGCGCATGAGCGACGACGCAGCCATCGATCCGAACATGTTGGCGAACGGCATGGGGCAGGTCAGGATGGCGGCCTCGAGCGCATTGCGGCCGAATCCCAGTTGGATGGTGAGGATGAGATAGAGGGGCGCAGCGGCGGAGAGCAGACCAACCAGCGCAGTGACGATGTTTCCGGTTCGGAATGACGGAATGGCGAAGAGGACCGGATTGACGAGTGGATCGCCACCGCTCCGCAGGAGCACCCGCTCATAACGAAGGAACAGCATGAATGCGGGCACGGCAGAGGCGAGCATCGCGAAGATCCAGAGCGGCCAACCGATGTTTCGGCCCTGGATGAGCGGAAACATGATCAGGAAAGCCACGCCGGAGAGGACGGCGGCGCCGATGAGATCGAGTCGGCCCGCATCGCCGCGTTCGGTGGCCGGCAGAACGCGGATCGCGACGAGCCAGGACACGAGACCGATCGGGATGAAGGGGATGTAGGCCCAACGCCAACCGGCACCGAAGAGGTCGATGCTGATGAGGGCGCCCGTCGACAACTGACCGATCATGAACGCACCGCCGGCGAACATGAGGAACACCGCAAAGGCGCGGGTGCGGTTGTGGCCGGTGAACAGGCGTTGGATCATCGCCGAGAGTTGTGGCGAGGCCAGTCCTCCGGCGATGCCCTGCAGAAGTCGGGCAACGAGGAGGATCTCGATCGTCGGTGCAAACGCGCTGAGGACTCCGGCCGCGATGAGACCGCCATAACCGATGAGCAGCAGACGGCGGGTGCCGAAGAGATCGCCGAGTCGTCCGGCCAGAACCAGCACGAGCGCGAAACCGAGAGCGAACAGCGAGGCGTACCACTGCAACGCACTACTGCTGGCCTGAAGCCCGTCGCGGATCGCCGGTAGCGCCATCGTGGTTGCGCCATTGACGGTCACGAGCGCGAACTGGAGCGCGATGACGACAACGAACGCCGGTTGGCGAAGTGAAGTTCTGGATCGTTCGTTGATAATGGTCATGGGTGTTGTGGCGCGGAACACACGTGTCCGGGATCCGGGATCCCACTCGAATTCCCCCCGAGCGCAGACCCACCCTATGGGGGGATTGTTCGCTGTCCGGCATCCGGCTTCTGTCGGCCCGTTTGTGTCCCGGACTACGATCCGAATTTCCCGGACAGAACGGCTGAGTCCCTTGTCGAACACCTCGAACGAACCTTCCAACGACATGAAGTTCGCGATCCATCGCTACACGCGACCCGAGCAGATGGAAGCTTTCGTCCGCGCCCTCCATCCGGTTCAGGCAGATCTCATCCGTGTCGGGCCCGAAGCTGATGGTGGCTATCTCGTACCCGATGTCCTCGACGGCATCGTGGCCTGTTTCTCACCCGGCGTCGGCACCTGTTCCGATTTCGAACTCCAATGCGCCGAGCGCGGGATGGTCGTATTCCTCGCCGACGCAACGGTTGACGGTCCCGCCGCCGAACACCCGAATTTCCGGTTCGCGCCGAAATACATCGGCGGGTACAGCGATGACACAACGGTCACGCTCGATGAGTGGGTGAGCGAGTCACTCGCCGCCGAGGGGATTGGCGCGGAAGGTGACCTCCTCCTCCAGATGGACATCGAAGGCGGCGAGTTCGCATCGCTGATCGCGCTCAGTCCGGAACTGTTGCGTCGTTTCCGGGTGCTCACGATCGAATTCCATTACCTGGCGCAGCTCGCCGAGGACCCGTTCTTTGCTCTGGCGGCATCGATGTTCGGAAAGTTGCTCGAATCCCATGTGGTCGTGCACAGCCATCCGAACAACTGCTGTCTGAACGTCGGAATCGGCGGTGTCCAAGTTCCGCAGGTGCTCGAACTCACCTTTGTCCGCCGCGATTTCGATCTCGGTACCGGTTTCGCCACCGAGTTTCCCCATCCTCTCGACGCCGACAATCTCGAGCGCCCGACGGTGCTCCTGCCTCCGGCCTGGTATCGGGCCTGATCGCAACCTGTCGACGCGGCCGTCGACGGGGCCACTAGTTCTGGCCCCGGGCAACCGTTCAGCAACAGAAGAATCCGTGTGCGCCCTCGGTTGCGGGGTTAGCGTTCGGTGAAGCGCATTTGCGGTCTGCCCGCAGTTCGGCAGGCGCAGAGTGGGCCACCTACATAGACGAAGTCGGAGACGCTCATGAGTGACACCTCGCAGGGACCAGGTTGGTGGATCGCTTCGGACGGAAAGTGGTATCCGCCCGAATCGGCTCAGCCCGCCACGCCGCCACCCGCCGCCCCGCAGCCGCCGGCGCAGCAGATGCCGCCGCCTGCACAACCGGCGTACATGGCCCCGCCCGCCTACGCCCCGCCGCCCATGGGTTCCACGGCCCCGACGGCACCCGAAGCGCTCTGGTCGATGATCCTTGGTATCGGAAGCCTCGTGTGTTGCGGTTTGTTGCTGGGCATCCCGGCGATCATCCTCGGTTCGAGCGCGAAGAAGAAGATCGCGGCCTCGGGCGGAGCGCTGGGCGGCGAAGGCATGGCGAAGGCCGGCGTGATCATGGGTTGGATCAGCGTCGGCCTCTCGATCCTCGCGTTTGCCGGATGGGTGTTGATCCTGATCTTCGGGAGCGACACCACCACGACTTATTACAACTACT
>WLFD01000195.1 GCA_009703925.1 Actinomycetota bacterium | reverse complement strand
ATCGTCCGAAGCGACTTCGATCCTGATCGTCAACGTTGCTCGATTGTTCCAGCAGCGAGAAGTTGATCGATCTGGTCATCGCTGAGTCCGATCAACCCGCGAAGAACCTGTCGGGTGTGTTGGCCTGCCGAGGGTGCCCGCCCGGGGGGTCGGAGTTCAGTTCCAGAGAGCTTCAGGGGGGTCGGCAGCATGTCGGCGCCATGCGTTTCGGCGGGTAGCCAACGAGTCCGTTTGACGAAGTGACGATCGGTCGGAAGAGTCTTCGACGAGTTCATCGGAGCGATGGCGGTGTTGTGACGAACCCCGAAGTCAACCCAGTAATCCGTGGATGCCGAGCGGAAGATGTCGATCAGTTCGGCGCGGAGTTCCTCATTCCCCCGCGCGTGATCGGCGATGAGTTCTCCCGGCCAACGTTCGAACAGGTCGTCGCGTCCGATGCCGGCACAGAAGTTTCGCCAGAACGCCTGCTCGGATGCCATGAAGAGGATGTGGCCGTCGGCAGTCTCGTAGAACTGGTATCTGACGCCGTCACGCATGCCGGCAGTGCCCGGCTCGCGTCGTTCGAATCGGTCGCTGGCATTTCCGGTGACTTCGCTCTCCGGGCGTTCGTAGGCCCGCCAGGTTTCGATGCGCAACCAGTCGAATGCTGCCGCCGCTTCGGCCTGGGCGATCTCCATGGACGTACCGATCCCGGATGTCCGTGCCGCGATGATTCCGGCCAGGATTCCGATGGAGGCGTAGAGCGGCGCCGCATTGAGCCCTATGGACACATGCGGGGGGATGGTGCATCGGCCCTGTTCATCTTGCACGGGTTCGACGATTCCGGCCCACGCATCGAACGCGATTCCGTGACTCGGGAGGTCCCGGTACGGGCCGGTCGCGCCGAACCCGCTCATGGCTATGTGGACGACGCGCGGATTGATGCGCTTGAGTTCCTCGTATCCGAGGCCCCTTCGTTCCAGCGCGCCGGGGCGCATGGCTTCCACGACAACGTCTGCAGCAGCCACGAGATCTCTGAACAGGTCGGCGCCCTTCGAGGTGCGCAGGTCCAGAACGATGGACTGCTTTCCGCGGTTGCAGTGGAGAGAGAGCAGGGATTCGCCCTCGACGATCGGCCAGGTCATCGATCGCCCGTAATCGCCACCGGGTGGCTCGACCTTGATCACTTCGGCCCCGAGGTCAGCAAGGGAGGTGGTGACAGCCGCGGCACCGAGGAGGGAGACCTCGATGATCCGGACGCCTTCGAGGGGCATGGTGGCGTTCATCAAGGAGGTCCTCTCGCTTCGGTGGTGCCGATGCGAGCTGCGAGATGCAGCAATCAGCAGCAGAATACACGTATTCTATTTCCAGCAACCAGTTTCAGACTTCGGATCCCCCCGAGGTGCAGTCGATGGACTGCGAACCGATACTCCCGTTGCTCCTGGGTGAAATCGGCGGGATCGATCAGGGGTGTTGTCGTCGAGCGTCCGTGCTGTAGAACGAACGTCATGGCAACGACATCGCTTGATGGTGCATCCGTTCTTCTGCTGGGAGCCACTGGTGGTCTTGGTGGCGCGCTCGGGATGGAACTGGCTGGGCGGGGCGCGACACTGACGCTTGTTGGTCGCGACCGGACCCGGCTCGAGCAGCTCGACATTCCCGGCGCACGAGTGGCGCTGGACCTTCGAGCTCCCGACGCATGTGCTGCGGCGGTTCGGGCGGCTGTCGAACACGGCGGTCGGCTCGATGTCGTGATCAACGCTGTGGGGGTGGTGGCCTTCGGTGACATCGGGTCCCTGTCGACCGATGTGATGGAGGAGTTGTTCATGACCAACACCTTCATTCCGATCATGATCGCCCACGAGGCCATGGCGAATCTTTCGTCCGGTGGTGTGATGGTCAACATCTCGGGAGTGATTGCGGAGCAGAACCTGCCGGGGATGGCGGCGTACGGGGCATCGAAGGCGGCGGTGCGCTCGTTCGATGAAGCACTGGCGCGCGAGGCGCGGCGTCAGGGTGTCCGGGTGCTCGATGCTCGACCTCCGCACACCGAGACCGGTCTTGCCGGAAGGGCGATCGCGGGTACTGCACCGAAGATGGGGGTCGGACTGGATCCGGCGCTCGTGGCCCGGATCGTGTGCGATGCCATCGAAAGTGGAGCGACGGACCTCCCGTCGGGGGCGTTCAGCGTCTGAGCGAGCCCGAGAGGAATTGGGTCGTTTGGCAGGTTGTGACTGTCACATGAGTTGTTTAGAATCGAACGTATGTTCGAAACATCGACCGGGGCCGGGACCTCGATGCTGAAAGAACCGGGGGACCGGTTCGATCACCTGATGCGGGCTCGAGCACGGTGTCGCCGGGACGTCCTGCAGTCGGCGGATGGTGGACCAGGCGCGGCCGGAGCTGCCGAACTGGGCGACGATGCGCTGCCGGTCGGGTTCGGGCCGTCGATGGCGTTGCTCGAGCGGTCGGTCGAGGCGATGGCGCGCTGCGGTCTTCCGGCCGACGGTGGCGCGCTGGTCGCGATTCGTGCGCAGGTTGATCGGTTGCTGGCACTCGTGTGCGAGGCCGAGGTTCGCTTTGATGTGAACGAGCTGTGGCGCGATGAGGGTGCCGGTTCACTGCGTGGATGGCTCGCCGATCGAGGCGGGCTCGGTCGCAAGGCGGCGTCAGCCGAGGCCAAACGGGTCGAACGGCTCGAATCCTGGCCCGAGGTACGCGAGGCGTGGGTGTCAGGTGTGTTGAGCGGTCCGCAGGTCGACCTGCTCGTCGCTGCGGTGCCGCACCGGTTCGTGTCGCTGTTCGCGCAGCACGCGGAGGGTGTGGTGAATGCAATCGCGCCGCTCGATGTCGAACAGACCGCGATCGCAATGCGCCAATGGTTACGCGCTGCGGAATCCGACGATGGCGCCGACGATTTTCGTGAACGACCTTCCGGCCTTCACCTCGACCGAACCTTCGACGGCAGCTTCCTGATGCACGGGCAGTTGAACGCGGCCGAGGCATCGATCATCGATGCCACACTGAGCGTGTTCGACGTACCCGATCCGGTCGACGAGAACGGTGAGGTGATGGGCGAGCGACGCACCATGGGGCAGCGTCAGGTCGATGCGCTCGTCGCCGCATGCTCGTTCGCACTCGCCCATCGCGATGGTGGTGGCGAGTCGGGTCGCTTCCAGCCCCATGTATCTCTTGTGGTCGATGTGCAGGAACTCCGCTCCGCCGCGCTGCGGGGTGCCGGTGTGTCCTCGATCGCCGATATCGACCTCATGGCCGAGAAGAACAGCTGGTCGGCCGCCGAGAAGGCGTGGTTTACCGAAGCGCTCGGCCATCACGGCGACGCGGTCACCGCCGAGGGAATGGTGATCGACGCGTTGGCCACGTCCACGCTGTCGTGTGACTCGGTCATCCAGGCGGTGGTCACCAACGGCTCGAAGGTCCTGCGGCTCGGTCGACTCGAACGAACGGCCCGACCCTGGCAACGACGAGCGATCATCGCCCGCGACCGACATTGTCGGGCCCCGGGCTGTCGAACAAAACCCAGATTCTGCGATGTGCATCACGTCGACCATTGGGCCAACGGGGGGAAGACCGATGTCGATCGCATGGTATTGCTCTGCGGCACGCACCATCGCGAATTCCACAAACCCGGCTACGAGATGGAACTCGCGGAGGATGGCTTGTTCACCGTGCGGTCACCCAGAGGGTGGACCAGGTCTTCGGTGCCCGAACACGCCGAAGCGACGGTGTTCGCGAGGGAGGTGCGCGGCGGGCCGGTGCCGATTGCGTCCTGAGATGTACTCCGAGGCCTCGGGAGGCCTCGGTTAGCGTGACTTCATGAATTCGGGCGTCGAGCGGATCGGACAATTGACCCGCTGGACCCGCTCCAACCTCGTGGTTCTCGTGGTTGTGGGGCTCTATGCCATCGCCGGGATTTT
>WLFD01000194.1 GCA_009703925.1 Actinomycetota bacterium | reverse complement strand
TGGGCCTGCACGTAGGCGTTGGATGTTTCTCGGCGCGTCATCGCCGCATGCTCGGGTCCTCGCGTAACGTTGCCATGCCGATCGAGATCTGCGGGAAGAGTGACGATCATGAGTTCAACCGATGTTCCGACCGATGGGCCCGTATGGGCAATCGTTCTCGCTGCCGGTTCGGGCCGGCGCTATGGCCCCCATCCGAAGCAGTACGAATTCCTCGGTAGCGAGAGAGTTGTAGATCGGTCACTGGCGATCGCCCGCGCCGCAGCCGATCACGTTGTAGTTGTGCTCGGTCCGGGCGAGGAAGCGGAAGGCGCACGGCTTGTCGAAAGCGGTGCCGCCGATGTCGCAGTGGAGGGTGGCGAGGAACGGTCCGACTCGGTACGGGCCGCGCTCGGCGTGATCGACGAGGATGCGGCGGTGATCGTGGTCCACGACGCAGCTCGCCCATTGGCTACGGCCGAACTCCACCAGGCGGTCGTCGCCGTTGTCCATGGGGGCGCCGATGCCGCGATTCCGGCGGTCCCCGTCACCGACACGATCAAACGGGTGACCCACGATGAGCACGGGGACCTCGTTGCCTCGGCGACACTTGACCGGTCGGAACTCGTGGCGGTCCAGACCCCGCAGGCATTCCGGGCCGATGCGTTGCGGGCGGCACATGCCCACGGCGGTTCGGCCACGGATGATGCCGCCCTCGTGGAGCAGGCCGGGGGGCGGGTGGTGATCGTGGCGGGCGAAGCGACCAACATCAAGATCACCGGGCCCATGGACCTCGCTGTGGCAATCGTGCTGCTCGGCACGCTCGGGTAGTTTGGGGAAATGACAGTCAGAGTCGGGCAGGGTTTCGACGTGCATGCCTTCTCTGATGACCCATCTCGGGTGCTTGTACTCGGTGGCGTCATTTTCGAAGGAGAGCAGGGACTCGTGGGACATAGCGACGCTGATGTGATCGCACACGCATGTGCTGATGCATTGCTCGGAGCGGCCGGCCTCGGTGACATCGGCCAGCATTTTCCGGACACCGATCCGACCTGGGCCGGTGCCGACAGCATCGATCTCCTGACCGAAGTGGCGGGACGCGTCCGCGCCGCCGGTTTCGAACCGGGAAATGTCGATGCCGCTGTGGTGTGCGAACGTCCGAAGCTCGCGCCGCACCGCGACATGATGCAGACGCGGCTGAGTCTCGCTGTTGGCGCACCGGTCACGGTGAAGGGCAACCGGGCCGAGGGCCTTGGCGCCATTGGCCGTGGCGAGGGAATCGCCTGTTTCGCCGTTGCCGTAGTGAGCGCCCGATGAGCGCCGCACGAGCTGGCGGCGGCGCCCGCAAACCGGCAGGGGCCAAGGCCGCTCCGAAGCGGGCCAGTGGCCCGAAGCGCGAGAGCGCACCCAAACGCGGAGGCGCACCGAAACGTGCTGCTGCCGCTCCTCGTGGCGCCGCTCCCCGCGGTGCTGCACCCAAGGGCGGAGCAAAGCGCGGAGCATCGACCCGTGGCGCGTCTGCCGAAGCAGGCGGCAAGCCCCGCAAGCCGCTTTCGATTGCGGCTCAGAAAGCTGTCGAAGCCAAGCAGATCAAGCATGCTGCGGCATCGGTCCGCAAGGCCGACAAGCCCGGCGGCGGCCCCCGTCGTCGGGTCGGCGCCAACGGCGATCGTCCGATCCCGCGTGGTCAGGCCACACCCAAGGGACTCGGTGGCGACCAGGTCGAAGGCCGTCACGCCGTCCGCGAACTGCTCATCGCCGACACCCGGCGCGTGCGCGAGATCTATGTCGCCGAAGATCAGGACGACACCGAAATCCTGCAGGACATCGTCGATCTGGCCATCGACCTCAAGATCCCCGTCCGCGAAGTCACACGGACCCGTCTGTTCGCGCAGGCTCGCACGGAATCACCGCAGGGTGTGGTTGCGCACGCTGCGGAGCTCCCGCAGTACGAGCTCGAGGACCTCGCCCACAGCAAGGCCGCGAACGGTGCCCCGCCCTTCCTTCTTGCCGTTGATGGCGTGACCGACCCGGGCAATCTGGGCGCACTCCTTCGTTCGGCCGAGTGCGCCGGTGTAACCGGGGTCATTCTCCCGAAACACCGGGCCGTGCACATCACGCCGACGGTCACCAAGGCTGCGGCAGGCGCGGTCGAGTACCTGCCCATGACACTCGTGGGTGGACTGCCGAGCGCACTCAACCAACTCCGGGAAATGGGCGTCTGGGTCGTCGGCCTCGACATGGGCGGGGATACCGACCTGTTCGACCTTCAGGTCGCCAACGAACCGGTCTGCCTCGTGCTCGGTGCCGAGGGCAAGGGTCTGTCCCGACTCGTGCGCGAGCGATGTGATGCGATCGCGAGCATCCCGCTGCTCGGACAACTCGCCTCGCTCAACGTGTCGGTCGCCGGAGCTCTCGCCTGTTTCGAGGTCACCCGTCGTCGCCTGGCGGCGAAGGAAGCCGGCTCGTCGACGAACTGACCCGTCAGCGGGCGAGGGTTGCGAGCAACTCGAGGGTGCGGCGACGGTTGCGCTCCTTCTCGGCATCGTTGGCCCCGACGGCAAAGGTCATCGCCGCGAGGTCGGTGACCCCGGATTCGGCGAACGAGTGCAGGCGCTCGACGACCTGCGCTTCGGTCCCGATCACCGCAACTTCGGCCGGTGATCCGCTCTCACCGAGTTCGAGCATGCGCGCGTAGTTGGGCATATGTCGGTACATGCCGAACTTCTGCTCGGCGACGGCCATTCCCTCGGCGCGATCGGAGCAGACCGCGAACGGAAGCCCTGCGATCACTCGCGGAACTGCACGTCCGGCCGCAACTGCCGCAGCCGTGAGTCGGGGAAGCACGTGCGTGGCATGGGTGTGTTCGTCGCACATCCAGGTGATGGTTCCCGCGGCCCGCTCACCGGCGAGCTTGAGCATCAGGGGAGCGAGAGCGGCGAGGAATACGGGCACGGCGGTGGCCCCGGGAACATCGAGAATCGCGTTGACGGGATAGAGGGTGCCTTCATGCGAGACCGTGCCGCCCATACCGCCGGGACCGCCGTCCGTCTCGTTGGCCTGCACCTGTGCGGCAGAACAGGCGTCGAGTACTTCGACGTATTCGCGGACGTGGTGGATCACGCCTTCGTAATCGGCGCCGTACCAACTCTCGGCCACGTTGCGATGCGAGGGGCCGATACCGAACGCAAGGCGTCCGTTGCATGCGGCCTGCGTGGTCAGTGCGTGCTGAGCCATGCCATAGGGATGGTGCGACCACGTCGGCACCACTGCGGTTCCGAGTTCGATCCGGTCGGTTTCGCGTCCGACGATGGCGAGAGCGGTGAGCGCGTCGAGGCTCCAGGGGATGTGCGGAACCCACCCGGTGTCGAGACCGTTCTCCTCGGCCCAGACAGCGTTGGCCACGAGAGCATCGATGGTCGAGCCACCCATGCCGGTTTCCGAGATGAACATTCCGATGCGCATGGTTTTCCCGACTAGTTGGACTGAAGTGACTGCCATACCCGTTGGGGCGTGAGCGGCATGTCGATGTGACGGACACCGAGATGCGACAGGGCGTCGATGACGGCGTTCTGGACGGCGGGGGTGGCCCCGACCGTCCCCGATTCGCCGATGCCCTTTGCCCCGAGGGGATTGATGGGCGTCGGCGTTTCCATCTCGATGCGTTCGAACATCGGGAACTCTGCGGCTGAAGGGACGAGATAGTCGATGAACGTCGCGCTCTGCGGGTTGCCGTCGTCGTCGTACAGGACCTCTTCGAACAGTGCCTGCGACACGCCTTGTGCGAGGCCGCCGTGCACCTGTCCGTCCACGAGCAGCGGGTTGAGGATTCGTCCGGCGTCATCGCAGGCGACGAGTCGGAGGAGCTCGACCTTGCCGGTCTCGACATCGACCTCGACAACCGCGAGATGGGTACCGAAGGGGAAGGTGGGGCCCGATGCGGT
>WLFD01000193.1 GCA_009703925.1 Actinomycetota bacterium | reverse complement strand
GAGCCGTGCGTCCGGCTGCACCATTGCCACCGTCTGGAGGTTCGACAGCATGCTGTGACGTTCGATGAGCTCGGCGCCCGAACCCTCCACCCACAGCTTCCGGAACTGCACAAGCACCGCTAGCAGACGCGCCACGTCGTCGGGGTTTCCCACGCGGTAGTCCGCAGCACTCTCTCCCTCGCCCACCTTTACCGACATGTCCGGACCGCGCATGACGGCAAATGCGTCTTCGTCGGTCACGTCGTCGCCGACGAAAATCGCCGCATCCGCTGAAACCTGTTGACGAACCGCGTCGATCGCAGCGCCCTTGTTCGTTTCGAGCACTGCTATCTCGACGACCATCTTGCCCAGCTTCACGTGAGCCCCCGGGAGCATCCCCGGACCTTCGATCGCAGCCCTGATCGCGGAATCGACCCGATCGGCGGCGACACCGCGGACGTGCATCGTCGTGCTCGCGGGCTTGTGTTCGAGCGATGCCCCCGGAAACTCCCTGATCAGGATTTCAAGAGCGTCGTCGATCTCGATGTGCAATCGGCGGGCCGCCTCGGGGATTCCGAGCGCGAAACCGACATCGAATTCGGATCCGTGGCTTCCGATGAGATGTATCTCGTCGGGTAACCGACTCAGCGTGGCCAGATCCCTCAGCGACCGGCCGGAGACCACCGCAACGTGCGTGTCCGGCATGGATGCAAGCGCTCTCAGCGCCGCCACCGACTCTCGGCACGGTTTTGCTGCGCCAGGGTCATCGACGATCGGCGCCAGCGTTCCGTCGTAATCACACGCAATGAGAAGGATCGGGTTGCTGGCGAGTCGCTGCAACGCGTCGAGAACGACCTCCGAAAGTCCCCGGTCCATCTCGCGACCTCTCATACCCGTGCGGCGGGGCTGACCACCGAGCCGGCACCGAACTGCGCCAGAGCGGCAAGGAACGATTCGGCCCATGCTGTCGCCGAATTCCGATGAACCGATTTACCCATTGCGATCATCCGCCGCCGCTGCTCGGGGACAGGAAGATTCACTGCAGTCTCGATCGCGTCCTTCACATCCTCGATGTCGTAGGGATTTACCAGGATCGCCTGCCGGAGTTCGACGGCCGCTCCGGCAAACTCCGAAAGCACGAGTGCACCGGTGTGATCGGTCCGCGAAGCCACGTACTCCTTCGCCACAAGGTTCATGCCGTCGCGGAAGGGTGTCACCAGCATTACGTCGGCCAGCCGGTAGAGCGCCACCAGATCGCGGAACGGAAGCGTCTGGTGCTGGTAATTGATGACGCCGGTCCCGAAACTCGAATAGTCGCCGTTGATGCCACCGGCGAGACGTTCCACCTCGGCCTGAACCGTCTGATAGCCCGGGACATTGCCGCGGCTCGGCTCCGCGATCTGGACCACCGCAGTGTCCGCCGGATCCAACCGGCCTTCGTCGAACAGTTCGCGCACGGCCTGGAGTCGCAACGCGATTCCCTTCGTGTAATCCAGTCGATCGACCCCGAGAAGGACCTTCCTGGGATTCCCCAGGAGTTCCCGGTATTCCTCGACCCGAGAGGCTGTCTCCGTCGACTTCGCCATCTCGGCGTTTCGATCGGCATCGATCCCGATCGGGAAGGTGCCGACGAGAATCGACCGCCCTTCGTGATTCAAAACCTTCCCGCTGGAGGTTGCGCGAGACACACGCGGTGCGACATAACGAAAATTGTGAGCTGTCACTGAAGTCTGGAAACCGATGACATCCGCGCCCAGCATTCCCTCCACGATCTGGCGCCGCCATGGAATCCGCAGGAAGAGTTCTCGGGCAGGAAACGGGATGTGGAGAAAGAAACCGATCCGAAGATCAGGCCGAAGTTCGCGCAGCATGCGCGGAACCAGTTGGAGTTGATAGTCGTGAACCCAGACCGTCGCCCCCGGCGCCGCCGCCTGCGCCGCCGCTTCGGCGAACTTCCGGTTGACGTTGACGTAGGAATCCCACCAGATCCGGTGGAAACCGGGTGCTTCGATCGAGTCGTGATAGAGCGGCCAGAGACAGGCGTTGCTGAATCCCTCGTAGAAACGCTCGATCTCCTGCTGCTGGAGTCGTACCGGAACGAGTCGGACGCCGTTGTGTTCGAACGGGGTCACTGCCCCGTTGGCCAAGCCCGACCATCCCACCCAGGATGCGTGCTTCATCCGCGACAGTGCGGGAGCCACCGCCGCCACCAGCCCACCAGGGCTGGAAACCCAGCGCGTTCCCGCCTTCGTGATCTCGGCCCTGACCGGCAGCCGATTCGCGACAACAACCATCTCCGAGCACGCGTTCTGTTCCGTCATCTGAATCAATGACGCTAACGACGCAGATGCTTCCGCAGACCTGATCCCGGGGCGGTGCAACCATCCTCAAACGCGATGATCACCTCGGCGCAACCGAGGAAGTGCAGTCGGCCTCAGACGAACTCGGGTTCGACTGTCTCCGGACTTGAACCGGTCGCCACTTTCACTTCCATCTCGGCGGGCGGAAGCCGACTTTCGCCCTCGATGTCGAGATTCGGAATGATCCGGCCCAGCCAACGCGGGAACCACCAGTTGGCGTTGCCCATCAGGCGCATCGAAGAAGGGACCAGCACCATACGGATGATGGTTGCGTCGACGAACACCGCTGTCGAGAGTCCGAGCCCGAGCATCTTGATCGTGGGTTCACCACCGAAGACGAAACTGATGAAGACCGAAATCATGATGAGTGCTGCCGAGGTGATGACCCTGGCCGTTGTGGTGATACCGACGATCACCGACTCGGTGTTGTCACCGGAATGGTTGTACTCCTCGCGGATGCGACTGAGGATGAACACCTCGTAATCCATCGACAATCCGAAAAGGATCGCGAACATGAACATCGGGATGAAGCTCACGATCGGCAGCGACTCGTGCACACCGAACAGGGATGCCCCCCAACCCCATTGGAAGACGGCGACGATCACGCCATAGGCCGCGCCGATCGACAGGAGGTTCATGATCGCCGCCTTCAGCGGCACCAGCAGGGAGCGGAACACGATCATCAGCAGGAGGAACGAAAGAGCGACAACGCATCCGATGAAGTACGGGAGGCGTTCTCCCACACGGGCGCCGAGGTCGATGAAGACCGCGGTCTGACCGCCTATGTAGACGGCACCGCCTGTCTGCGAGGTCACCGACGGGATCACGGTCGTCCTCAGATGATCGACAAGTTCGCTGGTGGCCTGATCCTGCGGTGCTGTCTTCGGGATCACCTGGATGACACCGGTCTGGCCCGTGGGGCCGACGACAGCGCGGGCCACTTCCGCGACGCCCGGATCCTGCACAATTGCCGACTGCACCTGCGAAAGCATCGCCTCGGCATCGACGTTGGCACCCTCGGCATCGATCGCCAACAGGAGCGGACCGTTGAATCCCGGACCGAATCCGCTTGAAAGAAGGTCGTAGCTTCGCCGCAGGGTCGAACTCGTCGGATTCTGGCTTCCATCGGTCTGACCGAGCCGGAGATCGAAGAGCGGAACCGCCATCAGCACCACGACGGAGAGACCGGCGAGGAGATACACAACCGGGTGACGCGAAACGTGATGGGCCCACTTGGCCCAGCCGTGATAATTCCCGTCGTCGTCGAGTGTCGCCGCTTCGCTCACACTCTTCATCCCGGGTATGCCGAATCGATCGATGTTGTGACCGGCGAATCCCATCAGCGCAGGCAGGAGCGTGAGCGACGAGATCACCATCACCGCCACAACCACTGCGGCGCCTATGCCCATGAACGTGATGATTGGAATGCCGGCTACGGCGAGCCCGCAGATGGCGATCACGACCGTTCCGCCGGCGATGACGACGGCCTGACCGGCGGTGGCGATGGCGCGACCCGATGCATCCTCGACGGTCAAGCCCCGGTGAAGACCGGCACGGTGACGGGTGATGATGAACAGCGCGTAATCGATCCCCACTCCGAGTCCGATCATCG
>WLFD01000192.1 GCA_009703925.1 Actinomycetota bacterium | reverse complement strand
GTTCCAGGAAGCGGTGGTCGATGTTCTGGTGACCAAGGCGCGCCGGGCGGCCCGGGATCACGGCGCCAAGGGCCTGTGCCTCGCCGGGGGAGTGGCGGCGAACACCCTCCTGCGCGAGCGACTTCTCGACGCCTGTGTCGCCGACGGTCTCCGGGCATTCCTTCCGAGCCGGGCCATGTGCACCGACAATGCGGCGATGGTGGCCGCGGCCGGCTGGTATCGCCTGCAATCCGACGGGCCGTCGCCGCTCGACACCGGGGCCGATCCGAATCTCCGTCTGGCCTCGCTTCTGACCTGATCTGCCGGTTTGGCGGTGCCCGGGTTGTGGGATCGGGATCGGGGGCGTATCGTTAGCACTCGCTTGGGGAGAGTGCTAACAGCTTCCCGGCATTCGAAGTGACGACCCAAGTCGTCGATCCCGCCAACGGAGGCGCCCCGTATGAACCTGCAGCCCCTAGAAGATCGCATCGTGGTCAAGCCTGGCCAGAGCGAAGAGACCACGGCCAGCGGCCTGGTCATCCCCGATACCGCCAAGGAAAAGCCCCAGCAGGGCGAAGTTCTTGCCGTCGGCCCCGGCCGTCGCAGCGAGCAGACCGGCGACATCATCCCGGTTGACGTCAAGGTCGGCGACATCGTCGTCTACTCGAAGTACGGCGGCACCGAGATCAGCGCCGGCGGCGAAGACGTCCTCATCCTCAATGCCCGCGATGTCCTCGCGGTCGTCAAGTAGTAGGAGACCACATGGCAAAGATGCTCAAGTTCGATGAGGACGCACGACGCGCCCTCGAAGCCGGCGTGAATGCGCTTGCTGATGCAGTGAAGGTCACGCTCGGCCCGAAGGGTCGCAACGTTGTCCTCGACAAGAAGTTCGGTGCACCCACCATCACCAACGATGGTGTTTCGATCGCACGCGAGATCGAACTCGAAGATCCCTTCGAGAACATGGGCGCCCAGCTCGTCAAGGAAGTTGCCACCAAGACCAACGACATCGCCGGCGATGGCACCACCACCGCCACCGTGCTTGCACAGGCGCTCGTCCGTGAAGGTCTTCGCAACGTCGCCGCCGGTGCCAGCCCGCTTGGTCTCAAGCGCGGCATCGAAAAGGCTGTTGCTGCAGCAGTGGAGAGCATCCACTCGCAGGCCAAGGAAATCGACGACAAGTCGGAAATCGCCCAGGTCGCAAGCATCTCGGCCGCTGACACCACCATTGGTGGCGTCATCGCCGATGCAATCGACAAGGTCGGCAAGGACGGCGTCGTCACCGTCGAAGAGTCCAACACCTTCGGCATGGATCTCGACTTCGTCGAGGGCATGCAGTTCGACAAGGGCTACCTGTCGCCGTACTTCGTCTCCGACATGGAGCGTCAAGAGGCAGTTCTCGACAACCCGTACATCCTCTTCGTGAACTCGAAGATCTCGTCGGTGCAGGACATGCTTCCCGTGCTCGAGAAGGTCATGCAGTCGGGCAAGCCGCTGTTGATCATCGCCGAGGACATCGACGGCGAGGCTCTTGCCACGCTCGTCGTGAACAAGATCCGCGGCACGTTCAGCTCCGTCGCCGTCAAGGCCCCGGGCTTCGGAGAGCGCCGCAAGGCAATGCTCGCCGACATGGCCATCCTCACCGGTGGCACTGTCATCGCCGAGGAAATCGGACTCAAGCTCGACAACACGACACTCGATCTTCTGGGCACCGCCCGCAAGGTCGTCGTGACCAAGGACGAGACCACCATCGTTGAAGGCGCCGGCGAATCCGCCGACGTCAACGGTCGTGTCGCCCAGATCAAGCGCGAGATCGAAGAAAGCGATTCCGACTGGGATCGCGAGAAGCTCCAGGAGCGTCTTGCCAAGCTCTCGGGCGGCGTTGCCGTGATCAAGGTCGGCGCAGCCACCGAGGTCGAGCTCAAGGAAAAGAAGCACCGCATCGAAGATGCCCTCAGTGCAACACGTGCAGCCATCGAAGAAGGTGTTGTCGCCGGTGGCGGCACCGCCCTTCTCCGTGCCCGCGCCGCACTGAAGGACACCATCGCGACACTCGAAGGTGACGAGGCCACTGGTGCCCGCGCTGTCTACCGTGCGCTCGAGGCTCCGGCCCGACTCATCGCTGACAACGCCGGACACGAAGGCGCCGTCATCGTCCAGCAGGTCGAGGCCGAAACCGGCTCGATGGGCTTCAACGCCGCAACTGGCGAGATGGTCGACCTTCTCAAGGCCGGCGTCATCGATCCCGCCAAGGTGACCCGTGCAGCGCTGCAGAACGCAGCGTCGATCGCGGCACTCCTCCTCACCACCGAGGCGCTCGTCGCCGACAAGCCCGACAACGACGGTGGCGCTGCTGCTGCTGCCGCTGCCATGGGCGGTATGGGTGGCATGGGCGGAATGATGTAATTCAACCCTCACGGGTTGTTCGCTACGGCCGGTCCTTCGGGGCCGGCCGTTTGCGTTTTCCGGGCGGTCAGTCGGCTTCGGTCAGTCGGCTTCCGGCTCGGCTCCGAAATCCCGTGTCGTCGGCATCGACCGGCGGGGGACCAGCGGCCCGCGTTCGGATCCGATCAAACTCACGATGCGTGCGACGGCAGTGACCAGAAACACCTGGCCCAGAATTGCCTCGAAGACGGCCAATGTCCGGGCGATATCGCTGCGGGGCACGAGATCGCCGTAACCGAGCGTCGTGAGGGTGACGAAGCTGAAGTACGAGTAGTCACCAGCCCTCGGATGGATCAGGTCGACGAAGAGGCGGTAGTCCTCGATCGCCGACAGGGAGCGATAGATCGACGAGAACCAGATGCCGATCAACAGGTAGGCGGTCAATCCGGCGGCGAGCGTGTTGAGGTTCACTTTTTCGTGCTGGAACGCTCTCCGAACCACAGCAGGAAACGCAACCAGGAACAGCACCGCGAAGAGCATCGAGGAGACTGCGACCAGATAGCGATCCTCGGCGAATCCAGTGTGGCGGGCGATGCTGGCGATCAGGGTTCCGACGGCGACGGCAACGAGAACGATCGTTGCCGTATGGACGGTGCGGCGGCGAACACGCGAGCGATGGAGCGCAAGGACGACGAGCGCGGCACTGATGGGGAACACGATCACGTAGCCGAACGCGGATCCGTCCACGATCGGTGACACGAGGATGGTGGCGATCGCGAGGAGGAGCACCGGAAAGAAGCTGTCCCGGTCGAAAAAGATTCGTCGCCAATCGAATCCGGAGTCGGGATAGGACGGGCGATCGTTGTCGGGATCGCCGGAAGGAAGATCGCCGGAGTCGGTCACGTTGGGAGCGTAGGTCGCTACCCTGCAGGGAATGGAACTTCCTGTCCCCGATCCCGAAAAACTGCTCGCCTCCTGGATGGAATGGGAGACGGGTGAAAACACCCCCGGTCGGGTGATGGCCAATCTCAAGACCGGTGGCCTGCCGGATCTTCTGGAGGCGATCATCGCCGCAAAGGCCGATACGTCGGGTTCTGCGGGTTCCCCCGCCGCCAACGCCGGATAGCCGGTCGAGTCGCCGCCGAGTGATGTCCGAATCGTTTCGGGCTCCAACCGGGAAGCAGCAGATTCCGAGGCCGCAAAGGGTGCGGCCGGGCCGGAGCGCGCCTTGGGGCGAACTCTCCTCGGACTTGCGCCGCCCGACACTCGACGATGTCCGGTCCGTGATGGGATCCGCGCCGGAGCCACTTCGGGCGAGCACCCACGGCAAGGTCGACCGGGCATCGGCTGTCCTCGCTGCGCTGTACGGCCAGCCGCTCCCTTCAGGCACTGCCGGTGCTGGCAGCACTGTGAGCGATGCCGGAAACGGTGAGGCCCACATCGTGCTCACCCGGCGGGCGCAGCACATGCGCAGCCATAGGGGCGAAGTCAGTTTTCCCGGTGGCGGTCAGGATCCGGGCGAGGACCTCTGGTCGACTGCGTTGCGCGAGGCCCGGGAGGAGATCGCCCTCGACTCGTCCCTCGTCACCCGAATCGGGGAACTCGATCACCTCAGGACGATGACGAGCG
>WLFD01000191.1 GCA_009703925.1 Actinomycetota bacterium | reverse complement strand
TGAAGCAACTGTCGAAGGGGAACCGTCAGAAGATCGGCTTGGTGCAGGCGTTTCAACACGATCCGGAGCTGGTGATCCTCGACGAACCGACGGGGGGTCTCGATCCTTTGGTGCAGGACGAGTTCCATCGCCTCGTGCGCTCGTGGGCGGAGTCCGGCCGCACGGTGTTCCTCTCGTCACATTCGCTCGACGAGGTCCAGCACACCGCCGACAGGGTCGGAATCATTCGGGATGGTCGGATGGTCACGGTGGAGACGGTCGAAGCTCTCAGGGGTCGGGGCCTTCGTCGCGTGACACTCACGGTCGCCCCGGGCTCCGGACCCGATGCGAGGGTGCAACTCGAACGCACACCGGGTGTCGGCGACCTGAGTCAGCGGGGAGACGTTTTCGACTTTGCGGTGAGCGGCGCATTCCCGCCGGTGCTTGCCAGCCTCGGTCGACTCGACGTGATCGACCTGCTGAGCCGCGCCGCCGATCTCGACGAGGTCTTCCTCGCTCTCTACCGGGGGGAGGGGGAGTGATGCTGCGGCGGTGGCCGGTCTTCGCCCAGGGGTTGCGCGATCGTCGGCGATCACTCGTGTGGTGGTCGCTCGGCGTGACGCTTTACATGGCGTTCATCGCTGCGTCGTGGCCGTCGATCCGGTCGGCCCCGGGCCTCGCCGATCTCGAGAGCCAGATGCCCGAGAGCATCATGGCGCTCATGGGGGCGTCGGGCTTCAGTTTCAGCACCGGAGCGGGGTATGTCTCCGGCGAACTCTTCGGCTTCATGATCCCGATCTTCGCCCTCATCCTGGTGATCGGCACCGGTGGTGCCGCCATCGGAGGCGCCGAGGAACGGGGACTGCTGGATCTGCTCCTTTCCCACCCGCTCAGTCGGTCGAGGGTGCTTCTTCAGAGCGCGGCACTACTGGCATTCGAGGCGGTCGTCTTCGGGACCGTCATCGTCATCAGCCTCCTCGTGGCGAGTCCGATCTCGGATCTGGGCATCGATGTGACGAATCTGATCGGCGCCGTGACCGGCATCGTCCTGCTCTCGATCTCGCTCGGCAGCCTCGCTCTGGTGATCGGTGCGGCCACAGGATCGAGGGGCATTGCCCTGGCCGTCACCGGGTCATTCGCAGCCGTCACCTACCTGGCGAGTTCGCTTTCCGAGCTCGTGTCGTTCCTCGGAACGGCGAAATGGCTCTCGCCGTTCTGGTATTCGACCTCCGGTGCGCCGCTCGTCAACGGCTACACGTGGTGGCACGGTCTCGTGCTCGCCGGGTCGACGGCGGTGATCCTTGCGATTGGGACGGTCCTTTTCGAACGACGGGATCTGGCCACCTGAGCGGCACCGTCGTCCGGGTCGGTCAGCTCCCGGAATCCGGTCCTGCGTCGGTCCCTGCGGTGTCGCTCTGTCGCTGGACGAAGGCGATCTGCACCTGTGTGAGGACCTGCCGGAGATAGTCCCCGTCCTCTCCGAGCCGATCGCCGGTGCTGTCGAGGATGGCGGCGAAAGCGTCGATGGCAAGGCGGGCATCCTCGAACCGGGGTTCGGGCTGGTTCAGGTGCATGATCGCAAGCTCGAGCAGGCCCCGGGCGTGGTTGACGACGATCACTTCGGCAGGAACGCCCAGCAGTTGACGTTGCATCTCGGCCATCTCGGCCACGAGCTGTTCCGCCTTGGCCTGCTCCTCGGGGCTCAGATCGTCGAATTCGGGCCCACCGACCATTCCGGCCGCGCCCCGCTCGGCTGGCGGTGGCGTCGGGTTCGTGGCACGGTTCGGCTCGGCGGGGACATCGCCATCGGGGGTCCACAGGCTCATTGCGGGGGTTCCTCTCGCTGGCCACTCCGGCACCCGTTTGGTGCGGAGTTCGCTTTGCGGCGGCCGAGTCGGTATCGTAGGCGCCTCACAACTGAATGAAAGCGGGGCTTCGCCCCCACCCGGCCATTCGCAAGCGGTTTCCTTCCGGAAACAGTCACACTTGCACCAACATGAGTCCGGGTCGACAAGCTCACCGACGAGCACTTCCCCTTGGGGAGTTCTTTTCGTTGCGGGCGTCGGCTTTCACCCGGCGTCCGTCTTTGTAGCTTTCGCAGACAGTTCTTCGGAACGGTCCGTAGAAGTTCCGCCAAAAGGCCGGACTCCAGACCATTTCCGTAACGCCGAGGGAGGACCTGGCACGAATGAGGAGTGACTGGCCATAGCAACGGCCGCTGTTAACGAGCCACGGATAAACGATCGAATCCGCGCCCGCGAGGTGCGGTTGGTCGGACCCGATGGCGCCCAGATCGGAATTACACCGCTACCCGAAGCCCTGAACATGGCCCGGGAACTTGAACTCGATCTCGTCGAGGTCGCTGACAAAGCCAACCCACCTGTCTGTCGAATCATGGATTACGGCAAGTACAAGTACGAAGCAGCGCAGCGCGCGAAGGAATCACGCAAGAAGAGCACCAACATCGTCGTCAAGGAAATGAAGTACCGGCCCAAAATTGGCGTCGGCGACTTCGATACCAAGACGAAGAAGGTGGAGCACTTCCTGGCCGAAGGCCACAAAGTCAAGGTCACCATCATGTTCCGCGGTCGAGAGATGCAGCATCCTGAACTTGGTCGCAAGATCCTCGATCAGGTTGCGGCGGCGGTGACCGAAGTGGCAAAGGTCGAGATTTACCCCCGACTCGATGGTCGCAACATGACCATGGTGCTCGGACCGGACAAGAAGGCACAGGCCGCTGCTGACAAGAAGCGCCAGACCGCCGAAACCGGCACCCCCGAAGTTGCGGGTGTCGACGAGGTTGTCGTCGAGTCCATCCCGGCCGAACCCATTCCCGCTCCAGCCCCTGAGGCAGCAGAACCAGTTGCTGTCGACACCGAATCACCCGAGGCCGCGGAAACCCCCGAGGCCTGAACCTGAACCCCGCAGCACTGCGGAGTACCAGACGGAGATACCAATGCCCAAGATGAAGACCCACAGCGGTGCCAAGAAGCGCTTCAAGATCACCGGCACCGGCAAGATCACCCGCCGCAAGGCGAATCTGAACCACATCCTCGAGAAGAAGTCTCCAGGACGCAAGCGCCGCCTCGAAGGCGACTTCGTGCTTGCCCCCGGTGACGCCGCTCGTGTGCGTCGTCAGCTCGGGATCTGAAGTATCCCGAAGTCTGCCGTTCCTGTCTTTCCCGGCCCGGGCCCTCTGCCCGACGCCGTTTTCCACTGAAACTTTGATTGGTAAAGGAGACCACGATGGCAAGAGTCAAGCGTGCAGTCGCCAGCAAGAAGCATCGTAAGCAGACACTCGAGCGCGCGAAGGGGTACTACGGCAACAAGAGCCGTTCCTACCGCTCCGCCAACGAGCAGGTCATGCATTCGCTCCAGTACGCGTTCCGCGATCGTCGCGCACGCAAGGGCGATTTCCGCAAGCTCTGGATCCAGCGCATCAACGCGGCTTGTCGTCTCAACGACACCACGTACTCCCGCTTCATTGCCGGGCTCAAGGCTGCCGAGATCGAGGTGGATCGCAAGGTCCTCGCCGATCTGGCCGTCACCGACGCAGCGGCGTTCACCGCACTGGTCGAAGCAGCCAAGGCTGCATCGGCGAGCGCCTGATCCTTCCGTACGTCGTTCACTGCGGTGGCTGTCGAGCCGACGCCATTGGCGGCGAGCAATCCACGTGTTTCTTCCTTACGGCGCCTGACCGGGCGCCGTAAGGCGCGTATCGAGGCGGGTCTGTTCGTCATCGAAGGCCCGGTGGCGCTCGGCGAACTGCTGGCGGCGCGAATCGAGCTCGACGAGGTCTACGTGGATGTCGATGCCTGGAACGGGGCCGATGACAACTCGGCGCTTGTCACGGCAGTGACTCTCGCCTCGTCGGCCGGCACCCCGGTCTGGGGGATCGCACCCGAGGTATTCGCCCGGGTGTCCGATACGGCGACTCCGCAGGGTGTCCTCGCCGTTGCGCCCAGGCGTGTCGTCGATCTCGACGCCATGACGGCGCTCGACGGACCGATTCTCGTTCTTGTCGACGTCGGCGATCCCGGCAATGCGGGCACGCTCGTGCGCGCCGCCGAAG
>WLFD01000190.1 GCA_009703925.1 Actinomycetota bacterium | reverse complement strand
GACTGACCGGCTCCGGAGAGACGGAAGTACAAGTTTCGACTTTACACATGGCCGCTGGCGTCGCAGAAAACCATCGACAGGTTTGATCGACCGATTTCGGTGTCACAGGCCCGACCGGACGAGCTGGTCCAGGGCCATCGCGCCGAAAAGAAGCGTGATGTACGTGATGGACCACGTGAACAGGCGCATCGCCCGCTTGGTCGAGGGATCCCGGAGAAGCTGCACCGAGAACGCGGTGAAAACCGCTCCCAGCACGCCGGCGGCGACCCAGTAGATCCAACCCATGTCACCGATCGGGGCGAAGACGAGGGTGAGGAACCAGAGCCAGACGGTGTAGATCAGGATCCGGACAGCCGTTTCGTGGAGCGAGACCACCGACGGCAACATCGGCACATCGGCGGCCGCGTAATCGTCCTTGTAGCGGATGGCGAGGGCCCAGAAATGGGGTGGGGTCCAGTAGAAGATGATGGCGAAGAGCACGATCGGCGCCCACGCCAGCGAATCGGTGACTGCGGACCAGCCGATCAGCACCGGCGCCGCTCCCGCCGCGCCGCCGATCACGATGTTGCTCTTCGAGGTCCTCTTGAGCCACAGCGTGTAGATGAAGACGTAGAAGAGGCATGCGGCCACGGCCAGAACCGCGCTCAGGAGATTGACGAAGGCCCACAGCCAGGCGAAGGCGACGATTTCGAGCGAAATGGCGAAAATCAGCCCGTTTCTCGGCCGTATCAACCCGGTGACGAGCGGTCGGTTCCGCGTCCGTTTCATGATCGCGTCGATGTCCCGATCGACGTACATGTTGATGGCGTTGGCCCCGCCGGCGGCGAACGTGCCGCCGAGAACCGTGGCCACGATGAGCCAGATGGGCGGAAGCCCCTGCTCGGCCACGACCATGGTCGGGACGGTCGTGATCAGGAGGAGCTCGATGATCCGGGGTTTCGTGAGCGCCACGTAACCGCCGATTCGCGCACGGAGAGGGGCTTGCGCGACGGTTTCCATCGCTTCCGATCGTAGAGCCGCTCCCCGCCGGCCGGACAATCGTGGCCCTGATCGCCCCATCCCGTACGATCGAACACGTGCGCCTGCCTCGCCTTTCCCCCCGGGCCTACCAGCGCATCACGCTCGTCGCGCTGGTAGCCCTTGTATTCATCATCGTGACCGGCGCGGCCGTACGGCTGACCGGATCGGGCCTCGGCTGCTCCGACTGGCCGACCTGTGAGGAGAACAGCCTCGTCGCCCCGCTCGAGTACCACGCCATGATCGAATTCGTGAACCGCATGATCACCGGCCTGGTCTCCGCCGCCGTCATCGTCGCCGTTCTCGGGTCACTTGTTCGCCAGCCCCGGCGCCGGGATCTCACCTGGTGGTCCCTCGGGTTGGTCGCCGGAGTCATCGGCCAGATCGTTCTCGGTGGCCTCACCGTCCTGTTCGAGCTTCGACCGCCCTTCGTGATCGCCCATTTCATTCTTTCGATGGTGCTCGTCTGGAACGCCGTCGTGCTCCATCAACGCGGCCGATACGCCTCCGTTCCGTCCATGCCCGTCGTGACCCCGAATGTCCGGACCCTGAGCCGTGTGCTCGTTGTGGCCGCTTCCGCGGTCATCCTCACCGGCACGATCGTCACCGGCACCGGCCCACACGGCGGAGACGAAACGGTCGATCGGCTCTCGTTCGCGCTCGACACCGTCGCCCGCGTCCACAGTGCGGCTGTCTGGATCTTCCTCGCCCTCACCATCGTCACGTTGGTCGTCCTGCGGAAGACCGGGGCACCGACATCCGTCGATCGCCACGCCCGACTCCTCGTCGGTGCGATCGTCGTTCAGGGTGCCATCGGCTACATCCAGTACTTCACGGGAGTTCCTCCGTGGCTTGTCATCCTCCACGTGTTCGGGAGTGTCGTCATCTGGGTGACGGTGCTCGGCTTCCACCTCAGCCTCCGGGCCCGACCTCTCGAATCACCGACCGAACCGCTGATCGAACAGACGGTTCCGGCATGAAGCGTCCGTCGACGCGCGCGTCGTCGACCGCCCCGGTCGAGATCGACGAACCGGATATCGGACAGGAGTCCGAGACGGAGAAGCCGTGGGTCGTTCTGGTCTGGAACGATCCGATCAACCTCATGAGTTACGTGACCTTCGTGCTCCAGAAGCTCTTCGGTTACAGCCTCGAAAAGGCACAGGCGATGATGCTCGACGTCCATGAGAAGGGCCGCGCCGTCGTCTCCAGCGGTTCCAAGGAGAAGGCCGAACTCGACGTGTTCCGCCTTCATGAACATGGCCTCTGGGCCACGATGCAACAGGACTGATCGATGTTCGGTTTCCGACGCACGATCCAGACCAAGGGTCCCGATCGATTCGCGGTCAACCTCGGGGAGGAAGAGCGTTCGGTGCTGCGCGCCGTTTGCGAGGACGTCGTCGCCGCGCTCGACGACGATGCGAATCCGCTCCTGCGACGCGTTTTCCCGGTCGGTCACGCGTCGGATCCCGAGATCGAGGCCCAGTACCGCGCTCTCGTGCACAGCGACCTGCTTCGCACGCGCAGGGAGATCCTCACCCGCGTCGGCGAGACCGCGTTCGACACCGAACTCGACCGGGTCACTCTCGACAGATGGATGATCGGGATCAACACGGTCCGTCTCGTTCTCGGAACCCGACTCGACGTGATCGAGAACCACATGCCCGAGATCGATCACGACGATCCCGATCTTCCGGCGTGGGCGTTGTACGAATTCCTCGGCTGGCTGCTCGAAATCGTGATTCAGGCTCTCAGCGATTCCGCCCCCACCGCAGGTCGTTGAGATCTGCATTGGCGGTGGCGGTGGGGGCTGCTGCTAAGGTCAACAGGCCTCAGCGGCAGGAGAGCCCCCATCGTCCAGCGGCCTAGGACGCCTGCCTTTCACGCAGGTAACACGGGTTCGAATCCCGTTGGGGGTACGCAGCAGTCAGGCAGTACACGCAACACCCGAAGTACCAGCAACACAAGCAACAAGTAGCAAAGTGCACTGCGGTGACAACGCAGCACACTGAAGGATGCAAAGACAAGACATGTACGTGGTCCCGTGGTGCAGTTTGGAGTGCACGCCGGCCTGTCAAGCCGGAGGTCGCGGGTTCAAATCCCGTCGGGACCGCCATCAATGCCGCAGGACCGTATGGTTGGATCCATACGGTTCTGCATGCGAATCGCAGTACCCACGGTCGGGTAGCTCAGTAGGCAGAGCGGCCGCCTGAAAAGCGGTAGGTCACCGGATCGACGCCGGTCCCGACCACCAGAACGTACGAAGGCCCCGGGGTTTCCCCGGGGCCTTCGTCATTGTCGAATGTCACTGTCGGATCGGTACCGAAATCAGGAAGCGAAGGCCGCCTTGAGGGCGGCGGCGACCTGGTCCTGGGCATCGGCGGCCACGTCGATCGCTTCGTCCATCGAGAAGAACCCGTGGATCATGCCCTCGTACTCCACATGGTCGACGTCAACGCCGGCCTCGACGAGCTTGGCGGCGTAGGCGTTGCCCTGATCGCGCAGCGGATCGAACCCGGCCGTGAGGACCACTGCCGAAGGTGCACCGGCCAGATCCGAAAGAATCGGCGAATAGCGCGGATCCTCGAGATCGGCAACGGTGACCGTGTAGTGATCGTGGAACCAGTCCATGGCGCTGCGGGTGAGGAAGTACCCCTCGGCGTTCTCCGTCATCGAGGGGCGATCACAGGTACCGTCGGTGACCGGGTAGATGAGCACCTGCTGGATGATCTCGACATGTTCGTGATCCCGCGACATGTTGGCGACCACCGCGGCGAGATTGCCGCCGGCACTGTCTCCGGCCACGGCAAGACGCGAGGCATCGACACCGAGTTCCTCGGCATTGGCGGTAACCCACTCGGTCGCGGCCCAGGCGTCATCGATCGCCGCGGGGAACTTCGCCTCCGGTGCGAGCCGATAGTCGACGGCGACAACCACGCACTCGGCCTTGCTCGCGATCACCCGACAGCAGTGATCATGCGATTCGAGATCCCCGACGACCCAGCCACCGCCGTGAAAGAACGTCACGACGGGGAGCCCG
>WLFD01000019.1 GCA_009703925.1 Actinomycetota bacterium | reverse complement strand
GATCCTTCGTCGGAACCCCGACCGCCCGAGCCGAAATCGTCGAGGGCCAGATCCAGATCGAATGCCGGTCTCTCGATGACGCGGGTGGCGGGCTGGTTGACGCCATCGGCGACGAACACCACGCCGGTGGCACCGACCGACTCGGGCAGCGCACCTGCGAGGACCGCACTTTCCGGCACGTACATCGTCGTGGGCTCGCGCGGATCGAGTTCGTCGGGTTGCAAGGTTGCGGTTCCGGCCAGCGGGAGCACAGCAACGGGCCCGAGATCACCGGCAGCCATGAGCATCGTGGCGAACTCGCCCGCGTCGGGGCGATCAGCCGGATTCGGCACTCCGACCGCCTGCAGTGCCGGCACCAATGCACCGAGCGCGGCCGGAACGGGCACGTTCTTGTCGACGCGACCCATCAGGGTACCCAGCGTCGTGTCGGACGCAAACGGAACCTGCCCGGTCGCGGCCTCGATCAGGACGAGACCGAGCGAGTAGACGTCGCTGCGTCCATCGAGAACGGCGCCCTGCGCCTGCTCGGGTGAGGCGTAGCGGGCCGTACCGAGAATGGCTCCGGCCGGTTCCGTCCATGCCGCTTCGGCGAGGGCACGCGCCAGTCCGAAATCGGCGATCCGGAGTCGGGCCTCGTCGTCGAAGAGGAGGTTCGCCGGTTTGATGTCCCGGTGGACGAACCCGCGGCGCTGCGCGTAATCGAGGGCGTTGGCCGCTTCGATACCGATATGCCGGGTCTGAGCGAGGTCGAGTCGGGCCCCGGTGTCGAGCAGTCCCCGAAGCGATCCGCCGGCCAGCATCTCGGTGACGAGATAGGGAACGTCACCCTGTCCCCAGTCGTGCACCGCCATCACGTTCGGATGGTTCAACGCCGCAGCGGCCTGCGCTTCCGCCCGGAATCGCTTCAGGAACGACGAGTCTCCGGCGAGAGCATCATGAAGCACCTTGACCGCGACACGTCGACGCAGAACCACGTCGTCGGCGAGGTAAACGGTGGCGGATGCCCCGGTGCCGATGGGAGCGAGCAACCGGTAGCGACCCCCGAGTACCTGACCGACCCGGTCGGAGGCGCGGGAGATGGACACTCCCCGAGGGTAGTTGTTGGCTGTTCCGGATTCGGTCACCCCGGCCCGACCCGATCGCCACCGACCCCGACTGCCGTTCGGCGCGCTGCGGGAGGCAAACTGTCCCCGTGACTTCCGCCGCCTCCGCATCGTCGACTTCCGGACAAACACCGTCTTCGACACAAACATCGTCCGGGCAGCCCCCGAAAGGACGAGGGAGACGGTTCCATCCCCGCCACCTCGCCTACGCGCTCCTCGTCGTGATCGTTCTCGGGAGTGTCTACGTTCTCGTCAAGAAGGCATCCGAGGGGTCCGGCACGCTCAACAACAGCGCCATCGAACGGCTCATACCGACAGCCGGGGCCAAGATTCTGCAGCAGGACATCATCGGCATCGACCTCGCCCCCGGGTACGAGGGGACGATCGCCCTCAACGGCGAACCTCTCCCCCTCGACCAGGTGAACGTCGTCGCCCCGCTCAACCAGATCACCTACAAGCCCGGACCCGGCAAGATCTATGAGTCACTTCCAACCGGCGAGAACTGCCTGTCGGCGACGTACTGGATGTCGTCCAAGGGGCCGGCTCAGGCGAGCCGCCAGACCTGGTGCTTCACGGTTCTCTGAATCCGTCGATCCCCTGAACCGGTTGTTCAGCTGCGCAGCAGCAGATCCAGTTCGGTGAATGCCTTGGTGTGATCGTCCTCGACGAGAATCGCGTGCATTCCGACTGCCCTCGCCGCGTCGATGTTGCCGACCGCGTCATCGAGAAACACCGAGTTCTCGGCCGCCACACCCAGTTGATCGAGTGCCATCGTGTAGATCAACGGGTTCGGTTTGCGGATGCCCACGGCCGACGAATCGATCACGACCTCGAACAATGCGTCGACAGGAATCATCGCCCGCCAACCGTCCGAGAACTCCTTGATGTTGTTCGTGACAAGAGCCGTTCGGTAACCGCGGGCACGAAGATCGAGTCCGAGTTCGACGACATCGGTCCGCGCTCCGTTCTCGCCGCCGAGAGCACCGAACATCTCGCGCAGGTCCAGGTCCATTCCTTCTTCGGCAGCGATCACCTTGATCTGCTCTGCCGCCGCTTCGAGGGCGATCTCGCCGCGTTCGAGGCGATGCCACGGATGGTCGGTGTCCTGGTCATAGGGTCCGAACACCGAACGGAGGCCCGCGGCGGGATCGTTGCCCCTCTCGACATGCCAGGCGTGCAGTCCCGTGAACGGCGACGAGGTGAAGACCCCCCCGAAATCAAACACAACGGCTTCGATGGACACGGATCCCCCTGATTGTTCGACACGAGTTGTCAGCCCGGCAACGTACCTGTCTCGAGCACATGGAGAAAACCGGCTTCGTCGAGGATCGGAATTCCGAGTTCCTCGGCCTTCGTCACTTTCGACGCACCCGGATCGGATCCGACAACGACAGCGGTGGTCTTCTTCGACACACTTCCCGGGGATTTGCCGCCGCGGGCCTTCACGGCCACTTCGGCTTCGTCACGGGTGAAGCCCGCCAATGATCCGGTGACCACGACCGAGAGGCCGACGAGATTCTGCGGAAGTTCCGACACCGCCGGTCCCTCGAGGTTCACGCCCGCAGCCCTCAGTTTCGCCACGACTCCCAGATTCGAATCGTCGGCGAACCAATCGTGGACGGAACGGGCGATGACCGCCCCCACCCCTTCGACGGCGGCGAGTTCCTCCTCCGAGGCGTTCTGGATCGCGTCGAGATGACCGAAATGCGTGGCCAATGCCAAACTCCCGGCTCCACTCAGATGGCGGATGTTCAGGCCCACCAGAAGATTTGCGAGTGGTCGCGATTTCGAACCCTCGATGGCATCGAGAAGCTTGTTGACCGAGACATCCTGGAACTTGTCGATCTCCCGGAGTCGGTCGGCCTCGAGCGCATACACGTCACCGACGTCGCGGAGCAGTCCGAGTTCGCAGAACAGTTGCACCCGTTGCTCACCCAGACCCTTGATGTCCATGGCCCCGCGCGATGCGAAATGTTCGATGGCTCCCGCCACACGTGCCGGACACGCGAGATTCAGACACCGATGCACCGACTCGTCCTCGGGCCGCACGAGCACGTGCCCGCATACAGGACAGTTCGTGGGAAACACCCATGGTTCGAGTCCGTCGGGTCGTTCGGAAAGAACCGGGCCGACGACTTCGGGAATCACGTCGCCGGCCTTGCGGACAATGACGGTGTCGCCGGGGCGCACATCCTTCACGCCGACCTGATCCTGATTGTGCAGGGTTGCGAGAGCGACAGTCGATCCCCCGACGAACACCGGCTCGAGACAGGCGAACGGCGTGGCCCTGCCCGTGCGACCGATCGAAACCTGGATGTCGAGAAGCTTGGTCGTGCGCTCTTCCGGTGGGAACTTGTAGGCGATGGCCCACCGCGGCGCCTTGGCGGTGGCCCCCAGTTCGCGCTGCAGGCCCAGATCGTTGACCTTGATGACCACGCCGTCGATCTCGTAGGCCAGATCGTGCCGGTGCTGTTCCCATTTGTTGCAGTGCGCGTAGGCATCGTTGAGCGAGCCGAGGACCGTCACTTCCGGGTTGACGGGGAACCCCAACGACGCGAGGAACTCGAAGGTCTCGTGATGATTCGCGAGTTCGGGCCCACCGACAACTTCGCCCAACTGGTAACTCCAGAACGACAGGTTTCGAGATGCCGTGACCGCCGGATCCTTCTGACGCAGGGACCCTGCCGCCGTGTTGCGGGGATTCACGAAGAGTGGCTTGCCCAGATCGGCCTGCGTGTCGTTCAGCGCCTTGAACATCTCGATCGACATGTAGACCTCACCGCGAACCTCGATCACCTCGGGGGCCCCGGCGGGAAGGGTGTGCGGAAGCACCGAGATCGTGCGGACGTTGGCCGTGACGTCTTCGCCGGTACGGCCGTCGCCGCGGGTCGCAGCCTGGACGAGTTGACCGTTTTCGTAACGGATCGAAACCGCCAGACCATCGATCTTCAACTCGGCGACAAGTTCGACGGTGCGACCGCTGGCGCCGATCTCGTCGACCCGTCGGGCAAGTCGACCTCCCCAGGCTTCGAGTTCCTCCGCGGAGAACACGTTGTCCAGGCTCATCATCGGGACGCGGTGCTCGACGGGGTCGAAGGTCGTCGACGCGAAACCACCGACCACGCGCGACGGGGAATCATCCGTCGCCAACTCGGGATAGGACTCCTCGAGTTCCATCAACTCGCGCATCAACAGGTCGAACTCGGAGTCGGGAAGCTCCGGTGAGTCCTGTTCGTAATAGAGACGGTTGTGATGCCGGATGATGGATCGGAGTTCCTCGACCCGCTCGGCAGGATCCATGTCGTTCACGGGCGAAGACTACCGACCGGGCCGAGTCGATCCGCGCTGGCGGACCGACTCGTTGCGGAGCAGCAGGTCAGGATGTGGTCCTAGGCACCGACCGAGATGCGGACGCCGTTGGCCTGGGCCTGAAGCCGCTGCGCCAGTTGTGACGTGAGTTCCATGACGTGTTCGGCCTGGGTCACCCCATGGTGGGAAAGTCCACAGACCGGCGTGATCAGCGCGTTCGTGCGCAACAGCGCCGGGTCGCAACCTTCGTTGGCAAGATCACTCCAGAGTTTCGACAACCGGCGCCAGAGTCGATCGACCGTGGTGCCCACCGGACCATCAGTCGGAACCGCACCCCATGCGATCCAGCCACCGCGGTCGAGGAAATCCCCGAGAAGCCCCGAGTGTCGTTCGATGCCGCCATCGAGGGGAACAGAAAGGATGCGCGGCCCGGTCCCGAGAAGGAGTCGGTAATCGGCCGGTGTGCAGCAGTGCAATCCCGTGATCGCAACGGGTTCGACGATCGCCATTGCCCCGGAGACCAGGTCGACGCCGGCCGTCGGGCCGATCGGAAAACCTTCCTCGGTGAGCGAACCCATCGCCGGTTCATCGACGAACACCACGATCTGGGCTTGAGGCACCCGGCACAGGACGTGATCGACCATCGCCGCTATGCGCTGCCGCACGACCGAACCGGCAAGGCGAAACGCGAGGTCGGCATCGAGTCCGGCGGCATGAAGGGCGATTCCGAACGTCACCGGACCGGTGACCGAAACCTTGATCGGGCCATCGCGGTCGGCGACTGCGGTGAGGAAGGCCCGGAGTCCGACGTACGCGTCACCGGAGAAGACGTCGCGGTCGAGTGGGGCCTCGGGATCGATCGCGCTGCGGTCGATCTCCAAGGATCCATTCTCGAGGACAGTGAGTCCCGGGACTCCGGCCGCCGCCTGCGCGACCATTCCCTCCCGACGGGAGCGGGCCGGAAGGGCGGGAGCGAACGGCAACTTCGGCGAATGACGAAGGACGAACTCCACCGCATCACCCGGATCGAAATGCGGCAGATGACCGATGCCGGTCGCCAGACCGGTGGGGAGGATCGTGATCGGCGCGCGGTGAATCATCGCAGTTCTCCGAACGACTGCGATTCCCCGAACGGATGTGCAAGGGCGGCCCTTCGCGACAGGTCTCCCGACGTTGGATCGAGTCCCATTCACCCACCACCTTCCGCTCCAGCGAACTCTCCGACCGGGAGTCCGAAGCTGTGCCTCAGGTCACTTAGTAGCGAGGATGGTCCCCGATAGGCAAATCTCATGTCAATGACTTCCGCATCGCGCACTTTCGGTCGCTGGGCCCCGGCCCTCATCTGGGTGACCCTCCCCTTCATCGCCGGCCCGTCCTTCGGGCACGCCCTCGACCCCCGGAGCGGCGATGTGCAGCTGGTCGCATCGCTGGGGCTCTGGGGTTTCTGGGCCATCGGACTGGCGGCGGCCCTCGTTCCCAGCACCGTGTCCCTCACGACGATCCGCATCCTGGCCCCCGCCGCCCTTGCCGCCGCAGCCTGGGCTGCCGTCGTCGCACCCGACGGTGCCGACACCGCCGAGTCCGTCGCTATGGCCATCGCGTCGCTGTCCGCTGTCGTGTCCCTCTCTGCCGTCGTCGGTGACCGGTTCGTCAACGGTTCCTCGTACGGCGACGAGCGTCGCCTTCCGCTCCGTCCGCCCGGAGTGCTCACCCTCGGACCGATCCAGATCGCATGGGTCCTTGCGGTTGCGGGCATGATCACCGGGCCGTTGTTGCTGGGCGCCCACGTGTGGACCGCTGGCATCGCAATCACCGTCGTCGGATTCGTCGTCGCCGCCGCGAGCATCCGGATTCTGCACCAGCTGTCGAAGCGCTGGGTCGTTTTCGTTCCCGCCGGAATGGTTCTCGTCGACCAGATGGCGCTCACCGACGGGATGCTCACCCAACGTCACCGGATCGCGTCGGTCGGACCTGCTGTCGAGGGAACCGATGCCACCGACCTGACAGTGGGTGCGCTCGGTCTGGCGTTACAACTCACGCTGACCGAACCGGACGACATCATCCCTGCACCCCCGAGACGCGATCGAAAAGCGATCATCACCCCCGTGGAAGTGCGCTCTGTCCTGTTCACGCCGAGCCGACCGGGATGGGTCCTCGACGAGGCGAAGCGACGCCGACTCGTCGTCAGCTGACGATTCCACCACCGAGAACGACATCGCCGTCATAGACGACCGCGCTCTGACCGCGCGCCACCCGGTGACGGGGGGCGGTCCATTCGATCTGCACGACAGCGCTGTTGTCGGCTTCACAAGCGAGGGTCGCCACAGCGATCGGTTCGCCGTGAGCGCTTGTCTGCACTGTCACGGAAGGGGTCGACAGTGCATGCAGACGAGCCTCTTCATCGACCCAGGTGAATCCGCTCAATGACTGACCTGTGACGTCGAGATCTTCGGGTTCCCCGACGACGACGAGTCGCGCATCGACATCGACATCGATCGCGTAGCGAGGCCGGCCGTCGATGACGACGCCAAGGCCTCGCCGCTGCCCCACCGTCACGAGTTCGACAGCATCGACCTCGCCAACGTCGACTCCCGACTTGTCGACGACGCGGGCGGGATGAAGCGGAATTCGGTCCGAGAGGAACGAGCGTCGACCGCCACCGACATGCGAGATGAAACAGACGTCCTGACTGTCGGGCTTGCCCGCCGTGCGCAGCCCGAGGGCCATAGCGCGGGAGCGGACCTCGTCCTTGGTGAGCGATCCGATCGGGAGCAACACCTGCGCCAGCTGCTGCGCCGTCAGCATGTGCAACACGTAGCTCTGATCCTTCAGATCATCGACACCGCGGCAGATGCGGAGAGCTCCCCCGGGACCGACCGGACGCACCAGTGCATGATGACCGGTCGCCACCGCATCGAAGCCGAGCGCACGCGCTCGGGTGAGCAGCCTGTCGAACTTGAGATGGCGATTGCACTCGATACACGGGTTGGGCGTGAGCCCCTTGGCGTGATCGGCCACGTAAGGATTGACCACGTGTTCGTCGAAGTCCTCCCCGAAATTGAACACGAGATGCTCGAGACCCAGTTGCTGGGCAACCCTCCGGGCGTCGTCGACATCGCTCACCGAGCAACAACCCGAGTCGGATTCGCCTCCCCAAAGTTTCAGCGTGACACCGACGACCTCGTGTCCCTCGTCGCGGAGCATCGCGGCGGCAACCGACGAATCCACGCCTCCGGACATTCCGACGAGTACCTGCATGACCGACTCCTAGATCCCGAACGTGCGAAGGCGCTCGACAGCGGGCGGGATCACGGCGAGGGCCTGATCGACATCGCTGTCGGTACTCGACCATCCGAGCGACAGACGCAGGGATCCTTTGGCCATCGACGGGTCGACGCCGATCGCCGCCAGAACATGTGACTCCTCCATCGCTCCACTCGAGCAGGAGGACGCGGCGGAGGCGTAGACCCCGCCCCTTTCCAGAAGGAAAAGAAGGGCCTCGCTCTCGACACCGGGGATGCAAATATGGGCGATCCCGGCGGCCCGACCGGTTCGGTCGGGAACCCCGGCCGGAGACACAGCAGCAGTTTCAATGGCACCGGGAACGAGTTGGAGCAATCCGTCGAGAAGTCGATCCCGCAGGGCTCCGAGGCGCGCAATCTCCGCGTTGCGATGAGCCGCGGTCAGTCGGGCCGCAACCGCCATCGCGACAATTCCGGCCACGTTCTGTGTTCCCGATCGCCGCCCGCGCTCCTGGCCCCCGCCGACCTGACGGGCGCCGAGGGCAACGCCTTCACGAGCCACGAGCAGACCGACACCTTTCGGCCCACCGAACTTGTGCGCACTCATGCTGAGCAGATCCGCGCTCTTGCACGACACCGCGACATCGGTCCAGCAGAAAGCCTGCACCGCGTCGGTGTGGAGAACCGCTCCCGGAGCGTGACGCTTCATGATCCGGGCCACGTCGTCGAGCGGCTGGAACGTGCCCACTTCATTGTTCACGGCCATGACCGAAACGAGGCGGACGCCGCGCCCCTCACCTCCGGCGTGGCGGTCGGCCTCGTCGATCAACAATGCCGAAAGGGCGCCGAGGTCGAGACGGCCGAATTCGTCGACGGCCACCATGGCGCCATCGAGTTCGCTGATTGCATCGAGCACCGCGTGATGTTCGATCGCACTGCATACCGCCCGCCCGAACCGTGCCACGTCGTCAGCCGGACCTGCGGTGACCACCGGGCCGGATGCCGCCCGCCCCGCACCGAACACCGCGAGGTTGTCCGATTCGGTTCCGCCGCCCGTGAAAACCACCTCGCCGGGAGACGCTCCGACCAGTTCGGCGAGTTCGTCCCGGGCTTCGTCGATGGCCCGCCGCGCATCCCGCGCCAAGCGATGCGCACCCGAGGGATTCGCGAAACGATCCCCGAGAAACGGAAGCATGGCCTCGATCGCCTCGGGACGCATTGGTCCCGTCGCGGCGTGATCGAGATAGGCATCCATGATCTGGAAGGGTACCGGCGCACAGCGGGCCGGCCCACAGCAGGCAGACTCGGGGGGTGGTCCACGATCCCGCCGGTTATGGCGATGCCTTCGCCGACGTCTACGACGACTGGTACGCAGACTTCTTCGACACGCCGGGGGCGGTTCGGGCGTTGGCGAACCTGAGCGGGGCCGGACCGGTGCTGGAACTGGGCGTGGGCACCGGACGACTCGCCATCCCGCTTGCCGAATCGGGGATCGCGGTGATCGGAATCGACGCTTCGGCCGCGATGCTCGAGCGCCTGCGGCTCAAGAACCCCGAGGGAACCGTCGACGGCGTACTTGCCGACATGGCGGCTTTCGGGGCGATCCTTCGATCCGACCCGCGGGGGCTTCCGATCGGGGGCTATCCGCTCGCCTTCTGCGCCTTCAACACGTTCTTCAATCTCGATACGGAGGAACTGCAGACGGCCTGTCTCGCCGAAACCGCGGCGGTTCTTTCTCCCGGAGGTCGACTCGTCATCGAGGCATTCGTTCCCACCGATCCCGGTTCGGTTCCCGACAGGGCGTTCGCGGAGGCCCGGGTAGAGAGCGAACGCGAAGTGATCACGTCGACGGATCACGATGCGCAGTCCCAGACGATCAGGGGTCGGCACATCGAAAAACTGGCTGACGGTCACGTTCACGTACGCGCATGGTCCGTTCGCTACCTCTCGCCGTCGCAACTCGACGAGCTTGCCGCGTCCGCCGGACTCGAACTCGAGACTCGTCACGAGGACTGGCGGGGTCTTCCGTTCACCGAACTGAGCCAGCGCCATGTCTCGGTCTACCGACGCCTCCGACACCCGTCCCCGGTCCACGATCCGACCGCCGGCGCTTCAGGGGCCTAGCCTCGACCCATGGCCGAGATCAACGTTCGTACCGTCATCGATGCAACCCCCGAACAGGTCTGGGACGTCGTTCGCCACGTCGAGAACCATGTCGACTGGATGCACGATGCGGTGGCCATCCGTTTCACATCGCCGAACACGTCCGGCGAGGGAACGACATTCGATTGCGACACCAAGGTCGGGCCGTTCCGCCTCACCGACAAGATGGAGATCACGACCTGGGTTCCCGCCCGGACGATGGGCGTCCGTCATGTGGGCATGGTCACCGGCACCGGCGAATTCACCCTCGACTCCCCCGCCCCCGGTCGGACCACATTCTCGTGGCGCGAAGATCTTCGCTTTCCCTGGTGGATGGGTGGTCCCATCGGCGCCCTCGTCGGCGGGCAATTGCTCAAGCTCATCTGGAAGCGGAACCTTCGCCTCCTGAAGTCGATCGTCGAAGCCGCCTGAGCAACGACAGGTGAACAGGCCCTGAGGCTTCGTTCAGAAGTTGAGGACCGGATCGGCCCACTGGCCGGCGGCCCAGATGCACCCGAAGACCAGAGCCACGGTCAGGACCGCACACACTGCGGTACCGAGAAGGGGCGCACGCACGGCGCTGTCGAGAGCGAAAACCAGCGCACCGATGAGCACGCCGGCGACGAGACCCCCTACGTGGGCGCCGACGGATATTCCCGGTACCGCGAACGTGATCAACAGGTTGATGAGCACCAGACCACCGATGCCGTTTCGCCAGATGTCGATGCCGGCACGGCGCTGGGCGATCACGGCCGCACCCATCAGGCCGAACACCGCGCCCGAAGCACCGACCGTCGCTGCGGTGGGAGACACGAGCAGCACACCGAACGATCCTGCAGCAAGACACGCGACATAGAGAGCAAGGAATCGGGCCTTGCCGAGTAGCGGTTCGAGTTGAGTGCCGAGCAGATAGAGCAGCAGCATGTTCATGCCGAGGTGGAGCAGACCGGAATGCAGGAATCCGCCCGTGAACACCCGATACCACTCACCGCTGGCCACGCCGATGGGTGTCGTGACAAACCCGAAGCGAGTCATCTCCGTGGTCTCCCAGTACCCGATGAGCAGGCCGTTCTCCGTTGCCGTCCCGCCACCGTCGAACAGCGAACCACCCGTGGCGGCTGCGGCCAGCATGCCGAGAACATTGAGTGCGATGAGAACCTGCGTGACGATCGGTCGGCCCGATTGCAGATCGCGCATACGCATGACCGGTGACGTCCGGGCTGCGCTGCGCGTGCATTCGGGACAATGGAATCCGACCGATGCCTGCGCCATGCAACTCGGACAGATCGGCCGATCACAACGCTGACAGGTCACCCCTGCCCGGCGATCCGAATGTCGGTAACACGTGGTCACGGGAGCAGTCACGAATCGACCCTATCCACGTCCGGACCGGACCTCCGTTCAGCGACCCGTGAAGATCGCCCTTCCCGGACCGGACTCGAGAAACGAAACGACGCCGATACGGGCGTCCTCGGTCGAGAAGACGGCGACGAACGCTTCCTGCTCGAGTTCCAGACCCGCATCGAGCGTGGTTTCGAGTCCGGCATCGATGACCTGTTTCGCGAGTCGTTGGGCGGCAACCGGCCCGGCGGCGAGTTCCGCCGCAAGTGCAAGGGCCCGACCGAGCACATCGGCCGCCGGATGGACCTCGTTGACGAGTCCGATCGCAAGCGCCTCCTCGGCCCGCACCTGACGCCCGGTCAGGATCAGGTCCTTGGCGCGCGACGGCCCGACAAGACGGGCGAGTCGCTGCGTGCCCCCACCTCCCGGGATGATCCCGAGGAGGATCTCCGGCTGACCGAACTTCGCGTTGTCGGCCGCGATGCGCAGATCGCACGCAAGAGCCAGTTCGCATCCGCCACCGAGGGCGGGTCCGTTCACTGCGGCGATGACGACAGAAGGAATGGCGGCCACGGCACCGAGAGTCTCGAGAAAGAGTCGCCCGATGCGCAGCGCTTCATCCGGGCCACCGAACTCGGCGATCTCCGCTCCGGCGGCGAAGATCCTGTCGCTACCGGCAATGACCACTGCGCCGGCCGGAGACTCGGTCAGATCCTCCGCAATCTTCTTCAGGGCGACAAGCACCCCCGACGAAAGCGCATTGACTTTGCCGTTGCGCAGTCGCACAAGTGCAACGCCATCTTCACCACGTTCGAGAGTCACGAGTTCGTCGGTCACGTCGCCGACCCTACCGTTCGACACTCCCCCGGATGGGCCTCGAAATGCCGGGGGCCGGTTCAGCGGACGAGAGCCTGCGCCTCGATCACCCGCGTCGCCACAGTCGACGACCGCGACAATGTGCCCAGCGTTCCCGACTCGCCGCCCGAAGACCACCAGTCGATCGCCCAGTGCAAGGTGGCCGTGATCAGGACGGCCCCGAACGGCTCACCGACCGTCGTCCTCTCATAGGCATGTGTGCAGGAACTGGACTGATCCCGCGGAAGACGCCACACGTCATAGGCGACACCGCGGTCGCAGATCATCCTCGTACCGTCACCGAAGTCCCAGACGACACCGAATGGACGCGCATGCACCGTCGTCGAAACCGCTCCGATGGACGCGGTCGCCCAGCGGTCGTTCCAACCTTCGGAGATCCAGAACCAGGTGGGGATCCCCGCCAACTGCGTCGGGGAGGGGTTCATCGCCAACACCGGCGGCTCCAGTTCGATCCTGCGACGGGCTTCCTCGACCGTACGTTCCACTGCGGCCACGCCGCCGAACGGATCGCCCGGGTTGTACTGGAGATAGGTCGACCTCACCCGGTTGCCGGCTTCATCGTCGCAGGCAAGGACGTAGAAGAACCCGGCGACGGGTGCGACCGGGCCATCGAACCAGCGAACGGCCAGGACGAAATCCAGCGGTGAGGTCTGCAGCGCATCGACCGTGTAATACCCGCAGGTCCATCGAGCCCCGCCCCGCCGCGTTCCCGACCACGAGGCGAACGTTCCCGATTCGGCGACGATGACGACCGCCTCGGGAGAGCCGTCGGTGATCGTTCCCCATCCCGAACTCTCCGCTCCTCCCGCATCGGCGCCATCGCCCGGAACGAGCACCGTCGTCGTCACCGCGGCGAGCAACAGGACGACAACAACCAGCGGCTTCAACGTTCGCATGTGTCGACTCCCGCCCGATAGCTGACGATCCGGTTGGAACCCACGAGCCAGCGACCGTCCCGTTTCACCATCGACATCTCGAATCGGTAGGTGCCGACCTCGTCGTTCACCACCCTTCCCGACAGGATGTCGACGATCACGAGGTCGTCGAATACACAGACCTCCACAACCGAGCTTTCCGCAGCGAGCGAACGGATTCTCACTGTGCTCGTGAACGCATCCCGTTCCGATCGCCTGATCGACTCACCAACGCGTCGCCGCGCGGAGATGCGCTCCTTCAGAAGCGCCAGTTCCTCGCCGATGGCGACATCATTCAACGCCGGATGGTCGGGATTCGGGGGATCGTGAGCCGCGAGGTAGGCCACCCAGAACGCATCGATGGCACCGGCGATCGCTGTTTCCGGAGCAACATCGACAACCGGGGCGACGGTCGCGACGGAAGTCTGGACCGAGGCAATGGCGATGTTCGGTTCCGGGATCGCGGAGTCATCGGTCGTCGCCTTTCCGGAGACCGTCGCACAGCCCGCCGTCAGAAGTGCCACCGCCACGACCGCAACAACCGCGGCCTTCGAGGCCGGCCGCGCGTTCGGGAAAGACATCCGTTCTCCGGCGAACTCCATCGATTCCTCTCCGATCCGCGCGCGCTCGCCGCGTCGCATCCGAAGGGCAATCGGCAAAAGTGCAGCGGCCATGAGCGACCGGCACCGAATCTGCACAGAAAGGATCCGATCGACCCGGGTGGATCGAATCGGAGCGCACTCAGCTCAGGAGATCGTCGATCGCGTCCCACGGATCGGCCCGCCCCGACGCAGCTTCGGATAGTGCGGTCGTCCACCGGTCGCCCGAGGCGAGAGCTGCGGCCCGCTCGAGCAACCTGACCTCGAGCATTCGTCGGAGTTCCGTTTCGCGACGCTTCGCGCGACGAAGATCGCGTTGTCCCGATTGGACCGACCAGTCACCGTGATCTCTCATCGCCTGCCAGAGTTCATCGACTCCATCACCTGTCGTGGCGACCGTCGAGATGATCGGAGGGCGCCATCCGTCGCGGGTGCGCAGCGACAGCATCCGTTCGATGTCGCCGATCGTGTCCCGGACGCCCGGACGGTCGGCTTTGTTCACGACGAAGACATCCGCGATCTCCATGAGTCCGGCCTTGTTGGCCTGAACCGCATCACCCCAGCCCGGATTCACGACAACGACCGTCGTATCGGCTTCACCGGCGATCTCGACCTCGACCTGGCCGACCCCGACCGTTTCGATCAGAACCCACGGCATGCCGACTGCGTCGAGAAGGCGCGATGCCTCGGGAACCGCAAGTGACAGACCGCCGAGATGACCACGCGTCGCCATCGACCGGATGAATACATTGGAGTCCAGCGAGTGTTCGCTCATGCGCACGCGGTCACCGAGAATCGCCCCGCCGGTGAACGGCGACGACGGATCGATCGCGAGAACGGCAACGGGTTCATCCGCCGCCCGGATGCAACCGACAAGAGCGGAGGTGAGAGTCGATTTGCCGGCGCCGGGAGCACCCGTGATGCCCACGGTGACCGCTCCACCACTCAATGGATGGCTCAGGCCACTGACCGCGCGGGCTTCGGGTCCGCCCCGTTCGAGCATCGAGACAAGTCGGGCCAGAGCCGAACGATCGCCGCTCCGCGCACTCGAGAAAAGCGCAACCGGATCAGATGAACGGACCGTATCCACGCCCACACGCTACGACAGTGCGGAGGGGAACAGGCTGCTCACAGGGAAACGGGCGTCTCGCCGATCTCTGCTTTTGCCGCACCGGCATCGATGACCTCGGTGACGCCGGGTACCCGGTCCTTGAGGATCCTCTCGAGACCCGCCTTGAGGGTCACAGTCGAAGCCGGGCAGGAAACGCACGCTCCGATGAGTTCCACGGTCACGAGGCCGGTTTCTTCGTTGACGTCGTGAAGCACGACATCGCCGTTGTCGGCCTGAATCGCCGGGCGGATGACTTCGATGACCTGTTCAACCTGAGTGCGCACCCCCGCATTCTAGGGACCGGAATCACCAGTTCCACGGTCCGGCACCCGACAGTCGGTTTCCCGGACCGGGCGTGCGAGACTTTCGCCATGTCAGCCCCCATCACGAGCGTCCAGTTCTTCGCAGACGCATGCTGCCCCTGGACCTGGAACACCAGTCGGTGGCTTGTCGATGTCTCGACTCGACATGGAGTCGACGTCGAATGGCGAACATTGAGCCTCGCGGAACTCAACAAGGACCGCGATGTTCCCGAGCACTTCCGACCCCGACTCGCGTGCAGCCGCCGCCTGGCCCGCGTTCTCGAGTCACTACGTGCCGACGGGCGCAACGACATGGTTGCGGCGATCTTCGCCGACTACGGAGCGCGTCTCCATCATGACGAAGCGTCGCCCGACGACAGTCTGTTGATTGCCAGCGTGACTGCGGTCGGACTCGATCTTGCCGAGACCATGAACGCCGCCGACGATGCCCGCTGGGACTCGGCAATCACGACCTCGGTGACCGAAGCCCTCGAACTTGCCGGACCTGATGTGGGTTCACCGATCATCGCCTCACCGCTGCATGGGCGCGGCTTCTTCGGACCGATCGTTTCCCCGCCACCCGTCGGACCGGATGCCGATGCCCTTTGGCAGATCCTTTCCGGCGCGTTGCATCTGCCCGACTTCTTCGAACTCAAGCGCGGCCGGAACAACGGCGTCGAGTTCGGGCCCAGGCCCTGAGTTCGAACACGGCGTCCAACCCTCATCGAGCCTGCCTCGCAACTGCGATCGCAGGAGTATCGGCATGACCCGACTCACCCACCATCACCGGATCGGACCCGATGACGTCCGGAATTGGTCACAACCCCGCCGGGACATCGTCCACGAGTCGGATCCCGAAGTCGCCGGCGACGGGACACTCGTGTTCACCGCCCGGACCGGACCGTTCCTCGAGTGGACCCGCACGATCAACGTCGGTTCGCCGGCCGAGGACGGTTCGGACCGATCGTTCGTCGACGTCGACGAACGGATCGACTACCGACTTGCCGTTCCGTTTTGGGGCGGGATCTTCCGGTTCGCCCTGCGCTTCCACCTCCGGCAGGCGCCAAAACCCGATGGCAAGGTTCCGTGGTGGGCTCCACCCGAGGTGCTCACCGCCCGGGCCGCCACGATCCTGTCGCTCCTCTGCGTGCTCGGTGCGTTCGCCGGATATCTCGGCACGCTGATCTCCCAGACCCTGACCTATGCCGCCGAACAGTTCGGTGCCTCCACCTCGGACCAGGGAACCCTTCTGGCCACCGTCAGGATCGGCGTGCTCATGTCGATGGTTGTGGTGGCGTTCGCCGATCGCCGAGGTCGCCGGATCGTCCTCATCACATCGGTCATCGGTGCCTGCGCGTTCACCGCGCTGGGAGCCCTCGCTCCGGGTATGTGGTGGTTGGGTACGACCCAGACCTTCGCCCGGTCACTGTCGACCGTCGTCGGCCTCGTGATCGCGATCATCGCCGTCGAGGAGATGCCCGCAGGGGCGCGCGCATTCGCCGTCTCGGTTCTCACCATGGCGGCAGCCCTCGGCGCCGGCCTCTGCGTGACCAACCTCGTCTACGTAGATGTCGCCACCGGGGCCTGGCGCGTCGCGTATGCGATTCCCCTGCTGTTCATCATTCCCTGTTGGCGGATAGGGAAACGCCTGCCCGAAACACACCGGTTCTCCCGGCAGAAAGATCTGGCCGACGCCGCTGTCGCACTCACTCAACGCACGGCCGGTCGGGTACTCCCCGACCAGACCGAGGAGCCGTCGCGATCGGTGAACTGGGGTCGCTTCATCCTGCTCGCCGCGTCGGGCTTTCTGTGGTCGCTGTTCCTCGCCCCGGCTGCGCAGTTCCTGAACGAGTTCCTCCGCACCGAACGCGGGTTCTCCGGAATCGGGATCGCCGTCTTCGTCCTCGCCACGAACACCCCCGGAGGCATCGGGATCGTTCTCGGCGGCAAACTCGCCGATCGACACGGCCGCAGGATCATCGGTGCGCTCGGCATTGCGGGCGGAGTCGGGTTCACCGTGGTTGCATATCTCTCCTGGGGTTGGTCGCTCTGGATGGCGTCGATCGTCGCCTCCATCATCGGAGCGATCGCGATCCCCGCGCTCGCTGTCTACGGACCCGAGCTGTTCCCGACGAGTCAGCGCGGTACCGCCAATGGCGGACTTCAGGTCGTGAGCGTGGTCGGTAGCAGCACCGGACTCCTTCTCGCCGGATGGCTTGCCGACCGCATCGGTGGACTCGGTCCCGCCATCGCCATCCTCGCCATCGGCCCTGCGATGCTCATCGGGTTGATCCTCGCGTTCTACCCGGAGACGGCTCGCCGCGAACTCGAGGATCTCAATCCCTCCGACCGGCACGGGACCGATCCCGAAGACTGAAGCTGCGTCAGCGCAATGTTGCGAGCCACTTGCGAACCTCGTCCGCAATCACCTCGTCGCAGTTGCGCGGGTCGTGCCCGCCCGGCAACCACACCTGCGTCACCTCGCCGGCGATGAGCCGGGTGTGCTCGTCGAATTCATCCGGAGTTCCGAACGGATCTTTGAGACCGCCGATGAACAGACAGGGAACATCGATCGATTCGAAGTGATCGATCCGCAGCTTGTCCGGCTTGCCCGGCGGATGAAGCGGATAACTCAGCAGGACGAGTCCGGCTGCAGGGAGTCCGGAGGCAACCGCCAGCGAACACATCCGGCCCCCGAAGGACCGACCACCGAGCGCGAGCCGGTTGGCGCGGATCCTTGCCGAACCGACGAGCTGGCCGGCCTCCTCGACCACTGCGGCAACGGCAACCGGAGCACGATCGGGAGATCGTCTGCCCGCCTTCCGCGACGGGAAGTCCATCCGCACCGTCGGCATCGGGACCATCGCCTGTTCGACAGCAACGAGCGTGTGATGGTTGCGATCGGCTCCTGCCCCCGGAGCGAGCAGCAACGCTCCGACAGAACTCATCGCCCGGTGAGTATGCGCCGCGCTTCGCCGAGTTCCGCGATCCGTTGCGCCGCACCTTCGGCTGCAGCCCCGTGATCGGGATGCACCTCGCGGAGCATCTCCCGGTAGCGGCGCTGGACATCTCTCGGATCGGGGGCGATCCCCGCCCGGAGCAACGGGGCCTCGTCGGGCCGCGTGAAGCCGAGTTGATCAAGGGCCCACGCCATCGGGTTCTCTAGTGCCATCCGCCCGAGCATTCCGCCCGTCCGGATTCCACTCAGCGACGCGATGAGATCGGCACCCACCGGACCGACCCAGTCGATCGCCGTCCTGATCGTCCCCATGACCGACCGGCGCGTGGCCGCATCCAGTTCGGCTGCTGCGTATACCGCGCCGAGCACCTGCTGCTCGGCCACACCGCTGGAGTCGAAGTCGAACGACAGCCGTTCGCCCTCGCCCAGAAGTCGATGTCGGACCGAGTTGAGTCCAACGGTGTCGACCTGGAGTCGGTGCCGCAGGATCGGCTGCGACACCGGTCGACCATCCTCGAGATTGCGCATGAGGCGTTTGAGATCGGGAATGACTTCGGGATCGATCACCGGGATGAAGTTGGCGACGATGCCTCCGAGGAGGATCCCCCCGAAGCCCGGGGGCGGATCGCAAGGGAGCGCGGAGGTTCCGAGCGCCACCCTGCGGGTGGGCGCATGGGGTCGGGAACAGAAGATCTCGAGCTCGGACAGGACCACCACGGCGTCGACAGTACTGCCGACCGCCCCGACGCGGAGCGTCGGCGGCCGGGTTTCCGCAGGTCCTCGAAAGCCCGGGATCCCGCTCCGCACAAGGCAAAACCGATTGCGGAGGATCTCCGAAGTATCCTCGTCGCATGCCTGGAGCTCCTCTTGACCGCAATTTGGCCCTCGATCTCGTTCGGGTCACCGAAGCCGCCGCCATGGCCGCCAGTCGCTGGATGGGCCGCGGTGACAAGGAAGGTGCCGATGGCGCCGCCGTCGATGCCATGCGTCTCGCCCTCGGAACCGTGCCGATGGACGGAACCGTCATCATCGGCGAGGGCGAGAAGGACGAAGCTCCGATGCTCTACAACGGCGAGCGCATCGGCGACGGGTCTCCCCCCTCGGTCGACATCGCTGTCGACCCCATCGATGGCACGACGCTGGCATCGAAGGGCCGCGGCAACGCCCTTGCGGTGATCGCGCTCTCCGAAAAGGGATCGATGTTCGATCCGGGTCCGTGCGTCTACATGGAAAAGATCGCTGTCGGCCCCGAGCTCGTGGGCGTCTGCAACATCGACGCCAGCCCGACCGACAATCTGAAAGCCGTGGCCAAGGCCAAGCGCATTGATGTGCGCGACGTCACCGTCGTCATCCTCGAGCGCGATCGTCACGACGACCTGATCGCCGAAGTACGCGCCTCCGGTGCCCGCATCCGACTGATTCCCGACGGCGATGTCGCCGGAGCCATCACGACGGCATGGCCCGACTCCGGAGCCGACATCCTTCTCGGTATCGGTGGAACCCCGGAAGGCGTCATCGCCGCTGCCGCCCTGAAGTGCATGGGTGGCGAACTCCTCGGCCGGCTCTGGCCGCGCAACGACGACGAGCGCGAAGCGGCTCTGGCCCTCGGCTACGACCTCACCCGAGCGCTCGGCACCGACGATCTCGTCGACGGCAAGAACTGTTTCTTCGCCGCCACGGGAATCACCGACGGCGAACTCCTCAAAGGCGTTCACCACACGGCCGGAGTCATCACGACACAGTCACTGGTCATGCGCTCCAAGACGGGAACCGTTCGATTCATGAACGCCCGTCACCGGGCCGACTGAACTACCGGGCCGACTGAACCATCGTCGGCCCGTCGGACGGGATCGTCAGGCTTCGACCGGCTCCAGCTCCGGCTCGATCACATCGGCCAAACGGTTCGACGCGAGGATCTGCGCGCTCGGAACCTTGAGATCGTGCACGAGGCCGACCCAGCTGAGGACCTTCAGGACGTACCAGGTGACGTCGAGCTCCCACCAGAAGAAGCCGTTGCGGGCCGACGCTTGGTAGTAGTGGTGGTTGTTGTGCCAGCCCTCACCGAGCGTCGTGATGGCGATGAACAACGAGTTCCTGCTCGTGTCACCCGTGACATAACGACGGCGACCCCAGACGTGAGCCAACGAGTTCACGAGAAACGTGTTGTGCCAGAGCACAACCGTGCTCATGAAGAAGCCGAAGAACAGGCCCGACCAGCCGGCGATCAGATAGCAACCGATGCCACCGATCCACGGGAACACACCATTCCACTTGTCGATCATCCGAAGCTCGGGATACTTGGCGAAATCCTTGATCCGATCGAACGGGATCTCGGAGTTCTTGTCGCACAGGATCCAACCCATGTGGCTCCAGAGGAACCCGCGTTTCGGCGAGTGGATGTCGAGTTCGGTGTCGCTGTAGCGATGATGATCGCGATGATGACCGGCCCACCAGAGCGGGCCCTTCTGAACACACATGGCGCCGCCGAGGGCGAGGAAGAGCTGGAACCCGCGGCTCGTCTTGTAGGAGCGGTGGGCGAAGTAGCGGTGATAGCCGGCGGTGATGAACCACTCGCGGCCCCACACCATCACCACGAACAGGACGAGGGCTCTCGGCGTGATCCCGAAGGCAATGGTGCCGACGACAGCGAGCACATGGACGAGGAAGAACGGGATCGAGGAAACCCGGTTGATGCGCTCATCGGGCGAACGCTCGAAGCGATGACGCTCGGCGGCGGTGCGGCCTGACGACAAGGGCTGATTGTCGCGGATTTCTGCAACTTGAACTGGGTTTTGATGATCCACGACTGGCTTTCTTCTCGGTCCTGCGGATGCGGAACCCTAACCTACCGACCGGTCGGTAGGGAGGTCGCGGCGCCAGATTTCCTGCCCGACCCCCCGCTCCCGGCCCAACCCCTCTTGCTGGCTCGGTTTCGGTTGCCCTGGCAACCAGTAACGAGCCAGCAGGGTGAATGGACCGGGAAAAATCAGGCCCGACCCCCGGGGAGCCGCTGCCATGGGCAAGGGTTGGGGGGTGACAGTTCCTCCGCCGTCCAGCGAACCGACAGAAGGATCCGTTTCCGAGAACGCGATGCCTCGTCCCCAGAAAACAACCCGGGTTGCCGGCACCCGTCGATCGTTCTTCAAATGGGCCGGTCTGGCCGGGGCCGGAGGCATCGCCGTTGTCACCGGTGCAGGAATCCTGCGCTCGAAGCCCGCTAGCCAGGCCAGCGCACCGGACGTGACCCTGCCCCCTCCGACCGAGACTCTTCCGGGTAAGCCGATCACCTTCACCGAACCATCCGGTCTCGGCGTCGACGGTCTTTCGCCGTTCATAACGCCCAACGATTCGTTCTTCCGGATCGACACCGCGTTCTACCCACCGAACGTGAACCTCGACACTTGGCGCCTCCAGATCAACGGCCTCGTCGACACCCCGCTCGAGTTCTCCTACGACGAGTTGCTCGCCCTCCCGCAAGTCGAGGTTCCGCTCACCATCGCGTGCGTCTCCAACGGAGTCGGTGGCGATCTCATCGGCACCGCCGTGTGGCAGGGAATCCCACTCGGATCCCTTCTCGAACGCGCCGGCGTCCAGTCGGCCGGCGATCAGATCGTCGGCCGTTCGCTCGACGGCTTCACCGCCGGTTTTCCGACCGCTGCGGTTTTCGACGGTCGCACGGCGCTTCTCGCCCTCGGCATGAACGGCGAGCCGTTGCCCCCCGATCACGGGTTTCCGGCACGGTTGGTCATCGAGGGCCTCTATGGATATGTGTCGGCCACCAAGTGGCTGAGCACCATCGAACTCACGGGATGGGATACGTACAACGGCTACTGGATCCCTCTCGGCTGGTCGAAGGAGGGTCCGGTCAAGATCGAATCCCGGATCGACGTGCCGAAGTCTTCCGGTTCGCTCCGTTCCGGAACCATCCCGATCGCCGGCGTCGCATGGGCTCCTGCCGGAGTGGCGCGGGTCGAGGTCCAGATCGACGACGGACCATGGACCGACGCCGAACTCGGACCAGCAGTGAGTGACGGTACTTGGCGCCAGTGGGTGCACCCGTGGGAAGCGGCTGCCGGTGCACACAGGATCCGCGTGCGCGCCACCGACAACGGAGGGCAGACGCAGACGAGCGATGAAGCGCCGGTCGCACCCGACGGAGCCACCGGATGGCACACCCGCCGCGTCACGGTCTCCGCTTAGCGCTTCACTCTCCCGCCGACATTCCCGCAGCGGCGGCGCGTTGCAAACGATCGAGCACAGCGAGACCCAGACCCTCCGGCGACGGCGGGACGCAGACGAGTACCGCCAATCCCAGCCGGTCGGCCTGTCGCAAACGCGCATAGAGAACCTCGGCGTAGTCCTCCGGCCCACCGGCGGGTTCGAGTACGACGACTTCATCCGGAACATCGCCGACAGACGCTGGCGAAAGCAGCCCCACCGTTCCCGGACCTGCGCCGAGGATGCCTGCAAATGTTTCGGAAAGAGTCGCCATCGACGCGATCACGACCCGCGCCTTCGGCGCGTAATGCATCGCCAGGGTTCCGGGGGCACGCGACTCGCCCACAGGGGCAGAAGGCTGCTCGACGACCGGGCGGAAACCGAGCACCTCGGAGATCATCTCCAGGCTCAGTCCCCCGGGTCGAAGCACCACGGGGGTCTCTCCGCTCACGTCGATGATCGTGGATTCGACGCCAACCGTGCACGGACCCCCATCGAGCACGAGCGAGATGTCGGTCCCGAGATCGGTGACCACATGAGCGGCAGTCGTGGGGCTCACCCGCCCGAACCGGTTGGCCGACGGAGCCGCCACACCGCCTGCGAATTCCTTCAGGAGTTCGAGCGCAACCGGATGGGCCGGCACCCGCAACCCGACCGTGTCGCGCCCGCCGGTCACCGCGTCGATCGCCTTCGCGCTCCGACGCAGCAGCAAGGTCATCGGTCCGGGCCAGAACGCGTCCGCCAACGCGCGGGCATGATCGGAAATGCCGACCGCCCATTCATCGATCTGATCGGCGGAGCCGATGTGAACGATCAGGGGATGATTCGTCGGTCGTCCCTTCACGGCGAAAATCTTCGCTATGGCGTGTTCATTGGTTGCGTCGGCCGCGAGTCCGTAAACGGTCTCGGTGGGAATGGCGACAATGTCACCGGCGCGAAGCGCCGCTACTGCAAGCCTTGTCCCCGATGGCCCGTCCACGACCCGAGGCCGAGCCTTGTCCGCACCGTGGCCGGTCGCGTCATCGTCGTTCATCGGGTTGGCGGAGATCCGCTCAGGATCCGATCTTCGCGATTACTTCGGCGCCGAGCCACTGGACACTCTCGATCCATGCCGAGCGCGTGTCGCCCGGCAGATTGATGGTCAGTGCGCTCACACCGATTGCAGCGTGCGCCGCAATGTCCTCGACGAACTTCGAGGCAT
>WLFD01000189.1 GCA_009703925.1 Actinomycetota bacterium | reverse complement strand
GCGAAACGGGAGATCATTTCCTGCAGTGCACGCTGGTCGTCATTCGGATCGAGATCCACTGGTCAACGCTCCCGGGGAAGGCCGAGCACGCGCTCGGCGATGATGTTCTGCTGGATCTGTGACGTTCCGCCGCCAAGGGAAACGGCGAAGCCTTTCAACTTTCCGTGCAACTGGGCAGCGGTCGGTTCGCCATCGACATCATCGAATGACAACGACGAGCGATCGAGAACCCGCAGTGCGATGTCGCCGAGACGGTGCACGACGCTTCCGTAGGCGACCTTGAATGCCGAACCGTTACCCATCGCTATGCCGCTCTTCGCTCCTTGCGAAACGTTTCGCTTGGTGAAGGCCCAGAGGGCATCGAGTTCCGCTGCGATGTACCCGAGGTCGCGGCGAATGCCGATGTCGTCCCACGCGGTTCCGTTGCCACGCGGAGTGCGCTGGGCGATGCCGACAAGTTCGTTCATGACGTTGGTGGTATCGAGCATCTCGCCCACGAATCCGGTGCCGCGTTCGAAGCCGAGCGTCACGTTGGCGACGCGCCAACCGTCGTTCTCGTCACCCACGCGGTTCGAGACGGGAACGCGGACCTCGTCGAGGAAGAGCTCGGCGAATTCGGCCGATCCCTGTGCTGTCACGAGGGGTCGCACTTCGATGCCCGGAGAGTCCATGGGAACGATGAGCCATGTGATCCCCTTGTGCTTCGGCGAATCGGGATCCGTGCGAACGAGCATCTCGCAGTAGTCGGCGACGATCGCATGCGAGGTCCAGATCTTCTGTCCGGTGATGACGTAATCGTCGCCGTCGCGGATGGCTCGGGTGCGGAGACTGGCGAGGTCGCTTCCGGCCTCGGGTTCGGAGAATCCCTGACACCAGACGTGATCACCGTTGAGAATCCCGGGAAGATGATGGGCCTGCTGCTCCGGTGTCCCTTCGGCGATCAGCGTGAGGCCGGCATGCATCTGCGCAACGAAGAAGACGCCGACATCGGGGGCGTGTGCGGCCGCAGCCTCTTCGAGAAAGATCAGGTGCTCGGTAGGCGTTGCGCCCCGCCCTCCGTAGGCGGCGGGCCAGTTGATGCCCGCATAACCGGCATCGAACAGAAGGCGCTGCCACTGTGCGTCGCGGATGCGGCGGGCGGGCCAGTCCCGCGGATCGGGTTCGGGAGGAAGGGTGGGCACGGTGGCGTCGAGCCACGTCCGCAGATCGGCGCGGAAAGTCGCGTCTGCATCGGAATCCCGGAGGTGCATGGTTTCTCCTGATGGTGGAGGGACTAGAAGTCCGTCCACTCCTTGTCGCTGTCGGTGCGGGCGGGTTGGCGGCCGATCTTCATCGGTGAGAGCGGTGCATCGCACATGAGGAATCGCTCGAAGCCTTTCGCGTTCCATTGGAGATCGCGCCACGCCTTCAGGGCGGGATCGGCGTAGACGGCCTTTTCGAATTCGGCCCACTGTTCCCACGACGGAATCGCCCAGATGACGATGCACTCGGAATCGTTGTGCATCGAGGATTTGAGCGCCCCGACCAGATCCCAGCCGAAGGGCTCGTGGGCGGCGATGCCCTCGTCGCGCACCCGTGACAGGTAGTCGTCGGCACCGCCGGGATCGAGCTGGATGGTTTCGTGGGCGTAGGCGACACCGCTGACGCCGTCGGCGCACAATTCGGAGATCGTCCGGGTCCAGGAAGCGGGGATGAGGACCCGGTCGAAACCGCCGCTGCGGAAGTTGGAGGCCTCGAGCCACCATCGCTCGAGTTTGGGATCCTGGAGGGTGGGGCGGCCGAGTTCATGGCCGAGGGCCTCGGCGAGACCGTCGAAGCCGGCCTCCTCCCACATGTTCACGACCTGTGGCCAATGCCCGGTGGTTCCGACGGTGCCCCAGACGCCGAAACATTTCTGGTTCCGGTCCTCCTGTGCCATCGGGCTCCAGTTGGCCGTCATGTGGTGCATGTAGTTGGCCCGGTTCGGCCCGATGATGTCGATGAACTCGTGGGTGTAGACCCTGTCGTTCACGTGTTGGCTCCCCGGAAGATCGCTGGCCGATCCGGCCATTCGGGCGAGATGCCCTCGTGCTGCTAGTACATAGTACGAAGTTGCCGCCCGGGACCTGTGCCCGATGTTGTGCGGCGCGTTCCGCCATCCGACCGGATGGCGATCGGATCGACGAAAAGGAATTCCGCTCATGGGCATGCTCGACGGCAAAGTTGCCATCGTTACCGGTTCAGGACACGGCATCGGCCGTGGTCACGCCATGGAACTGGCCAAGCACGGCGCCAAGATCGTTGTCAACGATCTCGGTGGCAGTGTCAACGGCGAAGGTGAAGGCCGCGCCGCTGATGAAACCGTTGCGCTCATCGCCGCACGCGGTGGCGAGGCTTCCCCGAATTACGCGAACGTCACCGATCACGAGCAGTGTGGTGAGCTCGTGCAGCAGGCGATCGACACCTACGGTCGTCTCGACATCGTCGTGAACAACGCGGGCATCGTCCGCGATGCCGCGATCTGGAACATGCCGGTTGCCGATTTCGATGCGGTCATGAACGTGCACGTGCGCGGAACCTGGTCGATGTCGCATTTCGCAGCCGTGTACTTCCGTGCGCAGGCCAAAGCCGGCGAAAAGGTTGCCGGACGAATCATCAACACGACGTCGGGTGCAGGTCTTGGTGGCAACTTCGGCCAGACCAACTACGCAACGGCAAAGGCTGCAATCGCCGGTCTGACCCTCACCCTGGCTCAGGAACTCGCTGCTTCCGGCGTGACCGTCAACTGCATCGGCCCGGCCGGACTCACCCGCATCACGGCAACCATGCCGGGTGCCGGCGAAGCCTTCGAGCCCGACGCGATCGCCGATGACGATTTCCATCCGATGGATCCAGGCAACTCGTCACCGCTTGTCGCCTGGCTCGCCAGCGATCAGGCCGGTTACGTCAACGGTCAGGTCATCCGTGCCCTCTATGACCAGATCATCTGGATGCAGGGATGGCGCGAGCGCGTCACCATCAAGAGCGGTGACAAGAAGTGGGACGCCACCAAGATCGGGGCCCGCATGGCCTCCGAGGTCTTCAACGTGGCCCCGACCGGCATCAACTTCCTGCAGGCCTGAGCCGGGCAGCGACGCCGGGCCCTGCGCCCGACGGCCAAAAACTCAAGCTGGCTCGTTTCTGGTTGCTCCGGCAACCAGAAACGAGCCAGCGGGCGTTTTGGGGTCAGAGCAGGGAGAACGGGTCGAGATCGCGGATGGCGGCGCAGCTGCGGGTGATCATGGCGAGGAACATGGCATCGGAGGCCGGAGTCGGCTCGGCCGTTGCGTAGACGGCACCGAGGATGGTGATGAGCGGACCCTGGACCACGCCCAGCCGGTAGTCCTCGAAGCACTCGTCGAACGAATGGCCGGTGACGCCGTGCGAGAGCAGTGCCTCGTGATAGCGGGCGACAAGCTCGCGTTCGCTGGTCCGACGGATCTCGGGCTCGACACTTGTCGCCAGGAAGTAACCGATGTCGCGCCCCGGAAGGCCGATGCCGAGGGTCTGCCAGTCGACGGTCGAGACCGACGAACCATCGGGCATGAACATCAGGTTGTCGGGGCGATAGTCGCCGTGCGTGACACTGAATCGCTCCGGCCGGGTGAGTTGCCAGTCGGCGATGCGGGACGGGATCGTGGCGATGAGGTCGGCATCTCCCGGAGCCATCGGGTCGCCGAAACGTTCGATGAAAGTGGGAATCGCTCCGGCGAGCACCTGTGAGAAGAACTCGGCGCTGTCGCGATCAGCCCGGCGCATCCAGCCGATTTCGAGAAGTGCCGGATCGTTCCAGCGCGGACCGTGCAACCCCGCGAGGTTGACGACCGCGAGTTCACATTCCGGACGGGAGCAACCGTTGACCTGCACGCCGGGTTCGGCGGGCGCAAGATCGTCCATCAGCAGTACGAACTCGACGTTGTCATCAGCGATGGAGGCATACCAGCAGCGCGGCGTATTCACCGTCACCGTCGCGGCGATCTCGGTGTAGAAGCCGTACTCGTTGCGGAATCCGTCGGCGACAAGGGTGCGGCTCTCAGGATCGCCGCCCGCCATCTT
>WLFD01000188.1 GCA_009703925.1 Actinomycetota bacterium | reverse complement strand
TGCGCCGGTTGGTCCTTGGGGTCCGGTTGCGCCGGTTGCGCCGGTTTGTCCTTGGGGTCCGGTTGCGCCGGTTGCGCCGGTTTGTCCTTGGGGTCCGGTTGCGCCGGTTGCACCGGTCTCGCCCGTACGGCAGGTGATGGCCTGCTCGTCTTCTCCCAAAAGATTCGTGATGCCGCTCAACTCGCCGAAAACCAGTGTTGCAAGTGCAAGAAGCAGTAGGGCCGCCGCGAGTATCCGGTTGCCATTTCCGCCGGGAAAGGTCATGCCGCAAGTTACCGCTGGCCCCATTGCGCAATAGCTGAGACTTTCAAAATACCCAACCTGGATGAGACGAACTCTTACCCCGCTCTAACGGAATCGGAGGAATTCGGGTCCTAGGATCGATTTCATGTCCTCGTCCGAATCCCGTTACGAAAAAATCTCCCGCCGGTCGATGCTGGCCGGGGCGGCAGCCTTGGGTGCAGCGCTCGCCGTTCCGGCTCTCGCCTGCGGCGGTAGCAGCAGTGACAAATCCGCCTTCGCCACCTCGACCACCGGGGGAGCATCGCCGACGACTGCCGGCACTTCCTCGCCGACAACGGCGAGCGGGCCGCTTTTCCCTGCGGGCGGGGAGATGGTCGTCGACTTCACCTTCGCCTCGAGCGAGGGGGGATCGGTGAAGAACCCGTACATCGCGGTCTGGATCGAAACCCCTCAGGGCGCACTCGTGACGACGGTCAGCCTCTGGTACGAGCAGACATCGAAGGGCAAGAAGTACCTGTCCGACATGCGCAAGTGGTACGCCGCATCCTCGGGAGCCACCCCGGCGACTTCGGGAGCGACCCGCGTCCCCGGCACCTACTCGGTGGTCTGGAACGGCACGGATGAAAGCGGACAGCCGGTGTCCCAGGGCGACTATGTCGTGTTCATCGAGGCAGCCCGCGAGAAGGGCCCCTACGAACTCATCAGCCAACCGGTCGCGATCGGAACAGCGCCCTTCGAAGACCAATTGACGCCCAAGGGCGAACTCACCGCAGCTTCGATCGTCTACAAGCCCTGATGGATACCGGCCTCGACGTCAAGCAACTGAAACGCGGCACCAACAAGTGGTCGCGCATCGTTCACGTGTACACGAGCATGGCGGCACTTCTGATCGTGTTGTTCTTCGGCATCACCGGCATCACGCTCAATCATCCGACCTGGTCGATAGGGGACTCGGTCTCCCGGTCGACGGTCAGCGGAATGCTCCCGTTCCCGGCCGTTGACAAAGGGACTGTCGATTTCCTCTCGATCTCGGAATACATGAGATCCGAGCACGGAGTCACCGGTGCGGTCGAAGCATTCGACTCGAACGGAACCGAAGGTTCGATCAGCTATCGCAAGCCCGGCTATCAGGCCGATGTCTCGTTCAGCGAGACCACGGACTCCTACGATCTCGTCATCGAACAGCAGGGATTTCTGGGTGTCATGAACGACCTCCACAAGGGACGCGACGCCGACTCTTCCTGGAAGTGGCTCATCGACATTTCGGGTCTGCTTCTGGTTGCCATCGCGTTCTCGGGAATGGTCATGCAGTTGTTCCTGCGCAAGAGACGTCGATCGGCGTTCGCAGTCGCCGCGGTCGGTGCCGTGACGATGCTGATCCTGATCTGGATCACTCTGAGCTGATCTTGGCCCGCCACCGTTCGTTCATGAACTGTGCGCCGGTGCTGTCGACGATGAAGCAACCCGCCTCGTAGGAGTCGGCTTCGACGAGGGCCTCGGCGGGTTCGAGTACTCCGAGAATGGTGGCCAGCACGTCGGCGGTCGCCGTATCGGTGGCGATCACCGAGATCGATGCAATGTGGTCGACAGGCCAACCGCTGCGCGGGTCGATCACGTGTCCGTATCGTTTGCCGTCGATCACAAAACCCCGCCGCGCCCCGCCGCTGGTGGCGAGGCCCTCGTTGGTCAGGCTCACCGAAAGCAAGGGGGGTTCGTTGTCGTAGGGACGCAACGGGTTCTCGATGCCGACCGTGAGTGACTCGGATCCGAGTTGGACGAGATCGCCGCCGGCATTCACCGAAACGGCATGAGGGGCGAACCGGGTCATCGCCATCGCCGCCGAGCGATCGACGATCCAGCCCTTTGCGAAGGCATTCAGGTTGATGTTGCTGCAGTCGCCGGTCCGGATGATGCGGCCATCGATGGCCAGCCACGGGAGTGCGACGATTGTTCCGGCAAGTTCGGCGAGGACCCTGCGGTCGGGAAGTACGCCATTGCTTTCCGCGTCGCGCCAATGGGCCGAGAGCACTCCCGAGGCCGGATTGAATCGCCCTCCGGATCTTTCGACCCACCCGAGAGCGGCTCTGAGCAAACCCCGGAGTTCGTCGCCCGGCTCCTCGATCTCGCCACGAGACCATCGCGAGAGTTCGCTCGAGGTGTCTACTGCGGAGAAGATCGCCTCGAGGCGGATGATCTCGTCGACGATCGTGTCCGCAATGTTGGCGACGGCGGATTCGGCTGCGTCACCACTTTCCTTCAACGCGATTCGGATCTCGACGACCGTTCCCATGAGGGGCTCGAAACGCGCCACGAAGCGATGTAGATCCTGATCACCTGACACGACGACATTGTGGTCGACGCAACCCCCGGACCGATGCGGTTCCGGGCTCAGTACCCGCTCGGCTCGGTTTCGAACTCGAGTTCACTCGGCTTGGGCTCGTGACGGAGGGGAGCGAGAGCGGAGCTGTCTTCGAACCAGAGGAGGGCGTCATAGCGCTGGCCCATGACCGTCGGCACGTAGTTCCCCGCTTCCCGGACGGGTTGGTAGACGACGCCGATGGCACGGTGACCCCGGCGGGCCGAGAGCCACGGGCCCGAACGATCCTCGGGAAACACGAGAAGCGACGGCTCGTCGAGGGCGATGTGCAGGAGGTCCTCGTGACTTCCGCGGGCGGCCTCGGGGACGGGCAGGGACCGATCGGGATCACCCCACGACGCCGCGGCCACGACGCTGCCACGGTGGCTCGCGAAACCGACGAGTGCGGTTTCCTCCGCGCCATGACGTTCCCGGATCACCTGACCGAGATTCACCATTCCGGCCCCGGCCATGTCGGTGGCGCGGGCGTCGCCGACATGTGTGTTGTGCGCCCAGACGACAGCGCGCGACGTTGCCCCCCAATGGGCGCAGAGTCGATCGAGCGTGTCGGCCATGTGGAAGTCCCGCACGTTCCAGGAACTCCTGTTGCTGCGAACCATGGCCCGGTAATAGCGCTCGGCTCCGGCAACGACTTCGGCATTCTGGGCGGCGGCGAATGCGTCCTGACTCACTGCTTCGCGAGCGGCCGTCTCCTTGCGCACTGTGACGAGCAGATTCACCACGTCCTGCTCACAAGTCTCGGGCACGAGCGCAGTCGTGCGCGCATAACTCTGCGGGTCCTCGTTGAACGGAGCGAAGCATCGCCATGCACTCGAGGCAATGGGGACGGCCTCGGGAGCGTGGCGCTCCAGCCACGAGAAGACCTCGCGAAGCGAGTCCCACAATGAATAGACATCGAGTCCGTAGAAGCCGACGCGTTGTGCTTCCGGGCGGCGGAGATTCTGGGTTCGCATCCAGTCGAGAAAGTCGGCGACCTCTTCGTTGGCCCACATCCATGTCGGCCAGCGCTCGAATTCCAGAAGCAGATGGCGGGCATCGAATTCCTGATGCTCGAGGCCGCGCACCCAACGGTCGACAAGCCAGCAATCAGGCCAGTCGCCCTCGACGCCGATGAAGGCGATGTCGCCGTCCTCGATGAGACGACGGGTCACCTCGCAGCGCCATGCATAGAACTCGTGGGTGCCATGAGACGCTTCGCCGAGGCAGACGACCCGTTTGTCCCGCAGCGCGGATACGAGAGGGTCGAGATCGGCGAGCGAGGTCAGCGGGCGGGCCATGGCGCGGATCTCCGCGCACTCGCGACGGATTTCGTCGCCGTTCATCGGTTGCGGCCCCCCACCTTCGCCGTATGCGGTGTCGTGAGGTGGGCGGCGAACCAGGCGCTGGCTTCGGCCGCCGCTTCCTCGAGGGTCCCGGGCTCCTCGAAAAGGTGGGTCGCTTCGGGGATGACGCGGATCCGCCATTCACAGCGGAGTTTCGCAGCGGCCTTCCTGTTCAGGTCGAGGACCACGGG
>WLFD01000187.1 GCA_009703925.1 Actinomycetota bacterium | reverse complement strand
TGGTTTCTCGGGGACCCCCGGGCACCAGCCGGCCCGGCCCGGCGACTCGTCCCGGGAGCCGAAGCGGATCTGTGTCTGCTCGACAGGCCGCTGGGGGCAGCACTGCTCGCTCCCGACCGGGCCTATGTGCGAATGACGTTCGTCGCTGGCAGGCTTGTCCACTCATGATCGCTTCTCTGAGCCCGGCCGAGGCGCTTGCACTTGTGGGTGACGGTCTGGATGATTCGATCGCCGGGTTCGTCTCCGGGAGGCCGATGCTTGCGATCGATCTCGATCAGCCATTCGCCGATTCGGTTGTGCAGCGTCTGGCCCGCCTGCTGGCGCCGGTTCCGGTGATCGTCGTCGGTGTTGCGTCGGAGAGTGTTCCCGCCTCGCCCGGAGTCCTCGATCTGGACATCGTGCTGTGCGATTCCGCATCCGCACCCCGCCCCTGGGTTCACTGCCCCGAGGGAACAGCATCCCGACTCGGGGCTCTCGCTCCTTCGATCGACGGGTCACCGGCTGCGGCAACGGCGCTCGCCCAGTTGTTGCGGATGGGCGAACCCATGACCGCAGAAGAAGCGATCGTGGCGGAATCGTTCGTCTACGGCCTGCTCCAGGGCAACGACGACCATCGGCGCTGGTTGGCGCAGCGCGGGGATCGAACGCGAAAGCCGCGCCCGACAACTGCGGTGGTGAGGGTCGAACGCGATCGGGAAACGCTTGTGGTCACTCTCGATCGCCCCGAAGTCCGTAACGCCTATGGCGCCCGCATGCGCGACGAACTCACCGAAGCGTTCCGACTGGTAGATGTCGATTCGACGATCGAGCGCACGGAACTCCGGGGCAGCGGTCCGGCCTTCTGCAGCGGGGGCGATCTCGACGAGTTCGGAACGGCATCCGATCCGCTGGCCGCCCACATGATCCGCACGACTCGAAGTGCGGCTGTGGTGATGACGCGCATTGCCGACCGCGTGACTGCGTTCGTTCACGGAACCTGTGTCGGCGCCGGTGTAGAGCTGCCGGCCTTTGCGGCCGAAGTCGTCGCCCATCCCGACGCCACGTTCCTCCTGCCCGAGATATCCATGGGGCTGGTCCCCGGAGCCGGTGGCACCTCGAGCATTCCCCGGAGGATCGGACGACACCGGACCCTGTTGTTCGCACTCGAGCAGAATCCGATTGATGCACCCACCGCGCTTGGCTGGGGACTGATCGACCGGATCGACGAAGCGTCGTTCACAATCGAAAGGACATCGTCATGACCGAGGATCAACCGGCCGTCGGATCGGCGGAGTGGTCGCACTGGCGCGAAACCGTCGATCTCGACGACTACGCGAATCGCTGGAAACGCATGGCCGAATCGGGCCAGAACCCGCATGGAGAGGCGGATTTCGTCAGTCGATTCGAGCCTTCGAGTGTCCTCGATGCCGGGTGCGGCATGGGCCGCGTTGCCATCGAGCTGGCGACGCGGGGGTACGAGACGGTCGGCGTCGATCTCGATCCGGACCTGTTGCTGCACGCGCAGCAGAACGCGCCGACTCTGGTGTGGCACGTCGGAGACCTCTCGGATTTCGATCTCGGCCGGACCTTCGACGTTGTGGTCGCGGCAGGCAATGTCATCGGTTTCGTCGACGAGGCGAATCGTTCGAAGGCGGTGTGGCGATGTGCCGCGCATGTTGCACCCGGGGGTCGACTGATCACCGGATACTCGATCAACGGCACGTGGCCGGCACCGCATCTCTATGACGGATGGTGTGCCGACGCCGGACTGGAGCTCGAGGCCCGGTATTCGACGTGGGACGGGGATCCGTTCCAACCCGATTCGACGTACGCGGTCACGGTCCATCGCCGACCGGTCTGAGGGCAGGAAGAACGGCGAGGTGACGAGTGTGACAACATCGTCGATCTGCGCCGAAGGGGGATCGCTGCGGTGAACGAGATCATTGAACCAACCGAAGTTCCAGTGCGTGTCATCGGCACCCTGCGCAGTCGTTCCGAGGGGGCGGGTCCGGGGGAGCGCCGCCCGATCACGGTCCCGGCCTCGCGCTATGTCTCCGGGGAGTTCGCCAAACTCGAAGAGGAACTCGTCTGGCCTCGGGCCTGGCAGATGGCGGCGACGCTGGACGATGTCGCGAACATCGGGGACTTCACCGAATTCTCCATCGGCAAACTGTCCGCGATCGTGCTGCGCGACGACGAGGGCCAACTCCGGGCGTTCCAGAACGTGTGCATGCATCGAGGCATCGAACTGTGCTCGGGCTCCGGATCGGGATTGACGGAGCTTCGTTGCGGTTTCCATCGCTGGTGCTGGAATCTCGACGGTTCCCTCAAGGAGATTCCGAGCCGACGCGACTTCGGCGTGATCGACAGTGACGACTATGGATTGCGGCCCGTTGCCGTTGATACGTGGGGACCACTTGTCTTCATCAACTTCGACGCGGATGCCGAGCCGCTTGCGGATTACCTCGGTGGAGCGCCGGCCGATGCCGCCCATCAGGCGATCGACGGTTTCCGTTGCCGCTTCGAGATCACGGTCGCCGTTCCGGCGAACTGGAAGACGGCCGCCGACGGATTCAGCGAGACCTATCACGTGCAGGGTCTGCATCCGGAACTGCTGCGCATCTACGACGATCTCGATTCGCATCAGGTGCTGTGGGAGCACGTCGGGCGCAGTCGTCAGCCCTACGGTCGCCCCTCGCCGCGGCTGCGGCCGGTGCCTTCCGACCAGGAGATCTGGGATGCATTCGCCACGGTGTTCTCTGCTCGGGTCGGTCTCGATGCGGCCGCTCCCGGTCACGTGCCCGTCGTCCCCGAAGGTCAGACGCTCATGAACGTGATGGCCGATCAGTTGCGCACGGCGAGGGCCGCACAGGGCCTCGACCTCTCGGCATTCACCGACGAAGAACTGATGACGCTCGATCAGTACAACGTGTTTCCGAACATCACCGTCCTGTTCTTCCCGGACCTGTTGTCGGTCCTGCGCACCCGCCCGGGGAACAGCCCCGACGAGTGCTTCCTCGACGTGTTCCAGTTCGACCGCGTTGCGTCCGACGATGCGTCGCCGAGAACAAGGCCGATGAAGCTGGAGATGGCGATCGACGCGGGATCCTTCGGAACCGTGTTCAACCAGGACTTCGCGATGCTGGTCTCCGCACAGCGCGGACTCCACCAGCCGGGTTTCGAGCGCATCACGCTGGCGCAGGAGGAGAGCCGGATCCTCAACACCCATCTCAATCTGGAATCGTTCATCGGCATCCATCCCAGCGAGATCGAGGGCGATCTCCCCGCCTGAATCATCAGGTCGGACCCGCGGGGTCAGACCGCGCCCTACGATCGATGTTCGTGAGTCGTGGATCGGGCGTCGTCGTAACCCCTACACGCCGTCGATCCGATGGCGGACCCAGCGCCCGCGCGCTGCTGATCAGCGTGCTCGGTCAATGGGTGGGACCGAGCGAGACGACGGTCTGGACCTCCACGCTGGTTTCGGCCCTCGAGACACTCGGCATCGAAGAACGGGCGGCGCGGCAAGCGGTGAACCGGACGGCCTCCGACGGCTGGCTCATCGGCGAGTCGGTGGGTCGTTACACGCGTTGGCGCCTCTCCGAGTCCGGTCAGCGGCTGCTCGGCACCGCATGGTCGCGACTCCAACGTTCATTCGATGTTGATCATCCGTGGGACGGGCAGTTCCTCCTGCTCGCACTCACCGGAACCCCACCCGACCGCCAGCTGCGCGACAGGCTGGCCACCGGACTCGATTTCGAGGGGTTCGGCGTACTCGGCCCGGGCCTGTGGATCGCGGCCGACGACTCGGCCCGGACGGGGGCCGATGCGATCCTCGAGGCCTGCGATCTCGATGGTCAGGCGCTGATGTTCAGGGCGTCGACGGTCGAAGGCGCCGAGACCCCCGCCGAAGTGGTGGCTCTGGCCTGGGATCTGGAAACGGCTGCGATTGCCCACCGGGCGTTTCTGGAGGAGTTCGAGGACGCGGTCCCGAAGGACGATCGTGACGCGTTTGCCCTGCGTACAAGGCTTGCGCACGAATGGCGGCACCTCCTGAGCGTGGATCCGGCCCTGCCCGCGGAACTCCTTCCGGAGGATTGGGCGGGCACCCGGGCCCGGGGTCTTTTCCACGACTGTTTCGGGGCCTGGAAGAAATCGGCAACTTCGTACTACACAACCATGGCGGACGAGCCTGCTGTGTCGTAGATTGTCGGACATGACCGACATCGGATTTCCCGTATTCGAC
>WLFD01000186.1 GCA_009703925.1 Actinomycetota bacterium | reverse complement strand
CGCCGGAGCCACTTCGGGCGAGCACCCACGGCAAGGTCGACCGGGCATCGGCTGTCCTCGCTGCGCTGTACGGCCAGCCGCTCCCTTCAGGCACTGCCGGTGCTGGCAGCACTGTGGGTGATGCCGGCACTGTGAGCGATGCCGGAAACGGCGAGGCCCACATCGTGCTCACCCGGCGGGCGCAGCACATGCGCAGCCACAGGGGCGAAGTCAGTTTTCCCGGTGGCGGTCAGGATCCGGGTGAGGACCTCTGGTCGACTGCGTTGCGCGAGGCCCGGGAGGAGATCGCCCTCGACTCGTCCCTCGTCACCCGAATCGGGGAACTCGATCACCTCAGGACGATGACGAGCGCGTCGCACATCGTGCCGTATGTCGCCGAACTGCCCTATCGGCCGGAACTGCTGGCGGCACCGGACGAGGTGGAATCGGTGCTGCACGTCTCGCTGGCCGAACTGCTCGAACCGGGCGTGTACCGCGAAGAACTCTGGTTCCTCGGCGGCGAGGACCGCCCGATCTTCTTCTTCGAGATCGAGGGCGACACGATCTGGGGGGCGACGGCAGCGATGCTGCGCAATCTCCTGACGCTCGTCACCGGAACCTTTGACCCGGACGACCGACCGACGCCGTGGGCGAATCGCATCGGAACCTGATCGACCCCCCGAACGGGGTCGGTTTCAGGCGCCGACGCGGGTGCCGCTCGCTGGCCGTTCGGGCGCAGGCGGGTAAGCTTTCGTCTTTCCAGCGGAGAGGGGCCCTTGCGGTTCGATTTCGCTGTTCTCCCGATCGGGGCCGACCCGATCCGGACTTTTGACCTGATCGCCTTCGAAGGGACGAGCAATGGCCGAAATCGAAATCGGAATGGGCAAGTCGGGACGTCGGGCCTACGGCTTCGACGACATAGCGATCGTTCCGAGCCGACGCACGCGCGATCCCGAGGATGTCGAGATCACCTGGGAGATCGACGCCTTCAAATTCGAACTTCCGCTCATGGCCTCCGCCATGGATGGCGTCGTCAGTCCTGCATCGGCGATCGAGATCGGACGTCTCGGCGGCGTCGGCGTGTTGAACCTCGAAGGTCTCTGGACGCGTTACGAAGATCCGGAACCGCTGTTCGAGGAGATCAGCAAGCTGGACACCGAAAAGGCGACGGCGCGCATGCAACAGATCTACAGCGAGCCGATCAAGCCCGAGCTCGTCGGTCAGCGCATCCGCGAGATCAAGGCTGCCGGTGTCGTGAGCTGTTGCTCCGTTACTCCGCAGCGCACCGAGTCGCTTGCGAAGCAGTTCATCGACGCGGAACTCGACCTCCTCGTCATCCAGGGAACCGTGGTGTCGGCCGAGCATGTCTCGAAGACTGTCGAGCCGCTGAACCTCAAGAAGTTCGTACGCGAACTCGACATCCCCGTCATCGTCGGCGGTTGCGCCAGCTACCAGGCGGCACTCCACCTGATGCGCACCGGTGCCGCCGGTGTGCTCGTCGGCGTCGGCCCGGGTCACGCCTGCACGACCCGCGCGGTTCTCGGTCTCGGTGTCCCGCAGGCAACGGCGATCGCCGATGCACGTGCGGCACGCATGCGTCATCTCGACGAGACCGGCGTTTACTGCCAGGTCATCGCCGATGGCGGCATGGGAACCGGTGGAGACATCGCCAAGGCAATCGTCTGCGGCGCCGATGCGGTGATGATCGGCTCGCCGCTCGCTGCCGCCTCCGAAGCTCCCGGTCGCGGTTACCACTGGGGTATGGCCACGTTCCATCCCACGCTTCCCCGCGGCGCCCGGGTCAAGACCGCAACGCGCGGCACGCTCGAAGAGATCCTCGTCGGCCCGGCCAACGAGAACGATGGCCGCATGAACCTGTTCGGCGCACTCCGCACGTCGATGGCCACCTGTGGCTATCAGACCGTGAAGGAATTCCAGAAGGCCGAAGTCATGGTTGCTCCGGCGCTCCAGACCGAAGGCAAGGTCCTGCAAAAAGCGCAGGGCGTCGGCATGGGTCACTGAATTGGAAACCGGTGCGGTCCTCGTCGTCGACTTCGGTGCGCAATACGCGCAGTTGATCGCCCGCCGCGTGCGCGAAGCGCACGTATTCTCCGAGATTGTCAGGCATGACATCACGGCAGCGGAGATCGCGGCCAAGAATCCTGCCGGCATCATCTTCTCCGGTGGCCCCGCCTCCGTTCATGTCGAAGGTGCGCCCTCGATCGACACCGGTGTCTACGACCTCGGCGTTCCGATTCTGGGGATCTGTTACGGCGCGCAGCTTCTCGCCCGCGATCTCGGTGGCGAGGTCGCCCAGAGCGGTCGCGGTGAATACGGACGCACGGAACTGACCGTCGAGAGCGACAGTCTGCTGTTCGGTGCAACGCAGCCGCGGATGCAACCGGTGTGGATGAGTCACTTCGACACGATCACCATCCCGCCCACCGGCGCTGTGGTGACCGCGTCGACTCCCGATACGCCCTCCGCCGGATTCGAAGATCGCACCGCCGGTCGTTATGGCGTGCAGTTCCATCCCGAGGTTGTGCACACTCCGCACGGCCAGGAAGTTCTCGAGCACTTCCTCTACGACGGCTGCGGCCTCTCTCCGTCATGGACGATGTCGTCGATCATCGAGACGCAGGTCGAACTCATTCGTGCCCAGGTCGGCACCGGCCGTGCGATCTGCGGGTTGTCGGGCGGTGTCGATTCCGCTGTCGCTGCGGCGCTCGTTCACAAGGCCATCGGTTCGCAACTCACCTGCGTGTTCGTCGATACGGGCCTGATGCGTCAGGGCGAGGGCGAACAGGTCGTCGAGACGTTCCAGCGTCATCAGGGAATCGAACTGATCCATGTCCGCGCCGGCGATCGATTCTTCGATCGACTCGAAGGCATCACCGATCCCGAGGAAAAGCGCAAGGCGATCGGCGAACTCTTCATCCGTGTCTTCGAGGATGCGAAGGTCGGTCTCGACGACGCCCGTTTCCTCGTGCAGGGAACGCTGTACCCGGATGTCATCGAATCCGGAACCAAGGACGCAGCCAAGATCAAGAGCCATCACAACGTCGGTGGTCTTCCCGACGACATGGACTTCGAACTCGTCGAGCCCCTGCGGGCGTTGTTCAAGGACGAAGTGCGCAAGGTTGGTGCAGAACTCGGTCTTCCCGACGAGATCGTCTGGCGTCAGCCGTTCCCCGGTCCGGGACTCGGTGTCCGCATCATCGGCGAGGTCACCCGCGACAAGGTCGCGATGCTGCAGCACGCCGACGCGATCGTCCGGGAAGAGGTGAAGGCTGCCGGCCTCGAACGCGAGATATGGCAGGCCTTCGCCGTGCTTCCCGACATCCGTTCCGTCGGCGTCATGGGCGACGAGCGCACCTATGGGCATCCGATCATCATCCGTGCGGTCACGAGTGAAGACGCAATGACCGCCGACTGGGCTCGACTTCCTTACGACCTACTCGAACGCATGTCGTCGCGGATCATCAACGAGGTGGCGGGCATCAACCGCGTGGCGTACGACATCACCTCGAAGCCCCCCGGCACGATCGAGTGGGAATAGCTGAAGTTCTGTAATCCCGGGTAGTGGGCTCAGGGGCCCGTGAACTCGTGGCAGCAGGGCCATCTGTGGTTCGGCAAGACTGCGGGTGTGCACATCTCAGCGAAATCGGATTACGCGATGCGGGCGCTTCTCGTGCTGGCCACGGAAACCGAGGGTCGGCCGATGAAGGCCGAGAGTGTTGCCACGGGTCAATCGATGCCGCTCAATTTCGTCGAGAACATTTTGGCGGAACTGAAGCGGTCCGGACTGGTGAATTCCCAGCGCGGCGCTTCGGGCGGTTTTCGTCTGGCCCGTCCCGCATCGTCGATCACCGTCGCGGATGTGATCCGCGCTGTCGACGGACCGCTTGCCGAAGTCCGGGGCGAAAGTCCGGACGCGATCGAATACGAAGGTCCGGCGGAGCACTTGCGCACTGTCTGGGTGGCGACAAGGGCGAGTCTGCGGACTGTGCTTGAACACGTGACGTTGGCCGACATCCTTGCGGGAGAACTCCCGGTGGCCGTGACCGATCTGACGGCAGATCCCGAAGCCTGGTCGCGCCGCTGACGGGTCCTCTCTGAGCCCGTTCAGGTTCCGCTGAGTCGGGCCACGATCGGTGCGAACGATTCCACGGCATCTGCACCGACGGTGACGTATGACAGTCCGTAGCGTTCTCGGCGTTCGATGATGGTTTCGCACAACTGATCG
>WLFD01000185.1 GCA_009703925.1 Actinomycetota bacterium | reverse complement strand
GGACATGACCAAGCACGCTAGTTGTGCGCTGTCGATCAGGCGCCGAGAATCCTGATCGCGTCGCCGTGGAGCATCTCTTTGTGGGTGCCGATGACCTCGCGGGATTTCGGTGCGATCGTTGCCGCCCATACGATGGCGGAAGCGAGGACCTCGGATTCAGGAAGGATCTCGTCGGCGATGCCGGCGGCGACGGCTTCAGGGCCGGTGTACCGGCGACCGGTGTTCAGTGCTTCGGCGACGGTCCGGCGGGGGAGTCGGGCGAGGAGCAGGGCCGCCATCTTCTCGCTGACGGGAAGGGCGAGGTCGACCTCGGGCATGCACCAATAGCCGCGGTCCTCTCGCATGACGATCCGGTCGTGCGCACTCGACAAAAGGGCGCCGGCTCCGAAGCAATGCCCGTTCACGGCGGCAACGGTGATGCAGTCGAGTCCGAGGATGCGACCCCACAGACGGTGGATCTCGTGGAGGAACTCGCGGGCGCTGTCGGGGTTGGCGAGGAGCCAGTCGAGGGCGAGTCCGTTGCTGTAGAAGCGGTCCGTGCCGGTGGTGACCAGCGCGGTCGGACCCTCGTGGGCGGCGACCTCGTCGATCATCACGTGCCATTTGGCGACGACGTCGAGATCGAAGCGGTTCTCACCGTCGTCCATCGTGATCAACGCAACGCTTGCATCCGGCCCTTGCCAGGAAAGTTCAACCATTCCCCGAGCTTGGCACGGCCCGTCGCGTCCGTGCACTGCCGGTCTAGCCTCTCCCCGTGGCTGACTACCGACCTCCCCTGCGCGATATCCGGTTCGTTCTCGATCATCTGGCGGATCTGGAGGCCTTGTGCGCTCTACCGGCCTTCGACGAGCTCGATCCCGACACGATTGTCGGCGTGCTCGAGGAGAACGCCAGATTCGTGGCCGAAGTGATCGCCCCGCTCAACCGCATCGGCGACATCGAAGGCTCGCAACACGATCCGGCGACGAACACCGTTCGCACCCCGACCGGATTCATCGACGCCTACAAGAAATACGTGGCCGCCGGTTGGCCCGGCGTTCCGTTCCCCCAAGACTACGACGGTGGCGGGTTCCCGTGGCTGGTCGGCATCGTCATGCAGGAGTTCATCTCGTCGGCGAACATGGCCTTCTCGATGGCTCCGCTGCTCACGCAGGGTGCGATCGACCTTCTCATGCACCACGGCAGTGAGGAACAGAAAGAGCTGTTCCTCAAGCGCATGGTGACGGGTGAGTGGACCGGAACCATGAACCTCACCGAACCCCAAGCTGGCTCGGATGTGGGCGCCGTGGCGACCAAAGCCGAGCCAGCGGGAGACGGGACCTACCGGATCACCGGAACCAAGATCTACATCTCCTTCGGTGAACACGACATGGTCGACAACATCGTCCACCTCGTCCTCGCCCGCACCCCCGACGCTCCGGCGGGGACCAAGGGGATCTCGTGTTTCATCGTCCCCAAGTTTCTCGTGAACGATGACGGTTCCCTCGGAGCGCGCAACGACGTTGCGTGCGTCTCGATCGAGCACAAGATGGGCATCAAGGCCAGTCCCACCTGTGTCATGAGCTTCGGCGAGAACGACGGTGCTGTCGGCTATCTGATCGGTGAAGAGAACCGCGGCATGCGGTACATGTTCACCATGATGAACAACGCTCGTCTGTCTGTCGGACTCGAGGGACTCGCACTCGCCGAGCGCTCGTATCAGGACGCTCTCCAGTACAGCCAGGAACGCCGTCAGGGCCGCGCCCCGGGCGAGACCGGCTCGGAGATGTCGCTGATCGTCGACCTTCCCGATGTCCGTCGCATGCTCCTCACGATGAAGGCACTGATCGACGCGTTGCGCTCGATCGTCTACGTCAACGCGCAGGCGCTCGACATGGCTGCGCACCATCCCGATGCCGATGTGCGCGAACGCAATCAGGAACTCGCAGAGCTGCTCATCCCGGTCTCGAAGGGGTTCGGGACCGACATGGGTATCGAGTGCACGTCGATCGCCATCCAGGTCCATGGCGGCATGGGTTACATCGAGGAGTCCGGGGTACCGCAGCATTTCCGCGATGCCAGGATCACATCCATCTATGAAGGCACCAACGGTATCCAGGCAATGGATCTCGTCGGACGCAAACTGCCGATGCGCGGTGGTGGAGTCATGAGCGACTTCCTCGACGGCGTCGCCGCTCTTGACGGCGATCTGGCTGATGCCGGTCCGCAGTTCGCGGTGATCCGCACGCAACTGAACGCAGCGCTCGGCGTGGTTCACGACACGGTGGGCTGGCTCACCGAGCACGGTGTTGCCGATGTCCGCAACGCGCTCGCCGGAGCGACGCCGTTCCTGCGCATGTTCGGCCTGCTCGTCGGTGCCCGTTACCTCGCCGAAGGTGCTCTCTCGGCAAAGGCCGCCCTGGCGACTTCGACCGACGATGCCGACTATCTCGAAGCGCGCATCGTCGTGGCCCGTTTCTATTGCGAGAACCTGCTGCCCGCCGTGGCCGGTCTCGCTCCGGCCGTCACGGCGGGGTACGCGGACCTCTACGCCATCGATCCTGAAACAATGGCCGGATGAACCTCGCCTCCATCCCGAGCCCCGGTTCGAACACCATCGGGCCCTTCCACATGTACGGACTGATGATCGCCCTCGGTGTGATCGCGGCCGTCGAATTGGGACGCCGTCGGTGGGCGGCGCGCGGCGGCAATCCCGACGATCTCTATGCGATCGCGTTCTGGGCGGTGCCGGCCGGCCTCATCGGTGCTCGTCTCTATCACCTCGCCACCGATTGGCGTCAGTACCAAGACCGCTGGCTCGATGCCTTCAAGATCTGGAACGGCGGACTCGGGATTCCCGGTGGCATCGCGCTCGGCGTGATCGTCGGTCTGTGGGTGGCCCATCGCCGCGGGGCGCGCCTGTCGGTCATCCTCGACGCGGTTGTACCGGCACTGCCGCTCGCCCAGGCGATCGGTCGACTCGGCAACTGGTGGAACCAGGAACTGTTCGGCCGCCCGTCGTCGTTGCCCTGGGCGATCCGGATCGATCCCGTGCACCGCCCCGTCGAGTACATCGGTTCGAGCACGTTCCAGCCCACGTTCCTGTACGAAATGCTCTGGAATCTCGCACTGTGCGGCCTGCTGATCCTCATCGACCGCAAGCGTTCGCTCCGGCCCGGAAACATTCTGCCCATCTATGTCGGCCTGTATTTCGTGGGTCGACTCTGGATCGAATCGCTTCGCATCGACGAAGCCAGCACCATCGGCCCGTTCCGCATCAACATCTGGATGTCGATCATCGGCATCGGCGGCGCGGTCATCGTGCTGCTCGTCCGCGGCCTGCGCCGTACCATCGACGACATCGACGAGCCGTATCTCGACGGCCACATCTGGACTCCACCAACCGATACAGCGAAAGAAGAGAAAACCGATGAATCTGTCTGACCTCACCGCCCTCGACGGCTCCGCCCTTCCCGCGATCGACGGACAAGCCGTACTTGTCGTCAACGTCGCCTCCAAGTGCGGGCTCACGCCGCAGTACGAGGGTCTCGAACGTCTTCAGAAGCGTTACGCCGATCGGGGCTTCACGGTCCTCGGTGTTCCCTGCAACCAGTTCATGGGACAGGAACCGGGTACACCGGAGGAGATCCAGAGCTTCTGCTCGAGCACCTACGGCGTCACGTTCCCGCTCACCGAGAAGATCGATGTGAACGGCGACGATCGTCACGCGCTCTACACCGAACTCACCGCGACCGCCGATGGTGCTGGTGAGGCCGGCGACATCCAGTGGAATTTCGAGAAGTTCCTTGTCGCTCCCGGTGGAGAGATCGTCGGTCGGTTCCGGCCCACGGTCGACCCGGAAGCCGACGAACTCGTTGCCGCCATCGAATCGGTTCTTTCGTAACGATGAAATCCCGTCGAATCCTGCTTGCCGTCCCTGTAGTTGCACTGGCCCTGCTCGTCGCCGCCTGCGGGTCCTCCACATCGGCAACGGCGAAATCCGAGCCGGTGGTCGTTGCGTCGATCGCGTCGAGTACCGGCAGTGCATCGTCCTACGGTCTTGCGCAGCAGAAGGGAACAGCCCTTGCCGTTGCCGAACTGGGCAACGGTCTCGTCGATCTGCGCACCTACGACGATCTGTCGACTTCGGCGGGCGGAAACGAAGCCATGCGGGCGGCGATCGGCGCAGGCGCCTCGGTCGTGCTCGGGCCGACACTTTCGCCCGTGGCGGCTTCGGCCGATCTGCTTGCCCAAGCTGCTGGTATCCCGGTGTTGGGAGTCACGAACGCGACCCTCG
>WLFD01000184.1 GCA_009703925.1 Actinomycetota bacterium | reverse complement strand
GACGACACGCTCACACACGAAACCGAAGACAGGACGTTACTGCCCGTCCCGATGTTGGGGCTGCTCAGCCGATTCCAGGACACCCCATCCCAAACCATCACCAGCGTCTCCGACGGAGAACCGTTTTCGGAATAAGAGCCGACGGCGGTACATGACGACGGGCTCACACATGAAGCCGCGTCGAGACTTCCGCCACCGTTGCCGAAGTCGGGACTGGCCACCTGCACCCAAAACTCGCCGTCCCAAGCCAATACCAATGGTGAATTGACAGGAGCGTTGAACTCGGTCCCAACAGCGAGACATGACGACGCGCTCACGCACGACACTGATCTCAATTCGTTGAAACTCGGGCTCGGATTGGGACTGGACGCGATTGTTGCGCTGTCGACCACGGCACCGGCCGGCGTCGAGACGACAACGCAGCCCGCCACAACCAACAGAACTGCGACAATCGTGAGCAACGACCTGCGAACCATCAAACACCCCGAGTTGAAACCGAAAGGCCGCGTGCCGTGCCTTTCGAGATGCTATCCATCGGAAGGATCCGGCACCTTCCGCGCACATCCCCGCTCTCGCGGGGATGTGCCGAAAGTCCAGACCCGCAGGTTCAGCCAGTGAACGTCGGTAGTACCGGATCTGACGAAGGTGGTTCTGTCGCAGGTGTCACTTCGTTGGACGCCTCGGAAAACAGCGCGGTGGGCTCGTACACCGGCAGTGTTGCCATCCGAAACTGGTAGCCGACGCCATTGCTGAGACCACCGACCACACAGGTGAGCGAACCGGGTTCGTCGAGGATCGTGTCGCACGATCCGCCCGACTGATCCACGCGTACCCATTCGCCATCAGACTGTCGACGCTGTTCGACAACGAAACCGTCAACGGTTCCACCCAGACGCTGCTGGCTCAGCGCCCAAGTCAGGGTCACCTCACCGGAACCTGCTTGCGCGTTCACGTCGGTCGGTGGCTGGCGGTTGAGGGTGCTGATGAACGGGCACACGGTACCGGGTTCGGGAAGCCCGTCACCGGCAAATAGGGCAACGATGGGTCCATACACGCACGATGACGGCGGCCAATTGAACCCGGCCACGTGCTCGGCGCCTTCGTAAGTCAGCAGTACCGATTCGATGCCGACGTCCTGGAAGTAGAGGTCGAGATCTTCGCTCCATGAGAAGGGAGTGGCGGTGTCGCCCTCGCTGCCGATCACCAGCGGCGCCGGTGTGCCAGCGGGGAACGGCAACGCCGGCCACACCTTGGCGGGACTGTTGTCGCCATCCGTTACTGCCAGACCCATACAACCGTCCAAGATCGCAAAGTCCCAACCCAGATAGTTCACTGGGTCACCAGGCACAGCGGCGGTGGCGATGGAGGCCATCTCTGCGCTGGTGGTGGGGACCCCGGGAAGGTCGATGCAGTTGACCACTTCCATGATCGTTACCATGTTGAGGCTACGGCGCGTGTCGTCAGCCGACGCGGCATTGGCCACCCGTAGTTGCAGTTGGCCTCCAACACCGGCAAGACCACCACCAGAAACCGCGAATCCGGGCTCGCCGAACTCGGGCAATGGAGGCGATTCGATGGCCACATCCAGACCACCGACAACGTTCGTCCATGTGTCGGCGATATAGGCAACTGTTTCCGGCCACGCTGCCTCGCTCCGCAGCGCTCCACCTACCGTGCCCAAAAAGGCACGCAGAGTGATGTCAGTGACTTGGTCGTCAACGATGGCCGGCACCGCAACGTCCAAGGGCGTCTGGCCGTTGGCGGGGGTCAGGGCCTGCACCACCTCGAAGAACTGGTCCTCGGTTTGCGAAGGTGCGGCGGGGAAGAACATTTCCTGGGCCACCACGTCGGGTGGTCCAACACGATCTATCAGAAAGCTGACGTAGGTCGATGCCGGATCGACGGCACCACTGAGCACGACATTGCCGGCCTTGTCACCGAAATTCTGGAGGTACACCTCTCCGAGTCGGGTGCCGTAAGAGCCACCCCAAAAATGCATGTCGAGCGGGTCGCCGCCACGGGTGACGTCTTCGGCGCGGCGGATCCAGTCGATGTCAGCAGCGACCTGACGGGTGCCCAAAAACCGAAGGTAACGGGCGCCAGCAACCGAACATCCCGTGTTGGCTGCCCCTGTGGCCGGAACAGCGGCGTCGTAATATGCCGTCCAGTCGGGAGCCAGCACGTTGTCCAGACCCGCTTGCGATGTCGCGGGCATGCAGAACGGAGCGGGTGAACTGTCGGCTACCCCACGAGGGTCCATGCCGATGATGTCGTAGCCCTCGGTCAGCGAGGTGCCCTTATAGATCGAGGCCATACCCCTGGCAAACCCCAGCCCGCTACCTCCGGGGCCACCCGGATTGGTCATCATCGGTCCCTCCGAGACCCCCGATGCCGGAAACCGGTTGAGCGCAAGTTCGATGACCATGCCGTCCACGCTGTCGATGCCGGCCGGAGACACCTGGTCGGCGAATTGGTCCAAAGGCACCTGAATGGTTGCGCACTGCTCGTTGGTGAGGGCAGCGGGGTCGTCACACGGACCCCAGTTGATTGCCTCGGGCTCAGGTGGTGTCTGCACACCATCGGGAGCGGTGACGGGCACATCGGCATTGAGATCCACGGCGTTCACCGCAACCACACCGCCACAGTCCACCGTCACTGCAGTGCCACTCATCCACTGACTTTGGCCGTCAAACAACTGGGCCCTCACGGTGTAGGTGAACACCGTAGGTGGCGGGCCGCTCACCAGCGCCGCGAACCGCACGTCATCTACATAAGAAGAAATAATTGTCGATACGGCACCCGGATTGACCACCGGCGTGTCGACACCACCCAGCGAAAATGTCTGGGGGCCAACAATGCCGCCACCTGGCGTGGTCACCTCCCATGAGCTGCGCACCGTCCAGCCGTCGGGAACATCACTCAAACCGATCGCCGAGGTATACCCCGTGAGTTCCGGGGTGATTTGCCCGTTGATCTTCACGGTTCCGGCGCCACAGGACACATCGGCAGGATCGACCAGCAACGCCACTGATGGCGTTCCGGCGTTTGGCGCCGACGATGCACTCGTTGCCGGGATGGGAGCCATCACCAGCAAAGTGGCGAACACGACCGCCATCACACCCACCGATCGGAGCCGCGAGCGAGACGCAAACATCGACGATTTCACCGCGTCAACACCAACTGGGCGCGAGCGTTGCTCGCCGAATTGCCAAAACCGAACCATCAGAAACCCCCGGATATGCGGCGAGCAACCGAAAGTGTTGGCTCGCCCAATAACTCTACATCTAATTACGGGAGTCAGGAATCGATCATGCAGCCGACGCCTCCCGCTTCGAGTGCTGTCCATCAGGTGGTTGGCTTCACGTTCGAGTGAGACAAACTCTCAACTGGTCGTGCCGGAGTCAGCGGACTTTCGACCGGCCGATCGACCCCGAACGGGCCTTTGAGGATGAAACGCGTTTCGGCAACAAGGTGAGACGCTGCAGCAAGTACCTCGCGGCCCCCTACCCCCTATGGATAGAGAGGTCGGAAACCCCTCCGAACTTTCGCAATTCCCTGTCCCAACGATTCCGGATCGTTCGTTCTGCGCTGGCTCCGCTCCGAGATCTGTGCAGTCAGGCAGAGGGCGGGGCGGGTTGGGGAGCCTGTGTTCCCAGTTCTCGCAGCATCTGATCGAAGCGGCCTGCGAAGTACGCGGCATCATCATCAGTGAGCCCCGACGCCTCACCGAACGCCCGATGCCCCAGAAAGAACACGATGGCGATGCGGGCCGCCCGCTTCGCCTCGGCGCTGTCGATCCCGTACAGCACTTCGAAATTGTCGGCGATCTGGCTGATGATCGGCGCTTCATCAACGAAGAGATCGCGTGGATCTGTGCCATTGGCCAACAAGTAGGCCACCAGACGCACCGAAGCCGTCACCCGTGGACTGGCCAGTGCCGATCCAGGCGACCAATCCCTCAGTTCGGCGATGAACACCTTGGCCGCCGCACCAGTCAACAGCGCCTGCATTCCCCCGCCGTACCGGCTCACGTAGGCGGGCGACAATCCGGCCCGCTCCGCCAGCGCGCCAGCAGTGATGGTCTCGGGGGCACCTTCCATGCACAGCTCGATCGCTGCGTCGTCCAGCGCCTTTTCAATTTCGGCCCGTTTCCGGTACGTGGCCCCCTTCGCCGGGCCTGGGCGCCGCTTGTTCACAGCCATCGGGCGACCGTATCCCATAAATGATCAAATGAATTGATCATTTACCGACCTCGGGATACGTTTCGGAGCTGCAAACAGGT
>WLFD01000183.1 GCA_009703925.1 Actinomycetota bacterium | reverse complement strand
TCAGAGAAACCGTCGGGGTGAAGGCGCCCGTCGTGAGATCGATGGTGCCGAGCTGGTTGGAGCCGCCATGGGAGTCGAGCGCGAACACGGTGTCGCCTGATGTCGCGCAGTCGTAAGCGGGCGGGGGCGACTGGCCAGTACCCGGGACGACTGCGCCCGTTGACGTGTCGACAGTTGACCATGTCAGCAACAGCGATGCGGGCTGATTCGGATTGTCAAAGGGGAAATTGGCTTCGGGGCCCATCGTTCGCATAGCTGACGCACATGAGGTCAATCCGACGAACAATGCGTACGACTGGCTCGCCGGGCCGACGAGCGTTGTGACACCGGTGACGGGGTCGATGGTGTAGAGACACACCAGAGGGAGGTTGTCGGAGATGTAGAGCCCGGTGGTCGGGTTGATCATGTTGGCGCAGGAGGTCGCGTCCTGGATCTGGGCGTAGATCGTTCCGTCGGCGGTGACGGCGATGCCACCCAGCAGAAGGCCGGTCAGCAAATTGTCGTCGTTCGTGAGGATGGTGATCGAGGCGTTGCCGGCGGCGTCGTATTCGATCAGATGGGGACTGCCGTCGGAGTCAACGGCGGGATCGAGTGAGCCGACCCCATAGAGGTGATCGCCGTCGATTCCATACACGGTGCCGTCGGGGGCGACGGCGAGATCGGACGAACACGCGCCGGGTGCCGAGGGGGCAGGAAGATCGGTGAGTTGGCCGGTGACGAGATCGATCGAGTTGAGATCGCAGGTGCCGTCGCCGTTGTCGATGACCGTGTAACCGAGAACGGGAGTCGCTCCGGGGGTGGAGGAAGAGGCCGAGGACGAGAGGGTGACAACGGAAACCGCGATCACTGCGAGTCCTGTAGCGAGAATGCCGACGCGTTTCATCATGAGCGCGAGTCTTGCGCATGTGCTCACCCACGTGCCGCATTGATCCGAGCGTGCCAGTCTGTAGACATGACGAAGCCCCAGATCTCGATCCAGTTGCGCACGTTCCAGGAGGACGACCCGGGCAGCTGGCAGTTCTTGCTCGATCAGGCCCGTGCCGCCGATGTGGCCGGCATCGACCGCGTGGTGTTCTCCGACCACGTGGCCTTCGGTGAGGACCTCGAGGCCTATGGCGATCCCAAGAAGGGCGGCACGATGGGCGGCAAGCAGCCCACGAGCCCCGACGGGCAATGGCTCGAGCCGCTGACGGTCATCACCGCGATTGGTGCGCTCACCGAGCGGATCCGCCTCGGCACCGCAATCCTGATCGCTGCACTGCGCACGCCGGTCGTGCTGGCCAAGACGGCGGCGACCATCGATGTGCTCACCAACGGCCGTCTCGAACTCGGCGTCGGTGTCGGATGGCAGCGCGACGAATACGTTGCCGCCGGTCTCGATTACGAGAACCGTGGCCGTCTCCTCGATCACACGATCGAGGTGTGCCAGTTGCTGTGGCGCGAACAGGTTGCGTCGTACGCGTCACCGGAACTCACGTTCGACAACATCCACCAGATGCCGAAGCCCCGTCAGGCCGGCGGCGTTCCGATCTGGGTGAGCGGCACCATCAACAAGCGCGTTGTGCGCCGACTCGCCGATTACGGATCCGGCTGGATCCCGTGGGGACCCGACGGCGCCGACCTCGTCGGAGCGATCCCGAGATTGCGCGCTGCCGTCGAAGCCGCCGGCGGCGACCCGACATTCCAGGTCCAGGGACACGCCATCCCCGTTCGCGATGCCGATGGCAATCTCGATCTGACGGCGACGTTCGAAGCGTCGGCACCGCTCATCGAAGCGGGCGTCACCGATCTGCGCATCACGGTTCCTGCCGTCGTCGGTTACGACGAGTCACTAGCGCTGTATAGCGACGTGGCTACGAAGTTCCGCTCGGCGCTGCACTAACCGATCATCGACACGGTGCCGGTACCGGCATCGGACTCGAGAATCCGGTAGCGGTAGCCGAAACCACGGACCGATTCGATCGGCGAACTCGAGGCGTCATCCCAACCGAGCTTGCGCCGCAGGCGAAGGACCGCGAACTTCACGCGGTTGCCGCCGGTGGCGGTGGGGTCGTCCCACGCGAGTTCGAGGATCTGATCGTTCGAGAGAACCTGGCCGGCGTGCTGAACGAGCGAGTGCAGCAGACGGAACTCGACGGGTGTCAGTTGCACGTCGTTGCCACCCACCCGCACGGCGCGGGAACGGAGGTCGATCTCGACCTGACTGTCGCGATAGTCATCGTCGAAACCGGCGGCGGTCGGTTGGCGACGCAGCAGCGCGTGCACGCGCGCGACGAGTTCCTGATGACCGAACGGCTTGGTGACGTAATCGTCGGCGCCGCTCTGCAAGCCGCGAACCTTCTCGGCTTCAAGACCGCGGGCCGAAAGAATGAGCACCGGGATGTCGCTGACATCGCGGATCCGCTGAAGGACCTCCCAGCCATCCATGCCGGGCAGTCCGATGTCGAGGATCACCAGATCGGGATGGGATTCGTGCAGGGCCCGCAGACCGACAAGACCGTCTTCGGCCTGGAGGGGTGTGTATCCGGCGAGCTTCATGCGGATCCCGAGGAGATGTCGGATATCGGGATCATCTTCGATGATGAGAACAACGGGGGGTGGATTCTGCATCAGCCGAGCGTTTCTTCGATGGTCATGTCGAACACCTTGCAGATTGTCGAACCAGAGGTGTCAATCCGGAATCACCCCTGCCCGTATGAGTGGTAGCCACACGAGTGTTACACCGGGTGCAACAGCATGTGCGTAATAAGGTCGCCATCCCGGTTCGCGATGGTTGCAGGACGGTTGCAGAAGGGAACCGGTTGGTTCGGGCGGAACGCGGAGGTGGCGCGTGAAGTACAACTTCTTCCTCATGACTGGATCGATCGAACCTCGGATAGTCCCATCGCTGACGACGTCCGCGATGGCGCCGGCGATTCCAGCCGAGGAAGCAGAACGGATCCGGGCGTTGTTGCGCTACGAGATTCTCGACACGCCGAGCGAGGCCTCGTTTGATCACCTGACGCGGTTGGCGGCGACGATCATCGGAGTCCCGATCGCCCTCGTTTCCCTGGTCGATACCGATCGGCAATGGTTCAAATCGAAGTTCGGCCTCGGTGTCGACGAAACGGGTCGCGACATCTCGTTCTGCGGCCACGCAATTCTTCAGGACGGCCCATTCGTGGTTCCGGATGCAATTCTCGACGACCGGTTCGCCGACAACCCGCTCGTGACGGGAGAACCGGGGATCCGGTTCTACGCCGGGGCACCATTGCGAACGCCCGATGGCTATCGAATCGGAACGCTCTGCGTCATCGATACCGAGCCGCGCGACGGTTTGACCGAATTCGAGTCCAACGCGCTGGTTGCACTCGCGTCTCTTGTCGTCGACGAGATGGAACTGCGCCGCGATGAGCAAAAAGTGGCCCAACAGCGAAGCGACCTCGGTCGCGCTTACGAGGTCATGGGGGCGAGCCGCGACTTCACGGGAATGACCGTTCCCGATCGCAAGAGGATCGGTTTCAACCTCGCCGGTGGGCGGACCATCGGTCTGGGCGACGACGAGGACGTCTCCGGCACCTCGCGGGATATCTCCGATCGGAGCGAAGTCGATCGACTCCGCGATGTCGAAGTCCTGAAGGACGAGTTCATCTCGACGGTGTCACATGAACTGCGCACTCCACTCACGTCGATCATCGCCTCCCTCGGATTGCTGGCCGACGGAGTCATCGGCCCGCTCGATGCGCAGGTGCAGGAGGTTGTCAACATCGCATTGATCAACTCCGAACGTCTGGTTCACCTCGTCGACGACATCCTCGACTACGAACGTATGGAGATCTCGAGCTTCGAGCTGAAGCTGACGATGGTGTCGGCGGCGGGGATGGTCGATTCCGCGATCATGGCGGTGGACGGAACAGCCACAGAACGGAACATCCAAATTGTCGGCTCCACCGAAGCAGTCGACGATGTGATGGTCGAATGCGATCCGCACCGGGTGATCCAGATGCTGATCAACCTGCTCGGCAATGCGATCAAGTTCTCGCCGCACAGCAGCACGATTTTTGTGCAGGTCAAGCTTTTCGCCGACAATACGGTTTGTTTCAGTGTCACTGATCAGGGGCATGGAATCGAGGAGGACATGCTCCCGAAGTTGTTCGATCCGTTCTGGCAGGCTGATTCCTCTGCGAGCCGCGCTGTTGGCGGTTCGGGATTGGGTCTTGCCATCAGCCGTCGGATCGCGGAACAACACGACGGCCGGATAGAGGTGACTTCCAAGCGGGGAGTCGGCTCGACGTTCAGCGTCATTC
>WLFD01000182.1 GCA_009703925.1 Actinomycetota bacterium | reverse complement strand
CGCCGCTCACGGCCGGGGGAGCGAAGGTGCTGGCCGCAGCGGCCGGGGTCACCATCGTCGTGTGGCTCATCCGTGTGCCCCAGATCCTCATGACCGATCACGGACCCGACGTAAACGGGACCGCCTTCAACATCGTCCACACGCTGCTCGGAGCGGTTTCGATCGGACTGGCCGCACTCGTGTGGCGGATCGCCAGACCGGCTCTCCGGACCGAGGGTGATGGTCGACGCTGACGTCCGACTAGCATCGGTTTCGTTATGGGACAGCCAGTTACCGTCATCGAAAAGCCGTCAGTCCACGCAGGTGTCATCCGTTTCGAGACCAACCGTGCCCTCACGGGAATGGGCCACGAGGCGTATCGCTCCGTGGCTGACATCAAGGGCGATCGTCCGAGCGATCAGATCGCCCGTGCCGTCTTCGCACATGGAGGCGTCGATGCTGTCCATGTCAATGCCAACGTGATCACGGTCCACCTTTCTGAGGGCAGCACCGGATCCGGCCTCAAAGAGGTCATCGAGAACATCTTCCTTTTCTACCGGGAAGGCCTTGTGGCCGACGCGCCCCGGGCCGTCGTCGAAGACTGAGATCCGCCCGCTCGGATTGATCGACGGCGGCGTCAGCCCGGCCGAGTGATTTTCTGCTGTCTCCGGTAACGTTTCGTCGTTCGCTGACGATTCGAAGGTGGCCTTGTGACGAGTTTCAAAGTCGGTATCCAGCTCCAGCCGCAGCACACCACGATGGGGGATCTGCGCGAAGCCTGGTGCGCCGCGGACTCCATGGGCGTGGATTCGATCTGGACGTGGGATCACTTCTACCCGTTGTACGGCGCTCCGGACGGCGCGCACTTCGAGGGTTGGGTGACCCTCGCTGCGATGGCGGCCGACACCAACAATGCGCAGGTCGGCATGATGGTCACGGGCAACAGTTATCGCAATCCGGAACTGCTGGCCGACATGGCCCGCACACTCGATCACGTGAGCAACGGACGCGCCTATCTCGGTCTCGGTGCCGGTTGGTTCGAACGGGATTATGACGAGTACGGCTACGAATTCGGAACGGCGGGCTCGCGCCTTCGTGCGCTCGAAGAATCGCTGATCCGCATCCGCAAGCGCCTGGCGGTTCTGAATCCGGCTCCGGTCGGTGCACTGCCGATCCTCATCGGTGGAGGCGGCGAGAAGGTCACACTCCGCATCACGGCGAAGTACGCCGACGCATGGAACACCTTCGGTCCGCCGGAGAACTTCGCCCACAAGAGTGCGGTCCTCGACAAGTGGTGCGACGAGCTCGGCCGGGATCGGTCCGAGATCGAGCGCACGGTGGCGATCAATGCCGGCGATGTCGATGACGTCGAGGCCTATCTCGAAGCCGGCGCCACCCACCTGATCCTCATGCAGGGGACGGAAGGACCGTTCGATCTGGGCGCTCTGCAGCGCTTGCTCGACAACAGGGGCTAGCCGGTTGCCAGTATCGAACATCTGTTCGATACTGGAGGGATGGTCGTCCCCGCCGCACTCCGAGAACTCCATGATCGGACTCGACCGGTCACCTTGGCGCGCGAGCACACGCTTCCGGTGGTCGATGCCCTGGGATCGTTGTTCGTCGACGGCGCACTGACGCGGGGCAGCGCCGTGGGCGTCTCCGGAGTCGGGGCAACGTCGCTGGGATTGGCGCTGGCGGCCGGAGCATCCCGCTCCGGTTCGTGGGTGGCGGTCGTGGGGCTGGCCGATCTCGGTCTCGGCGCGGCGTTCGAAGCGGGGATCTCCCTCGAACGTCTGGCGTTGGTCGAGGCGCCATCCCCGGGCCGGTGGGCCGAGGTGGTTGCGGCACTCGTGGATGGCGTCGACGTTGTCATCGTGGACGGTCGCGCCCCGTTGACCCCGTCGGAGGGAAGACGGTTGGCGGCGCGTGTGCGCGAACGCGGTTCGGTCCTGATTCCCGTGACGCAGGGGTCGCAGCCGACGCGGCGGCGATCCGGAGCATGGTCGGTGGACCTCACACTCGAGGTTCGTTCGGGCCGGTGGGAGGGGCTCGGTCAGGGGCATGGTCATCTGCGGGGCCGTGCCGTCCGCGCCGAGTCGGCCGGTCGGGGCAGAGCCTCGCGGATGCGTTCGTGTGAACTGTGGTTGCCCTCGGCCGATGGCAGCACGACAGCGCGCGTCGAACCGGCGCCGGATGCCACCGTCGTGATGTTGCGTCCCGGCAGGGGAGTTCCCTCCGATGGCGCCTGAGCGCGTCATACGCACCTTGGTGGTGCTGACCCCCGATTGGCCCCTGATCGCCGCCGGGGTACTGCCGACCGATGTCGCGGTGGTCGTGCACGCGAACCGGGTCGTGGCAACGTCGCCGCGGGCGCGCAGCGAAGGCATCGAGGTGGGTCAGCGTCGACGCGAAGCGCAACGTCGATCCCCCGATCTGTTCCTGAGCGAGTCCGATCCGAACCGCGATGCCCGGGCGTTCGCACCGGTTGCCGCCGCACTCGAACAGTTCACTCCCCGCATCGAACTTTCGCGGCCCGGTGTTGCGGCATTCCCCACGCTCGGACCGTCGCGCTATTTCGGAGGTGACGAGGCGCTGGCAGCGATGGTCTCGGCGGCGATCGACGCCGAACTCGACGCACTCGGATGGGGAGGATCCGCAGGTATCGGCATCGCTGACGGACCATTCGCGGCGCAACAGGCGGCACAGCGCGGGGTGATCACCGTTGTCCCCGTAGGTGGCTCGCCTGCATTCCTTGCTCCGATCGGCGTGAAGGTCCTCGATCGTCCGGAGTTGGTGGATGTCCTGTCCCGGTTGGGTCTACACACCCTCGGATCGTTCGCGGCGCTTGCGGCGGGTGATGTCGTCGGCCGGTTCGGAGTCGACGGCCATGCCGCCCATCGTCTGGCTTCCGGACTGGATGAACGCCCACCGGCGACCTCGCCTCCGCCGCGCGATCTCCACTTCGTCGTTGAACTCGAGTCGCCGGCCGATCGGGTCGACATCGCGACATTCGCCGCCAGGGGAGTCGCCGAAGCACTTCACGAGCGACTGTCTGGCGAAGGGTTCGCATGTACCCGGGTGTGCATCTCGGCGGAGACCGAACATGGAGAGTGCATCGAACGGGTCTGGCGTCACGAGGCGGCATTGACGCCGGCGGCGCTCGTCGATCGGGTGCGCTGGCAGCTCGACGGCTGGCTCAACGGTCCGGCGGCAGTGCGCCCGACAAGTGGCATCACCCGCATCACGCTCGCTCCCGACGAACTGATTGCCGCGGGTGGTCGACAACTCGGCTTCTGGGGCGGTGAAACCGCCGTCGACGAACGTGCGGCCCGGGCGTTGGCCCGTGTGCAGGGATTGCTCGGGGTGAACGCCGTGACCGTCCCCGATGTCCGCGGTGGGCGCGGGCCATCCGAACGGATCGTGCGCATCTCGGCCGCGGCAGTCGATCTCGGCGCCGGACACTCGGCGGGCACATCTCGGCGGATGGGCGATGCGCCATGGCCGGGTCGCGTTCCTGCTCCATCGCCGGCGCTCGTGCCCGGTGAACCGGTCGGGGTCGACGTGTTCGACGACACCGGAGCGGCAGTGATGGTCAACGGGCGAGGCGACATCAGTGCGGCCCCGGCGTCGATCCGTTTCGCCGGTGGCCCCGACATCGGGGTGGCGGCCTGGGCGGGTCCGTGGCCACTCGACGAACGCTGGTGGGATCCGGCGCAGCATCGGCGCCGGGCCCGTCTGCAGGTGGCCCTGACCGATGATCGGGCCCTTCTCCTCCATGTCGAGCACGGTGAGTGGAGCGTCGAGGGTTTCTACGACTGACCCGTCGCCCGTTGTGCCCCGAAGCGGGCCGATCCCCGTAGTACGCGGACTGGTCGATGCCGTGCGCTGATGGCTGGGGAGTAACTTTCGTCGGTGGGCAAGTCGGGGTGATTGCCCGAGTCCCCCTCCCGGTCGCAGAATCGCGCTCGGGCCGGATACCCCTCGAGGAACCGAGATGAACACGCGACGCATGCGGGGAGTGGCACTCGTCGGCGTTCTCGTCGTCGTGGCCCTTGTCGTCGGTCTCGTGTGGTTTCCGCGGTCGACCGGGACAGGGACATCGTCGGAAACGTCGGAGTCGGTGGTTCCGGATTCCGGTTCGAGTCTCCCGGGGCCGTCGACGGAGTCTCCCGTTCCCGATCCGGCGCCAGATCAACCGGCACCAGATCAACCTCGGGCAAATCCGGATCCGGTCTTCGTCGCTCCCAGGGTCGAGGCGGAGATCGCCGCGGAAGGTTCGGCCACCGTCATCGTGCGTCTCGACACGACGCTGTCGGG
>WLFD01000181.1 GCA_009703925.1 Actinomycetota bacterium | reverse complement strand
GAACCCCCACCGTCTCTAGCCATGTCCAGCACAGGGCGAAGCCGAGCAGACGAACGGTCGGAAGCCGGCGAAGCCCACGGACGAGATCGGCGAGCGAGCCGAGCACGATCCAGATCGGAAACGCCAGCGTAAGCACCACCGCCCCCACCACCACTGCACCGATGGTGAGCGGCCGCCTGACCCATTTCCTGCGCACGGCATCGAACACTACCGACGGGCCGCGGTTCGGGGCACTCCCGGACCGGGCGAAATCCGTCGACAACCATGGGTTGCTGAGCTACTGTCTCGTTCAGACACTTGACTCAATTGGGGGAATTTCACGTGACCACTATCGATTCAACAGCCGACGAGTTCGTCGGCAAGGCCGATCCAGCCAAGGTTCTCGGGGCAACCCGTCGGACCATGGGCAAGTACAAGACACCCGTTGGACCCGCCACCCACCTCGCCCCGGAACGGGAACGACTCGCCGGGCTCGCGTGGCGCAACTTCGAAGTGACCCAGATGGGTTCGACGCTCGGCGCCGAAATCTCCGGCATCGACCTCACTTCCGAACTTTCCGATGACGCCATTACCGAGATCGCCCGGGCGCTCGCGGATTACAAGGTCATCTTCTTCCGCAACCAGCCCCTCAGCGCCGATCAGCACGTGGCGTTCGCCGCCCGTTTCGGCGAACTCGAGATCCATCCGTTCATTCCGCCGAATGCCGATCAGCCGAAACTCGTCCGCTTCGAGAAGTCGGCCGAGGTCGCCGGTTACGAGAATTCGTGGCATCACGATGTCACGTGGCGCGAATTCCCGTCGATGGGCGCGATCCTCCACGCCATCGAAGTCCCGGCCGTCGGCGGCGACACGCTCTTCAGCGACATGTCGGCCGCTTACAACGGCCTCGACGACGAGACGAAGCAGCGCATCGACGGGATGACGGCGATCCACGACTTCATGCGCAGCTTCGGCAACCAGTTCCCACCGGAGCGCCAACAGGAGATGCGCGATCGCTTCCCGCTCATCGAACATCCCGTCGTCATCACCCACCAGGTCACCGGGCAGAAGTTGCTCTATGTCAATCGCAACTTCACCAACGAGATCGTCGGACTCGACGCAGACGAGAGCGATGTCCTGCTCGAGTATCTCTGCCGTCAGGCCGAAACCGTCGAACACCAGGTTCGCTTCCATTGGGAGAACGATTCGATCGCGTTCTGGGACAACCGTGCCGTGCAGCACTACGCGTCGAGCGATTACTGGCCCCAGCGCCGGGTGATGGAACGGGCCAGCATCAGTGGCCCCCGCCCGGTCGCCTGACCGATCCTTCCGACCGAGAACTCGTCGAAACAACAACCGGGAAGCGACCGCTCACATCACGTGGGCGGTCGCTTCCGCGAGTGACACCGGTTCGGGCACGTGCTGCATACGTTCCCGGATCTTCCGTGCCGGGAGGAACGCAACCGCCACGAAGCCGATGACCATGAACGGCACGGCGAAACGGAACGCGAAGCTCAGGCTGTAGGCGAATGCCTCCTGCACCTGGACGCGCACGTCCTCGGCGAGCGCAGCCACCTTCTCCGGATCACCCTTGAGTTCGCTCAACGGCATCCCCGGTAGGCGCTTGGCGACCTCGTCGAGCCATGTGGAGGTGAACACGGAGCCGATGATCGCCACACCGAGCGACGAGCCGAGCACGCGGGCGAGCATCACCGTCGAGGTCGCCACTCCCATGTCGCTGACCTTCGAGAATCGCTGCACCACGAACAGCAGCGTCTGCATGACGAAGCCGACGCCGACGCCGCCGATCATCCCGAACACCACGACCTGCCAGACCGGTGTCGAGTAGCCGATGAAACCGAGCAGCGTGTAGCCGATCGTCAGGGCACCCATGCCGATCAGCGGGACGATCTTGTGACCACCGAACCGGTCGGTGAGCTGACCCGCCACGAGTGTCGACAAAGCGGTCGCGAGCGCGAACGGTGCGAGCAGGAGCCCCGAGCTCTGGGCCCGGATGCCGGCCACGGCCTGGAAGAAGATCGGCGGGTAGACCACGCCACAGGTGAAGCCGATACCGGCAATGAGATTGGCGAGTGTGGCAATCGCACTCACCCGGTTGGCAAGGATCCGCATCGGCAGAATCGGCTCGGGTGCCCGCAGCTCCCACAGGACGAAGACGATACCCGTGACCACCGCCAAGACGAGCAGTCCGATCGTGCGCGGAGAACCCCACGACGATTCGCCTCCTGCGCCACTCAGCGCCAGCAGGAGTGACGATGCGCTGATGGCGAGAAGTGAGGCACCGAGCACGTCGATGCGATGGCGGACGAGTGCGGCCTGTGCCGGTTGGTAGATCAGCGCGACGAGGCAGATGAGACCACTGGGCACGTTCACGAAGAACGCCCAACGCCAGGAAAGATGATCGACGAAGAATCCGCCGGCGAACGGGCCGATCACGCTGGTGATGCCGAACACCAAACCCGTGTAACCGAGATAGCGGCCGAGACGGTCACCGGGGATGAGATCGGCAACGAGCGCCATCGCAAGACCGGTGATTCCACCGGCGCCGATGCCCTGCAACCCGCGGCACAGCACGAGCATGAACATCGACGTCGAAAATCCGCAGAGCACCGAACCGGCGAGAAAGATGCCGATCGCAATGGCGAAGATCTTCTTGCGTCCGTAAATGTCCCCGAGTTTGCCGAACACCGCCATCGTGGCGACCTGGGCGAGCAGGTAGCTCGACGTGAGCCACGGCAACAGCGACACCGTGCCGAGCTCGCCGATGATCGTCGGGGCTGCCGTGGCGACGATCGACGCGTCGAGACCGGACAGCGTCGCCCCGAGCAGAATTCCGAAGAAGACCACCTTGATCCGACGACTCGAAAGCGGAACCGCCGTCGCGGTTTCGACGGCGTCGCTCACGCGGTCGGCGAGTCGCCCTGCGGGCGGGCTGTGCGCTTCGCCCGACGCTCGGCGTCGGCGGCGTTGTGACGCTTCATCGTGGCCAGCGGATCCTTCTTGAATTCCTCGACCGACTTCTGATGACCGGCGAGTGCCTGGAACTCCGAACCGGCGCGGATCGCGGAGCGGACACCCATGATCTCCGCCTGACGATGCACGAGACGCTTGTTGATTTGCGCGAGATCGGATTCGACTCCGGCGATGCGCTCGGCGATCTCGAGCACGTTGTCGTCGAGTTCCGCGGCGGGAAAGGTCTTGTTCGCCCATCCGATCGCGACCGCTTCGGCTCCGGTGAGATCATCGCCGGTGAGCATGATCTCCATCGAGCGGCGCATCCCCAGAAGGGGCATGTGGTACTGCCAATCCGGTGGCGACGCGATGCGCACGATCGGATAACCGATGCGCACGTCGTCGGCCACGTAGACGAGATCACAGGCCTGCGCGAGTTCGGTGGCTCCGGCGATCGCATAGCCGTGCACCTGGGCGATGACGGGCTTGGCGAGGTCCCAGAATGCGAACCAGTTCTGCGTGACCTGACGCGACCACGATCCGTCGCCCGGGGCGGTGTGGAACGGCGGCTCGGACATCAGATCGCCACCGAGGTCGTAACCGGCGGAGAAACAATCTCCTGCTCCGCGGATGATCGTGACCCGGACAGCGGGATCGAAGTCGTTCGCTTCGAGCGCAGCCAGCAGTTCGCCCCGAAGCGGCGTGGAGATCGCATTGCGCTTCTCGGGACGGTTGATCGTGATGCGCGACACACCGGGAGCCGGGGTGTCGAGAAGTATCAGTTCGTAGGTGCTCATCGGTTCGACTCCATGGTGTCGCGGGTGCCGGCGAGATCGGCAAGAAGTTCGAGTCCGACGTTGTCTTCGGCACGGACGATCAGGCCGGTGAATCCCATGCGGGTCCAAGCCTCCCAGCGATCGCGGATGCGATCGATCGAGCCGATGAGCGCACCGTCGTCGTGATACTCGTCGGGAACGGCAGCGATCGCCTCGTCGCGCTTGCCGCCAAGCCACAACTCGTGGATGCGCTCGGCCGCTTCGGGGAAACCGCGACGGGCCATTGCCTCGCGGTGATAATTGTGCGTTTCCGATCCCATGCCGCCGACGTACATCGCGGTCAGCGGCTTCATCTTGTCGAGAGCCCCCTGCACGTCGTCGGTGATCATGACGTTGAGTCCGCCGAAGTTCTCGAACGAGGCGGGATGTTCGCCGCGCCGGGCGAAGCCCTTGTCGAGTGAAGGCCCGTAGACGGCGGGGCCGTCCGCGCCCCAACCCATCGGCAGGATGCCGTCGGCGACTTCGGCGCTGAGCGCCGTGTTCTGCGGTCCGCCGGCCGCCAGCCAGATCTCGATCTCACCGGCAGGATGCAG
>WLFD01000180.1 GCA_009703925.1 Actinomycetota bacterium | reverse complement strand
TTGGAAGAGTCGTCGTTGTTGGAAGAGTCGTCGTCGTCTCCTCGACGACGGGCGCGTCGGTCGACGTGGTGGAACCGTTCTGGCGAGCCTGTCGTTGCGCCTGCGCTTCGGCCTGACGCTTTTCGCGCGCCGCCTGGCGTTCGGCACGTGCGGCCTGACGTTCGGCGTCCGTCTGAGCCCCGCCGCCATTGCCGACACGGGCACGAGTGGTGGCAGTTGGATCGTTCGGATCGGTGGTGCCGTTGGTGGCCTTTGTATTCTCGGCTGATGTCGAGACGGTCTTGGTGTCGACTGTCGTCGTCCGGTCATCGGCACGGATGACGAACGAAAGCGACCCGAGAATCAGAACGCTTGCGCCGACAATGGCGATGACGAGGTTGCGACGTTGACGCGCCTTGGTGGGATCGATGGGTTCTTTACGTCCCGGTGAGAACTTGAACATGACTCCGTGGCCGGTTTGTCAGATCGCGTCGATGATCGAGTTGAACGTGGCGCTTGGGCGCATCGCCGCAATCACGAGATCGTCACTCGGGAAGTAGTAGCCACCGATGTCGACCGGCGAACCCTGCACGGCGTTGAGCTCATCGACGATCGCGGCCTGGTTCGTGGCGAGAGCTTCGGCGATGGGTGCGAACTTCGCGGCAAGTTCGGGATCGACGGTCTGCGCGGCGAGTTCCTGGGCCCAGTAGAGGGCGAGGAAGAAGTGGCTGCCGCGGTTGTCGAGCTGGTTCACCTTGCGCGACGGGGAACGACCTTCGTTGAGCAATGTGCCCGTGGCGCGGTCGAGTGCGTCGGCGAGAACCTGGGCCCGAGCATTGTCGGCGGTCACGGCAAGGTGCTCGAGCGATGCGGCGAGGGCGAGGAATTCACCGAGCGAGTCCCAGCGGAGGTGGTTCTCCTTGAGGAACTGCTGCACGTGCTTGGGGGCAGAACCACCGGCACCGGTTTCGAAGAGACCGCCACCGCTCATGAGCGGAACGATCGAGAGCATCTTGGCGCTCGTTCCGAGTTCCATGATGGGGAAGAGGTCGGTGAGGTAATCGCGCAACACGTTGCCGGTCACCGAGATGGTGTCGAGTCCGGCGCGGGCACGATCGAGCGAGAACTGGGTGGCCGCTTCGGGAGTCATGATCTCGATCTGCAGGCCGGTGGTGTCGTGCTCGGGAAGGTACTGAAGCACCTTGGTGATGACCTGGGCGTCGTGGGCGCGACCTTCGTCGAGCCAGAAGATCGCGGGAACGCCGGTGGCGCGGGCGCGGGTGACGGCGAGCTTGACCCAGTCGCGGATCGGTTCGTCCTTGGCCTGGCAGGCACGCCAGATGTCGCCGGTCTCGACGTTGTGCTGCATGAGCACGTCGCCTGAGGCGTTGACGACGCGGACAACACCATCGGTGGGGATCTCGAAGGTCTTGTCGTGCGATCCGTACTCTTCGGCCTTCTGGGCCATGAGTCCGACGTTCGGAACCGAGCCCATGGTGGCGGGATCGAAGGCACCGTTGGTCCGGCAGTCGTTGATGACGACTTCGTAGACCCCGGCGTAGCTGGAATCGGGGATGACGGCCTTGGTGTCGTGCTGTTCTCCCTGCGCGTTCCACATCTGGCCCGACGTGCGGATCATGGCGGGCATCGAGGCGTCGACGATGACGTCGCTCGGGACATGCAGGTTGGTGATGCCGCGGTCGGAGTCGACCATGGCGATGGCCGGGCCGTTCAGCATCGCGATGGAGATGTCGGCTTCGATCTGGGTCTGCTCGACCTCGGGCAGCGACTCGATGCGGGTGAGCAGATCGGCCATGCCGTCGTTTGCGCTCACCCCGAGCTTGGTGAATGAGGCCTCGTGCTTGGCGAACACGTCACCGAAGTACGCCTTGACGGCGTGACCGAAGATGATCGGATCCGAGATCTTCATCATCGTGGCCTTGAGGTGAACCGAGAACAGAACGTCGTTGGCCTTGGCGTCGGCCATCTGCGTGACGAGAAACGCGTCGAGCGCCTTGGCGTTCATCACGGTTGCGTCGACGATCTCGCCGGCGATCACCGGGAGCTTCTCCTTGAGCACGGTGACCGAACCGTCGGCGGCGACGAGTTCGATGCGCAGCGTGTCGGGAGCGGCCATCGTCACGGACAGTTCGTTCGAGCGGAAATCGTTGGCGCCCATCGTGGCGACATGCGACTTTGAGGTCGGCGACCATGCCCCCATGGAGTGCGGGTGCTGCTTGGCGTAGTTCTTGACCGATGCGGGTGCCCGGCGATCGGAGTTGCCCTCGCGCAGGACCGGATTGACGGCCGAGCCCTTGATCTTGTCGTAACGCGACTGCGCTTCGATCTCGGCGGGGGTCGTGGGATCATCCGAGTAATCGGGGATGGCGAAGCCCTTGGCCTGGAGTTCCTCGATGACGGCCTTGAGCTGCGGGACCGATGCCGAGACGTTCGGCAGCTTGATGACGTTGGCATCGGGCTGGGTGACGAGTTGGCCGAGTTCGGCGAGGTCGTCGCTCACGCGCTGGTCCGGGGTGAGCGATTCGGGGAAGGCGGACAGCACCCGGCCGGCGAGGGAGATGTCGCGGAGCTCGACCTCGACACCGGCTACGTCGGTGAACGCCGAGATGATCGGCAGCAGTGACTTGGTCGCCAGCGCCGGAGCTTCGTCGGTGTGGGTGTAGATGATCTTGTGTGTCGATGCCATGGTCTTTGTCGGCCTTCTTGTGTGCGTCGGATTCGTGGAACTGTTCCGTGGAAATTCGATGCCGTTTCGGATACTCGTGCGCCATGCCCGGAACGGGGCGATAACCCTTTGACTGTACGTGTCCACAGGCTATTGGCCCACATCGCCTTCCCCGGTTTGGCCCGGGCAGAAAAAGACTCCGGGCCCCGATCCGATGGCGAGCATCGAAGCGGGACCCGGTGTTGCGAGCGGAGAGGGTGGGATTCGAACCCACGGACGGTTACCCGTCACCTCCTTAGCAGGGAGGCCCGATCGGCCGGACTCTGGCACCTCTCCAGGTGCAGGGATGAAACATACAGGGCAAACCCCTGCGATATCGAATGGCGGAAGGAGGGGGATTCGAACCCCCGGAGGCTTTCGCCTCGACGGTTTTCAAGACCGTTGCATTCGTCCGCTCTGCCACCCTTCCGCCCGCGATAGTAGCGAGTTCGGTCAGTTCATCCGATTGCGCAGTTCAGTGGTCCAGTCCGAGGCCGTGTTCGCCGGCGACAGGGTAGGAACCCATGAACTTCACTTCGGCATGCTTGGACTTGAGTGAACGCAGCGCGTCTGCCACGACCTCGTCGTCGATATGGCCCTCGAAATCGATCAGGAAGCAGTAATGGCCGAGTCCGTGGCGGGTGGGGCGCGATTCGAGCTTGGTCAGGTTGATTCCCCGGGCGTCGAATTCCTGGAGGATCGAGAGCAGCGATCCGGGCGCATCGACGTGCTGGAACACCACGATGGTGGTCTTGTCGCGGCCGGTCGGCGCCGGGATGACCTCGGGCGCAACGAGGACGAATCTCGTGGCGTTGCCGTCGTGATCCTCGATCTCGTGGGCCAGAACGTCGAGTCCGTAGACCTCGGCGGCCCGTTCGGGAGCGATGGCGGCGCCGGTGGCGGCGAGATCGGAGTCGGCTTCGGCGAGCATGCGGGCGGCATCTGCGGTGGAGTTCGAGGGTTCCGACGCCACCCCGGGGAGCTCGCGGGCCACGAACTTGCGGCTCTGGGCGAGCGCATGCGGATAGGACCAGACATGGGTGATGTCCTCGATCTTGACCCCGGGTCGGGCCATGAGGGCGAGGTGGATCGGCAGAACGACCTCGCGCTGGATGAGGAGGGTGGAATCGAAGGCGAGGGTGTCCTGGGTGACGTTGACGGTTCCCTCGATGGCGTTCTCGATGGCGACGAAGGCGTAATCGACTTCGCGGTTCTCGGCAGCCTGGAGCACATCGGCGAAGGTGGCCATGGGTACGCAGCGGGCCCGGGCGAGGTCGGCCTGGCCGAGCAGTGCGGCCTCGGAGAAGGTCCCGACCGGGCCGAGAAAGGCGATTGTCCGGTTCGACCAGTCGTCGACGGAAGCGGGTGCGGCGGAGGCAGTCACAATCAGCGAGGATAGTGACATGGACGAGGCCACCCTCAGAGAGTTGTTGGACAATGTCCGGATCGGTGCCGTCAGCGCCGACGAGGCGGTCGCCTCGTTGCGCCGATTGCCGTTTGCCGATCTCGGATTCGCCCGGGTGGATCACCATCGCTCCCTGCGCCAGGGAATGGCGGAAACCGTCTTCGGGCCGGGCAAGGCACCGGCCCAGTGTGCGGCCATCGTCGCCGAACTGTTGGCTCAGCCCGGTTCGGGGCCGGTCGTTCTGTCACGGA
>WLFD01000018.1 GCA_009703925.1 Actinomycetota bacterium | reverse complement strand
GTTCCGACCCGATGCCTGCAGATCGAAATACCCCTCCGACGTACGCACTCTGGCTCGCCACGATCCGAACGAAGATGTCGGATCCGACATCAACGTCGCGTTTCCATCGAACGCGACGCGGTCGACCGGGGTGAGTCCGGACCAGGCCGCCGACGCACCCATCGACGTCACCAGTGCAACGAGGATCACTGCGCTGATAAGCGTTCGACGCCACGCAGCAAAGATCCCTGCCCCGACAACAACCACCATCGGAACAGGAAGCGCCACAAGCGAACCGAGAACCGCTGCGGCAACCGCTGGAATGGATCGCAACTCCCCTCCGGAGACAAACCGCGACACCAGCCGCCCGATGGTGCGGACATCGCTCTCGGCCGGCATCCTTGGGCCCGAGATCATCCGGCCGTGACGAGATCGCGCAGACTCTCGAGTTTCGCGGCGCCGATGCCGCGCACGTCGAGAAGATCGTCCACCGATGTGAATCGTCCGACCTTCTCGCGGTGACTCACGATTGCGGCCGCAGTAGTCGGACCGACTCCGGGAAGGCCGTCGAGTTCCCCCTCCGTCGCGGTGTTGAGGTTCACGGGACCGGGTTTGTCCGGTGCGCCACCCCCTCCCGTCCCGGAACCGCTCGATCCGGTTGATGGGCCGGGTATCGGAGCGCCGATGAACGGGATGTAGATGCGATCGGAATCCGAGACGAGCGCCGCAAGGTTCACCCGATCGAGATCTGCCCCGTCGGCCACTCCCCCGGCCACCTCGAGGACATCGGCTATCCGGGATCCTTTTGCGAGCCGATAGAGACCGGGAGCTCGCACTGCACCTGCGGCATGGATGACCATCGCGTCCGAGGTGGTCGGTGTCGACGACGGAGCGTCCGAACTCGGCGGCGTCGTGAACAACGCGGCAGCGACCGGATCGGGTTCCGCTAGGCATGCCCGCAGCCCCAGACCGGCGCCGACCACGGCGATCACGACCACTGCGCCGGCGATCGCCATGACACGGAGCCGATCCACCGAAACACCGGCGCCACCGATGCGGTCGACGATCGCTGCGACAAAATCCGCCGATGATCGGGACGGTTCGCCACGTTGGTCCCCGAACCGGACCGGATCGGCCCGTCCATCCCTGCGCTCCTGATCCACCATTCCGCTCCTCGGACGCGACCCGAAGGTCAACTGCGTTGGGGAGAAGATGGACCGGCACGGGTGCCGGCTGCCGAAACCTAGATCCTGTTCAGACCCTGCGGATGGGCCGGACGGGCCTCAGAACAGACGCGTGGTCAGTTTGCGTCGGAAGACCGCTGTTCGGGGATCGTCCGGGCCGAGCAATTCGAGAAGGTCGATGAACTGTTGCCGGGCATCGTCGTCGCCCTTCACGATCTCGAGAAGTTCGTTCAACCGGGCTTCGACCTCTTCGTCGCTGGTGAACAGTCCACCGCTGCGGACCAGTGCGGCGACCCGGCGCGTGTCCGGAGTTTCGGGGATCCGGGCAAGAAGTTCGAGAGCTTCGGTTCCCCGCTCCTCACCGGCAAGAAGTTCGGCGAGATCGATGATCGCACCCTCGTTGTCCGGTTCGAGCTCGAGAGCCGAACGCAGCGAGGCCTCGTCGCCGATTTCGCGGAATCGTTCGATCTCCGTCGGCTCGCTCGAGCCGCGCAAAGCGGTGACGAACTCGCGAACCTGTGCCTCCGGTTGCGCCCCCACGAACGTGGAAACGACTTTCCCCTGATCGAGGGCGAAGACCGCAGGAATGCTCTGGACTTTGAACGCACTGGCGATCGCAGGATTGTCGTCGATGTTGACCTTGACCAGGACGACCTCGCCGGCGGTCTCGTCGATCACCGACTCGAGGATCGGTCCGAGGGATGTACACGGGCCACACCACGGCGCCCAGAGGTCGACAACCACGGGCGTCGTCATCGACCGCTCGAGGACATCGGCTTCGAATGTTTCGTCTGTCACGTCGATAGTCACGATGACAAGGATACGGGGCTTTGTCACCCGATGCGCCCTCCCGACGACACAGGTAGCGTGCACGCGGTCAGCCGACAAGGAGAACCCGTGGGAGAAAGCCAAACCGTTTCCGGCGTCGACGTCGAGAACGTAACCCGATGGATGCGCGACCGGGTGCCGTCCATGGCGCCGCCGCTCCGCTTCGATCTCATCACCGGCGGACTCTCGAACATCAGCTATCGGGTGACGGACGGAAACGGAACCCGCTGGGTGCTGCGCCGCCCGCCTCTGGGTCATGTGCTCGCCACTGCCCACGATATGAGCCGCGAATTCAAGATCATCGACGCACTTGCCACGACCAAGGTGCCCGTCCCTCCGCTCGTCGGGCTCTGTACGGACGACTCCGTCAACGGGGCGCCCTTCTACGTCATGGACTTCATCGACGGCGTGATCGCTCGGGACAGGACCTCCGCAGAGTCGCTTTCCCTCGACGCACGTCGCCGCTCCGGTCAATCGCTTGTCGAGGTACTTGCCGCGATTCATGCTGTCGATGTCGACGCCTGCGGGCTCGGCGATCTCGGCCGCAAAGAGGCTTATGTGGAGCGCCAGATCTCGCGCTGGACCCGACAATGGGAAGCGACACGCGACGGCGACGTGCCGGTCATGGAGGAACTGTCGGCCCGACTTGCCGCCGCCATCCCCGAACAGGGACCGGCCACCATCGTTCATGGTGACTATCGCCTCGACAACTGCATTCTCGACTCCGATGGATCGGTTGCATCGGTCCTCGACTGGGAGCTCTGCACGCTCGGCAACCCTCTCGCCGATGTCGGTCTGATGCTCGTTTACTGGGTCGAGGCAGGCGATTCGATACGGGCAGGCCTTCCCGACGGGACTGCGGCGGATGGTTTCGCCACCCGAGCCGAACTTCTCGCCCGATACAGCGAGATCACGGGCCGCGATGTCGGCAATATCGGGTATTTCATCGCCCTCGGATACTGGAAGCTTGCATGTATCCTGCAAGGCGTAATGGTGCGATACAGGGCCGGTGCCATGATTTCCGAAGCAGTTTCCGAAGCAACGGGATCCGATGCTTCGCAGGACAACATGTTCGCCGATCAGGTCGTCGCACTCGGCCGGGCGGGTCTCGCAGCCCTCGACGGCGAATTAGGTTCATCACATGGCTGAGATGTACGACCTCATCGAGAGTCCCGAGCTCGAGTCACCCACATTGATCCTCGGACTGGACGGGTGGATCGACGCAGGCTTCGCCGCCGCCAACGCTCTCGGCACGATCCTCGAGGACCTCGACACGATGACCGTCGCGGTTTTCGACACCGACGCACTCCTCGATCACCGTTCCCGGCGACCGATCATGCACCTGCTCGACGGAATCAATACCGGGCTCACGTGGCCTTCGATCGAGCTCCGGGCCGGTGCCGATGCCGACGGACATGACGTGCTCTTCCTCGTCGGGGCCGAACCCGATCACCGGTGGCGGGCATTCTCCGAGGCCGTCGTCAACCTCGCTCACCATTTCGGGGCCGACACCGTCCTGGGACTCGGGGCCTATCCCGCACCGAGCCCGCACACACGTCCGACCCGACTTGTCGCGACCGCAACCGATCCGGACATGGCCCATCGCATAGGCAGTGTCGGCGGACGGGTGGACGTACCGGCCGGCGTTCACGCCGCGATCGAACGGCACAGTGCCGACGAGGGTCTTCCCGCCACCGGACTGTGGGCCCAGGTTCCCCATTACGCGGCAGGGATGCCGTATCCGGATGGTGCGCTCGCACTCATCGAGGGGCTGCGCACCTACGGGGGGCTGCACTTCCCGCTTGGATCACTCGTCGAAGATTCGCGCAGCACACGGACGCGTCTCGATGAACTCGTGTCCAACAGCGACGAGCACATCGCGATGGTCCGCCAACTCGAACAGCAAGCCGACGCTCTCGGTGATGCCGGCAACGAGCCGCTGCCGACCGGTGACGATCTCGCCGCCGAACTCGAACAGTTCCTGCGCGATCAGGAGTGAACCGGGTCGGCCTCAGCCGGCGACGATGTTCACGAGTCCCGGAGGTCGCACGATGATCTTTCGCGGCGGCACTCCACCCAGATGTGCTTGAACCTTTTCACTGGCGAGTGCGAGCGCTTGAGCCGCGGCCTCGTCGATGGACGCGTCGACGTCGATCCGATCGCGGACCTTGCCGTTCACCTGAACGATCATCGTCACCGAATCGAAAGCGACCAGCGACACATCGGCGACCGGCCATGATTGCTCGTGCACATGTGTGCCGTGGCGGGTTTCCCACATCTCTGCGGTGATGTGCGGAGCCATCGGAGCAAGCAGCAACATCAGCGAGTCGAGGGCGAATTCGAGCGTCTCCCGACGGGGACCCTCTGCGGCCTGTGCATACCGATAGAGATCGTTCGTGAATTCCATGAACGCCGCGACCGCTGTGTTGTAAGACCAACGCTCGTAGTCCTCGGAGACCTTGGCGATCAGTCGATGAGTCGTTCGTTCGATGTCGACATCGGCCGGAACCGGATCCCGGTCGACGGGAGACTGTCCGATTTCGCCATTCGAGAGGCGCCAGACGCGGTTCAGGAAGCGGGAGCAACCATCGATGCCGACGCCCTCCCAGTCGATGTCGTCCTGCGGAGGTCCGACGAAAAGATGGGCAAGACGCAATGCGTCGGCGCCATCGGTGTCGAGGATCTCCTCGGGCGCGACGAGATTGCCCTTCGACTTCGACATCTTGTCGCCATCGAGTCGGATCATTCCCTGGGTGAAGAGTCGGGTGAACGGTTCGCGCAGTTCCTTGGGCGCCACCCCGAGGTCCGACAGGGCCTTGGTGAAGAACCGGGCGTACATGAGATGGAGGATCGCGTGTTCGACACCTCCGATGTACTGATCCACCGGCATCCACGCGTTGACGGCCTCTGTGGAGAACGGCGCATCGTTGTTCCACGGCTCGCAGAATCGCAGGTAGTACCAGGAGGAATCGACGAACGTATCCATCGTGTCGGTCTCGCGGATCGCCGGACCATTGCACGACGGGCATGTGGTGTGCTGAAAATCCGGATGTGATTGCAACGGCGATTCACCCGTGGGGAGGAACTCGACATCATCGGGTGCCAGAACCGGGAGATCTTCGGTCGGCACCGGAACCATCCCGCAGGCGTCACAGTTGACCACCGGGATCGGGCAGCCCCAGAAGCGCTGACGGCTCACGAGCCAATCGCGGAGTCGGAAGTTGACCTTGCCCTCCCCCACTCCTTCGCGCTCGAGGAAGTCGATCGCAGCCGCGATCCCGTCGACCTTGCCCATGCCGTCGAGCCAGTCGCTGTTGATGTGCAGTCCATCGCCGGTGAAGGCCTCGCCATCCCATCCCTCGGGCGGAGCAATGGTGCGGACGATCGGGAGATCGTGGGCGACCGCGAAATCCCAGTCGCGTTGATCCTCCGCAGGGACGGCCATGATTGCGCCCGTCCCGTATCCCATGAGCACGTAATCGGCAAGATAAACGGGTACAGGCTTACCCGTGAACGGGTTGCGAACGTGGGCGCCGGTGAAGATTCCTCGCTTGTCGAGGGAACCATCCGAAGACATGCGCTCGACATCGCTCGACTTGCGTGCGATGGCCACGAACGCCTCGACATCACTGCGACGTTCGTCGGAAACGATCTTCGTGACCATCGGATGTTCCGGAGCCATGACCGAATAGGTCATGCCGAAACTCGTATCGGGGCGGGTCGTGAAGACCCGGATCGAGAGCCCGTCGGCGTGAGGGTTGCCGTCGGCATCAGTGACGGCCATGTCGAACTCGGCACCCTCGGAACGACCGATCCAGTTCCGTTGCATCGTCTTGACCCGCTCGGGCCAGTCCAGCCCGTCAAGATCATCAAGCAACTGCTGTGCGTAATCGGTGATCTTGAAGAACCATTGCTCGAGATCGCGCTTCTCGACGAGGTCGCCGGAACGGTCACAGGAACCGTCGGCGTTGACCTGCTCGTTCGCCAGAACGGTCTGGCAGCCCGGACACCAGTTCACGGGAGCATTGCGGCGATACGCCAGGCCCGCTTCCAGGAACTTGAGGAAGATCCACTGCGTCCAGCGCTGGTACTCGGGACTGTGGCTCGTCACCTGACGACGCCAGTCGTAGACGGCTCCGATGCGCAGGATCGAGCTGCGCAGCTGTTCGATCCGTTCGTCGGTGAACTCGCGGGGATGGCGACCGGTTTTGATCGCGGCGTTCTCCGCCGGAAGCCCGAAACTGTCGAAACCCATGGGGCTCAGAACCGCGTAGCCGTTCATCGTCCGGTAGCGCACGATGAGATCACCGAATGTGTAGTTGCGGACATGACCCATGTGCGCCGCCCCACTCGGGTACGGATACATGCACAACGTGTACCAATGCGGACGGGGATCGTCGTTGTCGACCTCGTAGGTCCCGCGGTCGGCCCACAGGGCCTGCCACTTCGCTTCGATTACCTGCGGGTCGTAGCCATCAGCCATGCCGCGAATCGTAGGCGACTCGCTCCGTCGCTCCTGCGTGATCAGTCGCAACACCCATGCCCCGCCACGATTTTGACCACCGATTGCGGGACGGTACAGTCACAGGTTCTTGCGGGGCTTTAGCTCAGTTGGTAGAGCGCTTCCATGGCATGGAAGAGGCCAGGAGTTCGATTCTCCTAAGCTCCACAATGCACAAAGAGGCCCGACCGATTGGTCGGGCCTCTTCGTAGTGCGCCAGGCGTATTGCACTGAACGGCGAAGATGGATCAGCCGGTGAAGGCAGGAGCGAGCGGTTCCGTGCCTGGAGCCGTCGTCGTGGAGGTCACTGGCTCAACAGCAGTTTCGGTGAGTGCAACCGTCAAGGTCACGCTGGGCCAACCAGTTTGACCAGCGGCCATACACGTGGACTCCGAGTCGCACGATACCGATGTGAGACCCCCCGAGATCCCGGCCGTGCCACCACTCAGGACCGACCAGGAAGTGCCGTCCCACAGCATCACCAAAACCGGTACATCCTCTCCCGCATAGGACAACCCGACCGCAGTACAGAACGTGGCCGAGACACACGACACCCCGATGAGTTCGCTGGCCTCGCCAACGCTCGGACTCGTGGCAGCGGTCCAAGCCGTTCCATCCCACAGCATTGCCAATGAGGCCTGCGTTCCGGCATTGTCGTACGTGCCCACCGCAACGCAATAGATCGTCGACACACACGACACATCGCTGAGAGTGTTCGCACCCGAACCCACATTGGGAATCGTGACTGCGGTCCAGGCCGTTCCATCCCACACCATTGCCAATGTGGCCTGCGTTCCGGCGCTGTCGTAGGTGCCCACTGCAACGCAGTAGGTCGCCGACACACACGACACACTCGTCAGTTCATTGTTGCCCGGGGTGACATCCGGAGGGGTCTCGAGACCCCATGCAACTCCATCCCAAACCATCGACAGGGGCTTCGAGACGCCGTTTCCACCGCGTGTTAGCCCCACCGCAACGCAGTACGCGGTGGAGAGGCATGAAACCCCGCCAAGGTAGCTATCCACTCCGGAGACGTTGGGGCTCTCGACCGTGGTCCATGAAGCTCCGTCCCACGAGATCACGTGAGTGACCGCGTCTGTGCCGGAAGAACCCACTGCGACACAGAAGGTGGTGGACACACAGGAGACCGAGAACATCGCGTCCCAACTCGCATCGACGTTCGGGGCTGCGGATTCCGTCCAGCTCGTGCCGTCGTACATGAGGACAAGATTCTGAGGACTGCCGTTCGGTTTTTGGTACCCAACGGCGACACACCAGGTGCTCGTCACACAGGAAACTGAATTGAGCGGGTTCTCCGCCCAGCTTGGACTCGGGCTCGGAATGACGGTTCCGGTATTCACGACTGCGCCAGCGGGAGCAGGGGTGACCACCAGACCACAGACAAGCGCTAGAGAGCCGAAGACAAGAGCTGCGAAGTGACGTGAAATATGTACCATGACGCCACAATAGTGTCTGTTAGATGTGTTTGCGTGATCCGGGATCAGCTTTCGGCTTCAGCCCATTCGATGACCGGAACGTCTCGCCACAGTCGCTCGATGTCGTAGAAGTCCCGTGTTTCCTTGAGGAGCACGTGCACGATGAAGTCGCCGTAATCGAGCAGAACCCACTGCATCGAGTCGAGACCTTCGATACGCACCGGCTTGGGTCCTCCGGCAGCGGCGACCTCCTCCTCGATGAACGAGGCGAGTGCCTTCACCTGACGGGTGTTCGAACCACCGGTGATCACGAACCATCCGGTGATCGACAGAACGTCCCCAACGTCGAGGACAACGGTCTCCTCGTCGGTCTTCGAGTCGGCGGCACGTGCAGCCTGCAGGACCCAATGAAGAGAATCGGTTGTCGGGACGGTCACATCAGCCACTCTGGCCACCATTCGTTGTCGAGGTTGCGGTGCCAGCCGATGATGGGCCAACCATTTTCAGATAATCGTCTCCGAGTATCACTGTCAGATCGGTGGCGGAGTTCGTTTGCGTGCTTTCCACGACCTCACCGACACCCAGAGCATCGCGCATCTTCAGGGCTGCGTCCTTCGACGCCGCTTCGTAATAGATGAATTCGGTGGTTTCCGCACCGAATGTGCGCGCATTGCCGATGACATCGATCTGACCACCGGCGGCGGCAAGAACTGTGGCCGCTCCGACCCCATCGGCGAGTTGGCCTGTGCCGTCGAGCACCCGCAGACGCGGACGGGTCCCGGGTGCACCCTCGGGGAACGGGACGATCGCTGCAACAGAATCGGCAACTGCATCGGGAATCGGCGCGTAGCGGACACCGCCGGCCGCACCGGTCGGGAGGGTCGTGACCGGAAGGGTCTGGAAGCTCACCCTCGCCGCACCCAATGCGACGACGAAGCGGCCAAGACCGGTCTCCGACGAGATCGGCACGACTCCGGAGCCACCGCCGTCACCGATTTCGGCGAGCCAGCCCTTCCAGAAGGCCTGCTGACGCACGAGTCTGCTCAGGTCGGTCTCGTTGGGTCGCTTTGCCGACAGGTACGGCCATATCTGAGCGCCTGTGAGTTCGAGTGTGCCCCGGGCGAAGACGACAGTTCCGGATGCATCGGATACGGGATCGGGATTGTTCACCGTTACCGGAGCCACGGGGCCGACCAGTGTCGCCCACTGGGCGCTCGGAACGACCTGGACGTCGGTGAACGAAATATCGAGGATCCGACCAGCAGCCTGACTGAGCGCATCGAGCCCGGAGGAATCAAAGATCGTTCGGAGCGTGAGGGTTGCCACCGGATCCGCCACGACCGTGTCGGCGGGGATCGACAGAACCCCACCGATCCCGTCGGACGTGATCGCCAGGAGGCTCAAGGAGTCCAGCTTTCCTGCCGCATCGACCGAGACCACCAGTGCGGTTGGCGTCTTCTCCACCGCGGCCTCGTAACCGGCGGCACCCGGATCGCTCACCCGACGGATGAGCTCGCCGTCGCTACTGGTGAGGATGACCTGGAGTCCCGTCCACACGAGCAGGGGCACCAGCAGGGTGAGTGCGACCAGTGAGGCCGGGTAGCCGATCCGCCACCATCGCGACCGGAGTCCCGAATCCGACGCAACTTCGGTGCCCTGAGTCGCACCGGCGCGGGGCTTCGTATCGACCCGCAGATGCTCGTCGGCTTCCCGATCCGGTTTCGGTTCCGAACCCGGTTCCGAACCCGGGCCCGAGCCCGAAGCGGAAAAGAGCGACGCCACGTCGAAGTCGGCGGAGTCGATGCCGTTCGTCGGCGGCGGAGGAGGTGTGGGATTCGTCATGCGTCGGCCAAACCGTACAACCGACGTTGTGCGATACAGGTCGCGACGGCGGGCGTAATGAGGAAATCTAGAGGGCGACCCTCCACGACCCTCGACCGCAGATCGGTCGAGGAAACCTCGACACGCGGAATTTCGACCCGTTCCAGCAGCCAACCCCGAGGCGGATCCGCGGCATGCATTCCGGGTCGATCGACCAGAACGAGCGTGGCGAGGTCGGGTAGCTCCTCCGCCCGCTCCCATGTGTGCAGGGCGCCCGCAGCGTCGGCGCCCACGATCAGGAACAGATCGGCATCCGGTTGACCGGCCCGGAGCGCCTCGAGTGTCTCCACGGAAAACGAAGGGCCACCCCGCCTGATCTCGAGATCGGAGGCCTCGATGCCGACCAGATCGGCAACAGCGGCCTCCACCATCGCAAATCGATCCTCGGCCGGACTGATCTCCCGGGAACCGACCTTCTGCCATGGTTCGTTGGCCACGACGAGAAGGACCCGATCGAGATTCAGGGCCGAACGGACGTTGACTGCGGCAAGGAGATGGCCGATATGAGGCGGATCGAAGGTTCCCCCCAACACGCCGATCCGTTCCCGTTTCTCTGACATCAAACGGGAGTCTACGGCGGCCCCACCGGGTCGATCGGATGTCACCCGGGCGACGGAAACCGCCTGATCGGTCTGAATACCGAAGGTGGGTGACTCATGTCACCGTGGATGGAGGGAACATTTGGTCCCCTTCGTGCGGTTCTACATGTGTCGCAAGTAATCGCCCGGTTGCTGCGTGGATGTGCCTCAGCTCTCGTTGAGATGCGTCCTGCGGAATCGAACCGGGCAAATCCGCCCGAGGGTGTGCGACAAACCCCCAGCAGACAAAAGAGTGAACGACCATGAGTGATTCAGTCGGCCAGTACCTGAACGAAATCGGACTTGTTCCGCTTCTCACTGCCCTGGAAGAGCGAGAGCTCTCCCAGATCATCGAGAAGGGCCACGAGGCCTCGCTCCGCATCGAGAACGGCGAGCGCACTGTGGCGCTCAAAAGTGATGTGCGTGCGGCGGCAGCGGCGAAGGACAGATTCATCCGCTCGAACCTTCGGCTCGTCGTGAGTGTCGCCCGTCGCTATCCCCTTCCGCCGGGCATGGAACTTCTGGATCTCATCCAGGAGGGCAACATCGGCCTCGAACACGCTGTCGACAAGTTCGACTGGCGCAAGGGCTTCAAGTTCTCGACCTACGCAACCTTCTGGATCCGTCAGGCCATCGGCCGGGCCCTCGACCAGAAGGGCAGTCTTGTTCGGCTTCCCGGTGACCGTTCGGCCAGCCTTCGTGCTGCGCTGCGCCAATCCGGAACCGGAGGCGAGGAACTCGACGCCGAGCACGCCCGCTTGCACCGGCTCACAACACCGACATCGCTGGATCGGACAATCGGCGAGGACGATTCGAACGAACTCATCGATCTCCTTCCCGATTCCCTTCCCGGTCCGGAAGAGATCGTCATGGATCGGATCGATTCGGCGATGATCGTCGATCTCCTGTCGATCCTCGACGGGCGTGCCCGCCGGGCGGTCGAGCAGAGATTCGGCCTCGTCGATGGACGTCGCCGTTCCTATCGCGAGGTCGGCGACGAACTCGGCGTGACCGCCGAAGCTGCCCGACGCCTCGTGAAGCGGGCCGTTGCATCCGTGCGCGAGAACGCCGGCGATCGGGTCGACGTCGCCTGATTTCAGCCCGATTCGGGAAATGGCTTTGCGTTGTGACCGGCAGGTCCGGCAACGTGGTGCCTTGTGACTACCGATTGGTCCCCAACTTCATGGCATGACTTCCCGGCTGCCCAGCAGCCACAGTGGGCCGATCAGGCCGCGTTCGACGCGGTCATCGGCACACTGGGATCGCTCCCGCCGCTCGTCTTCGCCGGCGAAGCCCGTCGCCTCACCGCCGATCTGGGCAAGGTCGCACAGGGCGAGGCCTTCCTCCTGCAAGCCGGAGATTGCGCCGAATCGTTCGACGCGTTCTCGGCCGACGGCATCCGGGACAAGCTCAAGGTCATACTCCAGATGGCTGTCGTCCTGATGTACTCGTCAGGCGTTCCCGTCGTGAAGGTCGGCCGGATCGCCGGCCAGTTCGCGAAGCCCAGATCAGCCGACGACGAGACCATCGGCGACGTCACCCTGCCGTCCTTCCGCGGCCACATGGTCAACGACATCGCCTTCACCGGCGAAGCGCGTGTGGCCGATCCCCAACGACTCATCACGGCGTATCACCAGTCCGCATCCACCCTCAATCTCGTGCGCGCCTTCACCAAGGGCGGGTTCGGAGACCTGTCGCGGGTACACGCATGGAACCAGGAATTCGTCGCGTCCAGCGCCGAGGGCCAGCGTTACGAAGAGGTCGCGGCAGGCATCGAGAGAGCCCTCCAGTTCATGGCTGCCTGTGGCGTGACCACGGAGTCGACGCCGCAGCTGCACACCGTCGACGTCTCCACCAGTCACGAGGCGCTCATTCTCGGTTACGAGGAAGCCTTGACGCGTCGCGACTCGCTGACCGACGAGTGGTACGACTGCTCGGCCCACATGCTCTGGATCGGCGAACGCACGAGGCAGCTCGACGGCGCGCATGTCCACTTCCTCGCCGGAGTGCGCAACCCGATCGGGTGCAAGATCGGACCGAGCGTCAGTGCCGACGAGGTGCTCGCCCTCTGCGAAGCCCTCAATCCAGAACGCATCCCCGGTCGTCTCACGCTGATCACCCGGATGGGCGCCGACAAGGTGGGCGAGCGACTTCCTCCCCTGCTCCGGGCCGTCCGCGACGCCGGCCATCCGGTCGCCTGGGCCTGTGATCCGATGCACGGCAACACATTCACCGCACCGAGCGGTCGCAAGACTCGCCATTTCGACGATGTCCTGCGCGAGATCGCCGGGTTCTTCGAGGCCCATCGGTCCTGCGGCACCTGGCCCGGCGGCGTCCACATCGAACTCACCGGCGACAACGTCACCGAATGCCTCGGTGGCGCCGAGGAGATCCTCGATGCCGATCTCGGGACCCGCTACGAGACCATGTGCGATCCCCGACTGAATGCCCGGCAGTCACTCGACCTCGCCTTCCGCGTGGCCGAACTCCTCCGTCCCTGAGATCCCCCGGGGGGATTTCAGGCAATTACCGACCTGTTGGGTCGACATTCGAGCTCGGCGGGGCTAGATTGTTGACCAATCAGCTCAGGTATTCACTCTCCCCCGGAAGCGCGGACCGATTTCATGGCCGATCTAGTTCTCGACGCAGAGATGTCCGCCGACATCGCCAAGTTCGAACAGCAGTTGAAGCGTTATCTCGCCGGCGAGCTCGATGACGACGTTTTCCGCGTCTTTCGCCTGAACAACGGGATCTACGGCCAGCGCCAGGGCGGCCACAACCAGATGATCCGCATCAAGGCTCCCTACGGGACGATCACGAGCGCGCAACTCGATCGCATGGCCTCCATCGCCGACGAGTTCTCCCGGGGTTGGGGCCACATCACCACCCGTCAGGCGATCCAGTTCCACTTCGTCCAACTCGAGCGCGTCCCCGATCTGCTGCGCGAGATCGCCCTCGTGGGCATGACCAGCCGCGAGGCCTGCGGCGACACCGTTCGCAATGTGCAGGGCTGCCATCTTGCCGGGGCCTGCCCCAGCGAGATCCTCGATGTCACTCCGTGGGCCGAGGCCGCATTCCGTCACTTCCTGCGCAATCCCATCGGTCAGCGCCTCCCCCGCAAGTTCAAGATCAACTTCTCCGGTTGTGCGACCGACTGCGGTCAGGCCATGTTCAACGACGTCGGCATCATCGCCGCCACGAGGACACTCGAGGACGGAACGATCGAGGCCGGTTTCCGGGTGTACATCGCCGGCGGTCTCGGAGCGAACCCGCACGCCGCCCTCGCACTCGAACCCTTCACGCCCCGAGAGGATCTCCTCCCCACCATCGAAGCCGTCCTTCGCGTCTTCGAGCAGAACGGCAACCGCGACAACAAATTGCGGGCCCGGATGAAGTGGGTCGTCGACAATCTCGGTTTCGAAGAAGTCCAGCGTCGGGTTCTCGCCAGTCGCAAGTTCCTCCTGGGTTCGTCGACATGGCCCGGCGGCATCCCCGACGCGGTCATCGCCGCCGGCGATGCTCCGGCCGGTCTTTCGGCCACGGTTCAGGCGACGCCCATGGGCCAGGGAACTCCCGTCCTGTTGCGTCGGCCCGGAGCATTCGCCCGCTGGGAGGATTCCAACGTCATCCGTGGCGTGGCCAAGGGAACCGTCTCCGCCATCGCCCACGCCAAGCTCGGCGATGTCACCTCCGCCCAGTTCCGCGGCCTCGCCGCGATCGTGCGCGAGTTCGGTGTCGACATCCGCGTCACGAATCGTCAGAACTTCGCCATACGCAATCTCACCGACGAGCAACTGCCGATGCTCTTCGATCGCCTCACGGCCATCGGTATGGCCTCGGCGTCGGCCGAACTCGTGAGCGATGTTGTCGCATGTCCCGGAGCCGACACCTGCAACCTCGCAGTGACCCAGAGCCGCGGACTCGCCGACGCCATCGATGTCGCGCTGCAGGCCGAGGGACTCGCCGAAGTCGGCGGTCTCCGCATCAACATCTCCGGCTGCACCAACTCGTGCGGACAGCACCATGTCGCCGACATCGGATTCCACGGAGCCGAGCGTCGCGCCCACGGGAAGTCGGCGCCCGGTTATCAGATGCTCCTCGGCGGTTACGTCGGTGAAGAGCAGATCCACTTCGCCGAGAAGTCGACGCGACTTCCGGCCAAGTCCGCACCCGAGGCCGTCGTGCGCATCGTCCGCCAGTTCAACGACGAACGCACTGCAGGTGAATCCTTCCGCGGCTGGCTCGACCGTTCCGGCGGCGCCAAGGGCATCGGTGCGGCACTGAAGGAGCTCGACCAGTTCCCCAAGCCGGACGAGAACCCCGACTTCTACGTCGACTTCGACGAGACCTCTCCCTACGAAGCGGAGATCGGCGAATCGGAGTGCGCCACATGAGTCTCACCAATCTTTCCGCTCCCGAGTTCACCGATGCCCAACTCGCCGCACTCAGCGTCCAGTTCGAGAAGTGGTCGGCCGAATCGATCATCGAGTGGGCGGTCGAGAACTTCGCCCCCCATCTCGCCCTCACGGCATCGATGACCGACGCCGTCCTCATCGACCTCGCCGTCAAGGTCGATCCGGCCACCGAGGTCGTCTTCATCGACACCGGTTACCACTTTGCCGAAACCCTCGACACTGTCGAACAGGTGCGCCGTCGTTACGGCCTCAACCTTCGCATCATGACCGTCCAACGGCAGGATGAACCCCTGTGGCAGGCCGATCCCGAGAACTGCTGCACCGCTGTCAAAGTCGGCCAACTCGATCGCGCCCTGAGCGGCAAGGCGGCCTGGATGAGCGGACTGCGACGCGCCGAAGCCGACTCGCGGGTCACCGCTCCCCTCCTTGCACGCGATCTGCGCGGGCTCATCAAGATCAATCCGATCGCCATGTGGTCCGACGAGGACGTCCGCTCGTACATCGAAACCAACGACGTGATCCTCAACCCGCTCATCGAGCAGGGATTCACCTCGATCGGTTGCCAACCGTGCACCCAGCGACCGACCGATCCGAACGATTCGCGATCAGGTCGATGGGCCGGCAAGGCCAAGACCGAATGCGGACTGCACCTGCTCTGACCTCTTCGCCGTGGCGTGTGCCCCGGCGATTCGATTACTCGAGGATGTCGACGAACTTCTCGAGTTGGCGAAGGTTGCGGCATTCGTAGATGCCATCGCAGTGGGCACCGTACTCGCCGACGATGGAGTCACCGGTGTCCCAGTAGGCCCGCGGCTCGGGATTGAGCCAGTACAGATGGCGCGACTTCTTGTTGATCTCCGAGATCACCCACGATTGCGACGCGTGGTAATTGTTCCGGGCGTCGCCCAAGATGATCACGGTCGTCTTCGGACCGATCTCTCGGCCGTACTTCTCCCAGAACACCTCGAAGGCATGGCCGTAATCGGAATGCCCGTCGACCCACACGACATCCGCTTCGGTGTTGACGCGGTGGATCGCCTCGCTGATGTCCTCGACGCCCTCGAAGAAACGCGTGACCTCGTCGATTCCGTCGATGAACACGAACGATCGAACACGCGAGAACTGCCCGGAGATGGCGTAGACGAGTTGGAGCGTGAAACGGGCGAACGCTGCCACCGACCCGGAGATGTCGGCGATCACGAAGATCTCGGGCTTGGCGGGACGGGGATAACGGAACTGCGGATCGGCCGGAACGCCGCCGTAGCTCAGTGACTTTCGCACCGTTGCCCGGAAGTCGAGCGGACCCTTCCGACCGTGACGGCGCTTGCGGGCCAGACGGACGGCGAGCTTGCGAGTGAGTGGATACATCGCCTTGCGAAGACCGAGCAGCTCTTCGCGGCTCGCATGCATGAAGTCGACGTCCTCGGGAAGCGGCTTGCGCAGCGTCTTCGCCATGGCCTCCACACCCCGGTCGGCGACCAGACGGCGCCGGATCTCCGCCTCGATCTCCTTCTTCATCTTGTCGATGCGGTTCTCGAATTCGTCGCGCTCGAGTCGCTCCTCGAGCGGAGACATCGGTTCGGGTGCATCGTCATTCGACTCGTCCATCAGCCGCTGCAGGACCGAGTCGAGATCGAGATTGCGAAGGGTCCGGTAGAGGTAATAGGTGCCACCCACGGGGCGACCCGGCTCCATGCCGGCGAACCGGGTGACCGCCTGACGGGCCAGTGCCCGCATCATGGCGTTGTCCCCCTGTTTCAAAGCCTGGAAGAGCATCTCCGCCATCTGCTCGGGAGACATCGCTTCGCCGCCTCCACCACCGGCACCGGCACCAGCTGCGTCGGGGTTGGCCTGCGCTTGGTCCTCGTCGTCGGCCTCCGGAAGATCGAGAACGTCACCGCCGAGCGAATACTGCTTTCCCCTCAGGGAGAAGTACACCTCGAAAACGGTCTCGAACGCCCGCCAATGGGAGTTGTTCTTCACGAGGGTTGCCGCCAGCGCGTACTTGAATGCGTCGCGGTCCTCGAGCGGAATGTGTGTGATCGCCTGCATCGCATCGAGATTCTCCGTGAGACTCACGGGAAGCCCGGCCGCGCGCAACTCGACGATGAACCCCGTGAGGAGTTCGAGCATCGGCGATTCGACGACGGGAGCGTCGGGCGGTGTCATGACGATGACTACGAAGTTCTCGGAACGCCGGGGCGGCGCTGGTTCGTATCGGCGGAGAATTCCTTCGTGGCACGAGTGATGTCGCTCTGGTACTTCAGGAGGATGTTGAGCGTCTCGATCGCTTCGGCTTCGGTGATCGTGTCGACACCGAGAAGAAGCAGCGTGCGGGCCCAATCGATCGTCTCGGAAACGGACGGCGACTTCTTGAGTTCAAGCTGGCGGATGGAGCGGACGATCCGGGTGATCTGATCGGCGAGGTTGTCCGTGATCTCGGGAACCTTCGTGAGCACGATCTCCTTCTCCCGTTCCATGTCGGGATAGTCGATGTGCAGGAAGAGGCAGCGACGCTTCAGGGCTTCCGAGAGCTCGCGGGTGTTGTTCGACGTGAGGAACACCATCGGGATCTGCTTGGCTTCGATCGTCCCGAGCTCGGGGATGGAGACCTGGTAATCGGACAGGATCTCGAGAAGGAGCGCTTCGGTCTCGACCTCGACACGGTCGACCTCGTCGATAAGCAACACGACCGGCTCATCCGACGTGATCGCCTCGAGAAGCGGACGGGTGAGGAGGAACTCGTCGGAGAAGATGTCGGTCTCGATGTCCTCCCACGTCGATTCGTTGTTCCGCTCGGCCTGGATGCGGAGCAACTGCTTCTTGTAGTTCCACTCGTAGAGCGCCTTGGACTCGTCGAGGCCCTCGTAGCACTGGAGCCGGATGAGCCGGGCCCCGAGGATCTCGGCCACCGACTTCGCCAACTGTGTCTTTCCGGTACCGGCCGGACCCTCGACGAGGATCGGCTTTCCGAGGCGATCGGCGAGGAACACGACCCCGGCGATTGCCTCATCGGAGAGGTAGTCCACCCCGCGCAGGCGCGTCGTGACTGATGCCGGTGAATCGAAGCGGTAATCCATTCCGGAAATCTACAAGCCAGCCGGGTCCGGGTCCGATTCCGGCCGGGGACCACCCGAGAACCGAATCGGGACCGGCGGGCATCAGCCCCGGGTCTGACCCGTGCCGTTGACGATGTACTTGGCGCAGGTCAGCTCGCGCAGACCCATCGGGCCCCGGGCATGGAGCTTCTGCGTCGAGATTCCGATCTCCGCTCCGAATCCGAACTCCTCACCATCGACGAACCGTGTCGATGCGTTCACAAGTACTGCGGCGGCGTCGACCTCGGTCGTGAAGCGCTCCGCGGCCTCGAGCGACTTCGTGATGATCGCTTCCGAGTGTCCCGAGCTGTAGCGGGCGATGTGATCGATTGCCTCGTCGATGGACCCGACGACCTTGACGGCAAGACGCAGATCGAGGAACTCGGTCGACCAGTCCTCGTCGGATGCGGGAGTAGCTCCCGGGAGGATTGCGAGAGCCTTCTCGTCGACGAGAAGTTCGACGCCCTCGAGCGCTGCGGCTGCCATCGGGAGGAACTCCCCCGCCACGTCGGCGTTGACCAGAAGAGTCTCCGCTGCGTTGCAGACAGATGGACGCTGCATCTTCGCATTGACGATGATTCTCGAGGCCATCTCCAGATCGGCGTCGGCATGTACATAGACATGGCAGTTTCCGTCGCCGTCGATCACGAACGGCACCGTCGCATTGTCGAGAATTGAACGTATGAGGGACGGACCTCCGCGCGGAATCAGACAGTCGATCGATCCGCGCTGCTGCATGAACTCGACAGCGGCGTCGCGGGATGTGTCCTCGACCAACACCACGGAATCGGCGGGCAGGCCGGCCGAGGCGATCGCTTCGCGGAGTACCGATGCGATCTCGATATTCGAATCGATGGCACCCGATGATCCCCGCAGAAAAGCGGCGTTGCCCGACTTGAGACAGAGACCGGCCGCGTCCGAGGTGACGTTGGGCCGGTTCTCGTAGATGATCGCCACGACACCCAGCGGTACCCGCACCCGTCGGATCTTCAGACCGTTCGGACGGACCCAACCATCAAGTACCTCGCCCACAGGGTCGGGCAATCCGGCGACCTGACGCAGGCCGGAGGCCATGGATTCGATCCGGGCCGGCGTGAGCCTGAGTCGATCGACGACCGTGGCCGAGACCCCTTCGGATTCGGCACGCGCCACATCGATCTCGTTGGCTCGCAGAATCGACTCGGAGCGGGCAACCAGAAGCTCGGCGGCGGCGACCAATGCCGCATTCTTCTGTTCCGTCGACGCGGTGGCCAGTACCCGCGAGGCAGCTTTCACCCGGAGACCGAGTTCTGCGACGGACGATGTTTCTGTGGTGTTCCCTGTGGCGCTCACGATCGAAAGGGTACTCCGGGCTCGAAAGCCGTCACCGTGATCTGTCGGGCGATGTCACGCCGAGTTTGCACGGGACCGAACTAGGTTGATTGCCGATGAGCGGAACTCCAGCTGCCCCGCACCAGCCCCGTTCCGCGGGCCATCTGCTTCGTTCGAGCGCCGTCGTGGCGGCCGGTACCGGTCTCAGCCGACTCACCGGATTCGGGCGCGTCGCCGTCATGGCCTATGTGCTTGGAACCACAGCGCTCGCCGAGGCCTACAACCTCGCCAACAACACCCCGAACCTTCTCTACGATCTCGTGCTCGGTGGAATACTTTCGGCGACGCTCGTTCCCGTCGTGGTCGAACGCATGTCGCGCGATGACAGCGACGGAATCAATGCCGTAGCCACGGTCATCACCGTTGTACTCCTCGCCACCACCGTGATCGGAATGATCGCGGCGCCCGCCATCATCTGGTTGTTCAACCTCAGTGCACCGGCCGGGCAGTATTCGGAGCAGGCCAAGGTCGCCGTCCCCCTTCTCATCCTTTTCGTGCCTCAGATCCTCTTCTACGGGCTGACCTCGCTCGGCACGGCGCTGCTCAATGCAAAGCGTTCCTTCGCTGTCCCCGCCTTCGCTCCCGTCCTCAACAACGTCATCGTCATCTGCCTGTTTCTGGCTCTTCCGCGTCTTGCCGGAGGCGACTCGCCCACGTTCGATCAGGTTCGCGACGACACGGGACTGCTCCTGCTCCTCGGCCTGGGAACGACTGCCGGCATTGTGGCGATGACCGCGGTTCTGTGGCCCGCGATTCGAAGAGCCGACATCCACCTCCGCTGGAACTTCGACATCCGCCATCCTGCCGTGCGCGAAATCGGGCGACTCTCCGGTTGGACGTTCGGCTATGTCGTGACGAATCTGGTCTCGTACATGGTGATCCAAACCTTCGCCAACGGTGTCGATGGCGTCACGATCTATGGATACGCGTGGTTGTTCTTCCAGCTTCCCTACGGTCTCTGGACTGTCTCGGTGATGACCAGTTACACGCCCGAACTCTCCGCGTTGCACTCCTCGGGCAACAGCGTCGGGCTCCGGACCCGCTTCGAGTCCGGCTTGCGCCTCATCCTCGTGTTCGTGCTCCCGGCAACGGTTGGCATGGCCCTGCTCGCCGATCCAATCGTGAGCGTCGTTCTCGAACACGGGGAATTCTCGGGTGCCGCCGCGGACACGACGGGCGACACACTCGTCGCCTTCGCCGTCGGGCTGCCGGCCTTCTCACTGTTCCTCTTCGCAATGCGCGGCTTCTATGCACAACGCGACACGCGGACGCCGTTCTTCATCAACCTTGCCGAAAGCATCCTCGCCGTCGCTCTCGCTGCTCTCCTCGTCGATCGATTCGAAGTTGTCGGGCTCGGGGCCGCGGGGTCGATCGCCTACAGCGTCTTCGCCGTCGCCGCCGTTTTCGTTCTCCGGCGCAGGATCGGACCGTTCCTCGACCGGAATTCGTTCATCGCCATCGCGAAACTCGTTGGTGCAAGCGCCTTCATGGGTCTGATCGTGTGGGCAACGATGCGCATCCTCGGTGCCGGATCACTCGTGACGGTCATCGTTGCGACGATGGTCGGTCTCGTTTCCTATCTGCTGGCCCTGACCGCGCTCCGGTCAACCGAGACGACCGCCCTCATCGGACGGTTCAGAGGTCGATCACGGCGCTGAGAGCTAAGGAAGCATGACGAGATCATCCGCATGGATGATCTCGGTGGGTGCCCCTGCGGGAAGCGCGGAACTGTGTTTGCCGGCGGCGTCGCGGATCACGTCTGAACCGACACGCACGAGACCCTTTGCGAACACTTCCCCGTCCTGATCCTTGAGTTCCACTGCGTCGTCGGCAACGAATGAACCGACGACATCGATCACCCCAGCGGTCAGCAACGAGACGCCGCCGGACTCGAGGGCACGTCGCGCTCCCGTGTCGACGGTGATCGAACCCGATGACCCCACGGCGAACGCGATCCAGAGTTTGCGCGCAGGAAGATCGCGGTCATGAGGCATGACGATCGTGCCCACCCCGACCACACCGGCCACCGCGTCGGACAGGACATCGGGCCGATGGGCGGCGGCGATCACTGTGCGGACACCCGACCATGCGGCGATCTTCGCCGCTGCGATCTTGGAAGCCATTCCCCCGCTACCGCCGACGGTGCCCGCACCGCCGGCGAGGGATTCGAGTTCCTTGTCGAACTCGACGATCTCCTCGATGAGAGACGCATTGGAATCGAGACGGGGATCGGCGGAGAGAAGGCCGGGCGTGTCCGTGAGGAGTGCGAGAAGATCGGCATCGACGAGATGGGCCACCAAGGCCGCTAGTCGGTCATTGTCGCCGAAACGAATCTCGTCGTCGGCGACGGCGTCGTTCTCGTTGACGACAGGAACCACACCGAGTTCGAGCAGTCGTTTGAGTGTTCCCCGGGCCTGCAGATACTGACGCCGTTCGACGAAATCGAGCGGGGCCAGCAGAACCTGGCCGGCGACGAGTGAATGCTTTGCGAGTTGCTCGCCGTAGACGCCCATCAGGCGACTCTGGCCGACAGCCGACAACGCCTGGAGGGTTACGGCGTCGCGGGGTCGATTCTCGCCCCCGAGACCGAGAGCAGGCAGACCGGCTCCGATCGCTCCGGAGGTGACGATGACGACCGAGTGCCCGTCCGAGCGAAGGCCGGCCACTTCGAGGCAGAGCTTCTCGATGGCATCGGCGCGGATTTCGCCCCGTTCGTCAGTGAGTGACGAGGTTCCGATCTTGGCGACGACGATCACCGGGAATCACTCTTCCTCGTAATCGAAGGTGAGGCGTCCGATGTGGACAGGATCGCCGTCCTTCGCACCGGCCTTGGCCAATGCCTTGTCGACGCCAAGTTTCTTGAGACGCGCATGCGCGTAGTCGAGGGCTTCCATGTTCGTGAGATCGGAAAGGGCGACAGCACGTTCGGCCTGGCGTCCGATGACCCGGAAGCCTCCGTCGTCCTCGCGCTCGATGCGGATTCCCTCGGCGATGGGACGATGCACGACGAACCCCTCAACCTCGGGTTCGACACCGCGGGCTTCGCGGACCGCATCAGCCATGAGACCGGTGAGGCGGGCAAGACCCGAACCGACCACGGCCGATATGCAGACGTCGAGTTCGAGACCGTCTTCGGTGACGGCAGGTTCTCCCGATTCGGCCAGAGCGGCGTAATGGGGCGAGAGGTCGGCACGCGACCCGATGATCAACCGGGGACGCTCGAGCAGTTCGGGCTGATAGGCGCCCAGTTCGTTGAGCAGGATCCGCGCCTGTTCTGCGGGAGGATCGGTTGTCGTACCGTCGGCGCCTCCGCCGAGGTCGATCAGCAAGACGAGCGCTCGGGCGCGTTCGATATGGCGGAGGAACCGGTGCCCCAGGCCGCGGCCCTCACTCGCACCTTCGACGAGACCGGGGATGTCGGCGACGACATATTCGAAACCGTCGTCGAGACGCACGACGCCGAGATTGGGTTCGAGGGTCGTGAAGGGATAGTCGGCGATCTTCGGCTTGGCTGCCGAAACGCGCGAGATGAGCGTGGACTTGCCGACATTGGGATACCCGACGAGCGCGACGTCGGCCATGAGCTTGATCTCGAGGTTGAGCCAGCGTTCCTCGCCGACCTCCCCCTGCTCGGCGAACGAGGGAGCCCTTCGGGTGTTCGAGAGGAAACGGGCGTTGCCCTTGCCTCCCTGCCCACCGGCGGCAGCCATCCAGCGATCTCCGTGGGAAACCAGATCGGCGAGAACTCCGCCGTCGCGATCGAGGACGACCGTTCCTTCAGGGACGTGGACGAGCAGATCGTCGGCGCCGGCCCCGTGCTTCTTCTTGCCCGATCCGTGGGAACCGCTGCCGGCCCGGCGATGGGGATGATCCCGGAATGCCAGAAGCGATGCGACATTTCGATCGGCGACGAACCAGATGTCGCCGCCACGACCCCCGTCGCCCCCATCGGGGCCGCCCTTGGAGACATGGGCCTCGCGACGGAACGCGACGCAGCCTGCACCGCCGTCACCACCACGGACATTGATCTGACACTCGTCTACGAACCCTGACACGACCGGACAGCCTACGGGCTGGAAGTTGCGATACCAGCATGCGTCCTGCGGCTTCAGGCCGACGAGCGACTGTCACACCCACTTGGCATGATTCATCCATGGACGAACTCTCGGAAAGGGCCCGCCTCTGGGCATCGACAATGGACGGCTTCGCCCGTCCCGTCGACGGCACTTCAGCTCCAGACACCCCCACAGCGACGCGTCACGCCCACCGAGACGCCGGACCGGCCATCGGGGTATCCGAGCCCCTCATGCGAGCCGAGAGGGAATCGCTCGAGGCCTTGTTCCTCGCCCCGGGCGCCACCAGATCCGTCGGTGGTGGCAACCGGGCCGTCGCCGAGCCGGCCGATCCCGTTCGGACATGTTTCGAGCGCGACCGGGATCGCATCCTCCACGGAGCTACCGCGTTTCGCCGCCTCGCCGGCAAGACCCAGGTATTCATCTTCCCGGACGATCACGCCCGCACCCGCCTGACCCATGCCCTCGAGGTCGCGCAGGTGGCCGTGGCGATCGCCCGGCAGTTGCATCTCAACGAGGCACTCACCGAGGCGATCGCCCTCGGGCACGATTGCGGACACGGGCCCGGCGGTCACGCCAGCGAGGATGCCTTCGCCCCGTACCTCGCCGATGGCTTCGATCATGCCGTCTGGGGTGCCGACGTCGTACTTCTCCCGCTCAACCTGTGCACCGAGACACTCGACGGGATCCGCAACCATTCATGGTCTCGCCCGACCCCCTCCACCCCCGAGGGCGAGGTCGTGAGCTGGGCCGACCGGATCGCCTATGTCTGTCACGATTTCGAAGACGCCGTCCATGCCGGCATCGTCACCCTCGATGATCTTCCGGCGGTCGTGCTCGACCGCTGTGGACCTCGGCGCAGCACATGGCTGAGCGCATTCATCCAGGGCGTGGTCGAGGGTTCGGTCGCGGCAGGTCGGGTCGCCATGAGCGAGCCCCTCGCCGAAGCTCTCGCCGCCTTCCGGTCCCTGAACTACGAGCGCATCTACCTGCGTCCCGAATCTCTTGCACAGGGCCGGGCCGTGGTCTCGGTGCTCCAGGGCCTCGTCGAGCACTTCGCCGCCCGACCCGAGCGGATTCCCGGCTCGGACTTGCCCGATCCATCGGGTATCGAAGC
>WLFD01000179.1 GCA_009703925.1 Actinomycetota bacterium | reverse complement strand
CATTTCAGGAACTCCGAGGAGTCCTCGCCAAGGCCGAGGAAACCGAGGTTGTACATTCCGGCCCGCATGATCAGCGTTTCCGGCGGCGTGGTTCCATCGCGGGGAATCGGTTCGAGGACGTGCGGAGTGAGGACGATGCCATGCGCCGAAGCCAGCGTCGTCAGTTCTTCGAGAGATGAAAAGACTTCGATGTCGGGATCGAGATAGAGGACAGGCCCCGGGACCCTCTTGAGCGCCGCTTCCATGACCCAGGGCTTCAGGGCCGTCGAGAACTCGGTGATGTCGTAGAACACCGCCATCAGCCGCAATTGGTTCTCGTCGAGCGAAAGGTCTCCCAGACGGATCAGGTTGATTCCATCTTCGGGCTGGACTTCGTCATCGATGTCGTCGACCACACAGAGGTCGAAGATGCCGTCCGGGTGAGTCAACCGGAACGAATCGGCCAGAACTTTGACACGCGGAAGGTAATTGCGGGCCGCGATCGTGCAGATGTGCACCGGTTGGCCGGAAGACTCGCTCACCGAACTCATGCTCCGAGCCTGCCGACAAGACGGGCGAGTGGCACCCGGAAGTCATCGAGCAACCGGACCCCTCCGAGCCGAAGCGCGGCATTGTCGAGAACAGAGTTCGCCGGACGCGGCGCCGGTCGGGCGGGCTGAAGATCCCGGGTGGACACCGGAGCAACCCTCTCGGGATCGAGTCCGGCCGCCCGAAGAACCTCCCGGGCGAACTCGAACCAGCTCACCGGACCTTGATTGGTGACGTGGAACGTTCCTGGACGACGCTCGACCACAAGACGTTTGATCATCGATGCAAGATCATCGGCGAAGGTCGGGTGACCGAACTGATCATCGACAAAACTGAGTGAGTCGTGTTCGGATGCGAGACGGAGAATGGTCTTCACCATGTTCCCGCCGTGAAATCCGCAGACCCACGAGGTTCGGATGATCGTCGAACCCGGATCGAGTTCCCGTTCACCGGCAAGCTTCGACGCGCCATACACGGACCGAGGATTGGTCTGATCCCATTCGAGGTACGGCGTTTCTTTGGTTCCGTCGAACACGTAATCGGTCGAGACGTAGAACACCGGCGCGCCAACGCGTCGGGCCCCCTCGGCAAGATTGCGGGTGCCCAGCGCATTCACCTGAAACGCGCGATCCGCATCCGATTCGCAGGCGTCCACTGCCGTCCAGGCCGCCGGATGCACGATGGCGTCGGGGCGGACTGTGGTGACGAGCGCCAGCACGTCGTCGCGACTCGTGATGTCGAGAACCGAGTGGTCGACGCCGATCACCTCGTGATGGGCATCGGATCCGAACGCGTCGACGAGTTCGCGGCCGACCTGCCCGGCGGCCCCTGTGATCAGTATGCGCACCCGTCAGCCCTTGAGGGGTTCCCACCAGGCGCGGTTCGCCCGGTACCACTCGACTGTCGCAGCCAGAGCATCGTCGAGACTCCGCGCCGGCTTCCATCCCAGAGCATTCGCCTTGCTGCAATCAACCGAATAGCGACGATCATGTCCGAGACGATCTTCGACGTACTCGACCATTTCTTCACCGACGCCGCACATGGCTAGAACCTTTTCGGTCAGGTCGCGGTTCGTGGTCTCGTTGCCGCCGCCAATGTTGTAGATCTCGCCAACCTGGCCTTTGCGGAGGACGACATCGACACCAGTGCAGTTGTCCTCGACATAGATCCAGTCGCGGATATTGAGGCCGTCTCCGTAGAGCGGAACCTTCCTGCCGTCGAGAAGATTCGTGACGAACAAGGGGATGACTTTCTCCGGGAACTGGAACGGTCCGAAGTTGTTTGAAGAACGCGTCACGATCACGGGAAGGCCGTACGTCTCCTCGTAGGACAACGCAATGAGATCGGACCCGGCTTTGGAAGACGAATATGGCGACCGCGGCCCGAGACGGTCCGTCTCGACGAACGAGCCGACATCGATCGAACCGTAGACCTCGTCGGTGGAGATGTGGAGAAAACGATCGACTTCGACATGCCTCGCCACGTCACACATCACGTTGGTTCCGAGACAGTTCGTGCGGATGAACGTGTCGGGATCGACGATCGAACGATCGACGTGGCTCTCTGCTGCGAAATGGACAACCGCGTCGTGTCCGGCCATCGCGGCTGCAACCGCATCACGGTCACAGATGTCGCCCTGCACAAAGGAATATCGCGGATCATCAGCTATGTCGGCAAGGCTCGACAGATTCCCGGCGTAGGTGAGGGCGTCGAACACGGTCACTTCGTCGTCCGACGAAGCGAGAATGTGACGCACATAGTTCGAGCCGATGAATCCGGCCGCTCCGGTGACGAAGAGTTTCATGATTCGGTAGTGCCTCTCTGAAAACTTCCCTGAAGATTCATGGACGCAGGGAGATATGTGGCTGCCATTGCGGTTCGATTTCGGAACGACGCGGGTTCGCCTGATCCCGATTCGAGAGAATCGGATTCTCCACTCCCCAATCGGCGGCGATGGCCGGATCGTCCCACGCCACACCGAGTTCGTCGGCGGGGTTGTAATAGCTGTCGACGAGATACGTGATCGTCATGTCGGTGAGTGCCGCGAATCCGTGAGCGACGCCCGGTGGGATGAACACGCCCTGATGGGAGTGCGTGCCATCGGGCCGACGCCCGAGATCGAGCCACTGGGTCTTGCCGTCAGTTGGCGAACCGGTCCGAAGATCATGGAGAACGACGCGGGCCGTACCGAAGGGGACGTACCAGTAATCGGCCTGATGGAGGTGATAGTGCAGGCCCACGATTGCTCCGGCCTGACGGTCGCCACGATTGCCCTGGACCATCTCGCGCCCTTGTGGGAACCACTCTCGTCGATAGGTCTCGACGAAGAAACCGCGCTCGTCACCATGGATGTCGGGATCGACGATGTAGACGCCGTGGATCTTGTCTGACGGGGAAACTGTGGCCATTCGAAAGGTGCCTCTTGGATGCCGGGGGACCCGACAAGGCTAGCGGAGCGCGAACGGAGGTTCGGGCTCATCAACGTGGGGGGTTTCAGAGCGTTCGGCAGCCCAGCTCCGTGTTGGTCGAACCGGCACCCACGTTGAGAATGGTCAGACAGACTCTGGCCGGAGATGCGGGGGCCGGCCAGACATGGGAGTAGCCATGCAGATCCCCCACTCCCGGAAAGACCGCTCCGACATCAGGACGGGGTTTGTCGGCGGTGATCGTCGTCAGAACCGCTCCGTTCACAGTCACCCGCACCTGAACCGGCGCGTTGGTGTCCGGATCGATCGCCCAACCCGAGATTCCAAGGTGACCGAAGGCCCGTGCCGACCAGTCGATGCTCCCCCCCGGAGTGGAGCCGATCGTGAGGGTCCGACATCCGACGAGCGGATTCGTCGTTCCGATTCCCACATTGATCGCGTAGACACAGGCCGTGTGCGACCCCCCGGGAACCCGAATGGCGAGATCGAACCCGTGATTCGAACCGACTCCCTGATACGCCGCCCCTACATCGGGCCGATTCGCATCAGCGGTGTACGCACCGCCCCATTGGCCATCGACATAGACGTGCAATGCAACCGGATTCGTCGTGTCGGGATCGACAACCCAACCGACCAGATTCATGGTGGCGAATCCGGCCTGAGCGAAGTCGAAATTGCCGATCGGATTTCCACCCGGGGCAACAACCGTCCGGCATCCCAGGGGCACCCGGGTTCGGACCTCTCCCGCGTTGACGGCTCTGACGCAGACCGTGTGCGAACCGCCGGAGACGCCGGTGACATCAACGGCGAAACCCGCTTGACCGGTGACGCCGGGAAAGGCTGACGCTACATCCGGCCGAGCCTGTCCGGTGGTACCGCGAACTGCGAAAACGCCGTCAACGAAAACATCGATAGCAATGGGCGATGTCGTGTCCGGATCAACGGCCCAACCCGAGGCACGGATCGCGCCCGGCCCGGTGGAAATGACCGATTCGAAGTTCCCCGTCGGAAGGCTCGCTACCGTCCGGCAGGACATTTCGGGATTCGTCGAACCACCGCCGACATTGATCGCGTAGATGCATACCCGATGCTCACCGGGAGTCACGGGTACGGAGACCTGTACTCCGTGAGTCGGTCCATAGCCCGTGTAGACAGCCCCGACGTCGGGACGCGGCCCGTTGGCCGTGTACTCACCGCCCCACTGACCGTCAACGTAGACATGGACCTTTATCGGATCCCGCGAATCGGGATCGATCGCCCAACCAGCGATCTGGATACTTGTCGGCAGACGGAGCATCGACTCGATGTTGCCGAAGGGGTTGCCTGCGCCTGCCCCGTTCCCGCTGAGAGCGGCAAGGCTCCCGACGTCACAGCAGAAACGGTTCACATCGACATTTCCGATGATCCCGGGGACCGAACCCGTTGAGGTGTATTGCCAAAATGACCAT
>WLFD01000178.1 GCA_009703925.1 Actinomycetota bacterium | reverse complement strand
CTCCGTCGACCAGAAAGGCGACCTTTCGTGGTCCGTCGACGTCTCGGGGGCCGAAGAACCCTTCTGGCTCGTTCTCGGCCAATCCCTCTCCCCGGGTTGGACCGCAACCGTCGCGGGTGGAGAATCCCTCGGTGAACCGGTACTCATCGACGGCTTCGCCAATGGGTGGCTCGTCGATCCGGCGGCGATCGGGTCCGACTTCACCGTCACGATCGTCTGGACACCGCAGAAGATCGTCTGGACCGCGGTGGCCGCATCCGGCGTCTGGTTCGTCGGGATCTGTGCGCTCGCTCTCGCAGCCACCCGCCGACGGAATCGCTCTCGCCGGAACCGTGCCGACGGCGTCGACACTGCGAACGTCGAGCAGTCGCCGGTCTTCCTCGATCCCCGCACCGTGTACCTCCGACCGCGCACGTGGGCCGGAATCTGTGTGACCACGGTTGCGGTGTTGTTGTCCACCGCCATCGGAGGAGCCCTTGTCGGAATCGCCACCGGTGCTGTCGTCGCTCTTGCCGCGTTCGTACCACGCGGACGGCGGGTACTTCTGGCCGCTCCGATCGTGGCACTCGGATCGGTCGTTCTTCTGTACGTCGGACTCCAGGTTCGCCGACATCTCCAGCCCGGAGTCGAGTGGCCTTCCGGCTTCGGACCCGTACATGAACTGGCCCTGATAGCCGTTCTCTGCGTGGTCTCCGAGACGGTGCTCCGATTCGCAGCACGCAAGTGGGCGAAGGACGCGTAGGCCGGGAATCACACCCGGGTGGTTCGCTTACCGGAACCACCCGGGTGGAGCTTCCTCGGAATCAGCCCCGCTTGGGTGTGTACAGAACCTGCATGCGGTAAAGGAGCGCCGGCTTCTCGGAACCGACGGCAGCGATCTCGGCCTCGGTGGTGATCAGCGTGCCCTTGGGCTTGGCGACGGCCCCGACGAGACGAACTCGACCGTGGACCTGGGAACCGGCGGGTACCGGCGAGAGGAACCGGAGCGATTCCGCGCCGTAGTTCACTGCACTGCCATGACCGGTCATCTTGATCGGGAACATCGCGAGGCTGGGCATCAGGCTCAAGGTGAGGAACCCGTGTGCCACGGGGCCGCCGAACGGGCTCTCCTTGATCGAACGCTCGACATCGATGTGGATCCACTGGCGGTCACCGGTGATCTCGGCGAACGAATTGATCATTTCCTGAGTGATCTCGATCGTCGAGCTCCATTCGCCGAACGTGTCGGAGGCAAGTGCGTTGATCGCATCGATATCGTCGAACTGAACGGTTTCCATCTCTGATCCCTTTGATAGGCGGCAATTGCGCCCACTGCCGAGGCGGAGTGCGGGCGACGGAGAGACTACCGGCTCACCTGGGCAGATTCGGCGGCCATCACCGTCCGACGCGACGGACATCGCCAGTGCGTAGCCTCGGGAGAATGGCAACCACAGGAGCTTCGCCCGAGACGATCCGGGTTCTGGATCTCGTCGAGCAGTTGATCGACGGTGGTGAACCCACCCCCGAAACGATTCCCGAGTTCCGAGGTCGTCAGTACGATCTCGGGCTCGCCTGGGTCCACTTTCCTGTCGGATGGGGTGGGCTCGGACTCGCTCCGAACCACCAGCGGGAAATCGATCGCCGACTCCGGATCGCCGGAGCACCTCCGATGGGAGATCGGCACTTCTTCGGCTTCACCATGGCCGGGCCCACCATCGTCACCCACGGAACCGACGATCTGCGCGGTCGGATGTTGCGCCGGATCTTCACCGGCGAGGACGCCTGGTGCCAACTCTTCTCCGAACCCGGCGCCGGTTCCGATCTCGCCGGGTTGGCATGCCGTGCCGTGAGGGACGGCGACGAATGGGTGATCACCGGCCAGAAGGTCTGGAACACGCTGGCCCACATCGCGTCACGGGGCATGCTCGTGGCCCGCACCGATCCCGACGCACCCAAGCACAAGGGTCTCACCTACTTCGCACTCGACATGTTTGCGCCGGGAGTCGAAGTTCGCCCGTTGCGCCAGATGACGGGGGAAGCGGAATTCAACGAGGTGTATCTCACCGAGGTCCGCGTTCCCGATTCCGATCGCATCGGGGACATCGGCGAGGGATGGCGCGTTTCGATGACGACCCTGGCCAACGAACGAACCACGATCGGTGGCGGCGGTGGCGCTCCCCCCGCCCGAGGATCGGGAGCGATCGCCGAAGCGGTGCGACTCTGGCATGAGGAGTCGACGACCCGAAACGGGCCTACCAAGGACAAACTGATGAAGTTGTGGGTCGAGGCTGAAGTTCTGCGCCTCACCAACATGCGGGCCTCCCAGAGCCGTCGAACCGGCAATCCCGGACCGGAAGGTTCGATAGCCAAGCTCCAGTTCGCCGAAGTCAACAAACGGATCTACGAGTTCTGCGTGGAACTTCTCGGGGCCAAGGCCTTGGTCGACTACGACTACACGATGCGCCGTTCCGAGCAACTGGGACTCACCGGTCCTCCCGGAACCTCGCGCAAGATGTTCCTCCGGTCGCGTGCGAATTCGATCGAGGGCGGAACGTCGGAGATCCAGCGCAACATCCTCGGAGAGCGTGTACTCGGCCTGCCCGGAGAGCCGCGCAACGACAAGGACATTCCCTGGATCCAGGTCCCCCGCAACTAGTTCTGCCAACACGACGCAACAAGGAAGTTCCGTGCGAGTCAACCTCGATATCTCGACAGTGCCCGAGGATTACCGGTTTCATCACGACATCAGGGTTCGCTTCGCCGAAACCGACGCGATGGGCGTGATGCATCACGCCTCGTATGTCCCGTTCCTCGAGGAGTCGCGGGTCGAGTTCCTCCGAGAACTCGGCCACCCGTACAAGGACATCCGTGCCGCCGGCTACGACCTCGCCGTCCTCGAGTGCGTCGTCCAGTACAGACTCTCCGCCCGATTCGAGGACATCGTCCGCGTTCACACTCGGGTGTCCTCACTCAAGGGTGCGACGTTCCAGATGGATTATCTCCTCATGATCGACGATGACATCTGCGCATCGGCGGCCACCGTGCACGGCGTGGTGGACCCCTCAGGTCGCGCCACCCGGGCCCCCGGGTGGATGAAGGATCTCCTCACCGACGTCGCCTGAGACGACCGATCGGTTCCGACGCCACTCAGTTCCCGTTCGAACCGAGCCAGTCGTCGATCCCGGCGAATGCTGCGAGCTTGGTCTCGTCCGATGCCGAACTGAATTCGATCGAGGTCCGGGCGATCCCGGCGATGCGATCGTCGTCGAATCCGAAGCCGCTCCGACACACTTCGTATTCGCCGAGGAGGGTCGAGCCGAAAAGAATCGGATCGTCGGCGTTGATCGAGCAGGAAATACCTGCCTCGAGGATCTGCGGCAGCGGATGCGAATCGATGTCCGGGTACACCCCCAGCATGATGTTCGAGGTCGGACAAACATCGAGGCAGATGTGCTCGGAGGCAAGTCTCTCGAGAAGGGCCGGGAGTTCGACCGAACGCACTCCATGCCCGATCCGGTCGGCGTCGAGGAGATCGAGCGAATCGACCACGTACTGTCCGGACTCGAGTTCACCGGCATGCGGCGTGCTCAGCAATCCGCCGTCCACCGCGTGACGGAAGGCGTCGACGAAGTCGCCGGGAGGATGCCCCACCTCGTCGTTGTGCAGCCCGAAACTGGCGACGCGATCACGGTTGCGAATCGCAAAACGGGCGAGTGCCATTGCCTCGTCCGGATTGTCCTTCACGCGATCGACCGGCACCATGAACTTCAGTTCCAGGCCGCTGCTGCTCGCTGCATTGTCGAACACTTCGAACACGAGGTCCCAGCATTGATCGTCGGAATCGAAGATATGCCGATAGTTGCCCGCCCAGAAGGCGGGTTCGAGATACACCGCACCGTCGTCGACGTGTGACCGACAGATGTCCTCGGCGAGCAACTCCCAATCGGCTCTGTCCCGAAGAACATCCGTCGCCGCCACATAGGTGTCGGAGAACGCCGCAAAGTTTCCGAATCCCGAGATCACCGGAACCTCGCGCTTGTACTTCTTCGCGAGTTCAACGAGAAGATCGGTACTCATCCCCGCTTCGAGATGAAGATGCAGGTGAGCTTTCGGGAGCAGGGCAAGATTGCGCATTATGTGATTCTCCAACGATTCGGTGTCCGGGAAGGACATTCAGTCCCTGAATTCGGGCTTGCGACCTTCGGCCCGGGCGGCAACCGACTCGTCCCAGTTCCGTGTGGTCATGCGAACGTACAGCTGTGCGGTCATCTCATGGCGCATGTGGGCCCGAAAGCTGCTCGCTTCCAGACCGGCAAGCGCCATCTTCTTCGTGAGTTCGATACCGATTCGGCTCTTTCCGGCGATCTGTTCCGCGATTTCGAAACTTGTCGCCATCAGCTGGTCGCGCGGCACGACACGGCTCAACAAACCGACCCGCTCAGCCTCTTCTGCACCCATGTCGCGACCTGTGAGCATCAGTTCCGTCGAATG
>WLFD01000177.1 GCA_009703925.1 Actinomycetota bacterium | reverse complement strand
TTGCGGACTGCTCGCAGCGAAGCCCTCGAGTTCGATACGACGAGCAACGCCATGGAGCACATGGCGCGACACCAGGAGCTCTACTTCGGAGGGGACATGGAAGCGGCGCTTGCGCTCGGTGGCTCGGTTGCCGGTCGGATCGAAGCTGTCGAACCGGTCGCCGAGGTGATCAACCGGTGTGCGACGGAGTGTCTCGAGGTTCTGGCGGCACTCCGCGATCGGTACCTCAGCTGAGGACGAAGTCCCCGAGGTCGGGTTCTTGCGTCCACGCCCAATAATCCACGAGTCGCCAGGGTGACAGCACGTGGATGTCGCCGTCGGCGTTCTTGAACCATGAGTGACGCACCTGCGGGCTCGACCACACCAGCGTCTTCAGCTCGGCCTGGACCCGTTCGTAATACTCGTCGTGCACGGGTCGGGATGGTTCCATCGCCTTCAGGTCGCCGTCGATGAGCGCATCGATGCAGCCGGTGATGTAACGCATCTGGCACTCGGAGTGGAAGATGAGACTTCCGCCGTGGGCAAGGTTCGTGCCCGGGCCGTACATGCAGAAAAGATTGGGGAAGTCGGGAATCGTGATTCCGAGATAGGCCTTCGGCCGCTCACCCCACGTGTCGCGCAAGGAGACGCCGCTGCGACCGACGATGTCCATCGGCCACAGGAAACGGTTCGCGAGGAATCCCGTTGCGAACACGATGATGTCGACTTCGTGCCTCGTTCCGTCGGCCATCACGATCGCATCCCCGTCGATGTGGTCGATCGAGTCCCGTATCAACTCGACGTTGTCCCGGGTGAGGGCACCGAGCCAGCTGCCGTCATCCTGAAGCGTCCGCTTCGCTGTGGGTGGGTAGTCGGGGATGACTTTCGAGATGAGCTCCGGATTGTCACCGACCTGACTGGTGATCCAGTCCGTGAAGATCATGCGCGTGAACTCGTTGCCTTCGCTCACAGAGATCTCCTGATTCGGCCAATCGGGATCGATCTTCGCCCCCATGAGTCCCTTGTCGCATGCGGACCAGAGGATCAGGAACCGATACCAGCGCCCGTAGAAAGGGAGATGTTTCAACGCCCAGCGAAAGCCGGGGCCGACCGCCTTGCGGTAATTCGGATTCGGGAACATCCATTGCGCGGTGCGCTGGAAAACTTTGAGTTCCGCCACATCCGGGGCGATCGTCGGTGCGATCTGGAAGCCGCTCGCACCGGCTCCGACGAGGGCGACGCGCTTGCCGATGTGGTCGACGTCGTGATCCCACTGGGCGGAGTGGAACGATTTGCCGGCGAAAGTCTCGAGACCTTCGATTTCGGGGACATTGGGGCGGTTGAGTTGTCCGACAGCGGAGATGATCGCCCGCACCTCGAGCTTTTCCGTGGACCCGTCGAGGGCCCGGATCGAGACGGTCCACGTCCCGGCTCCGTCGTTCCAGACCGCTCCGGTGACCTCGGTTCCGAACCGGATGTTCGATTCGATTCCGTGACGGATCATCACATCGTCGAAGTACTTCCGCAGTTCCGGTTGCTGTGCGTAGTACTCGGTCCAGTGATCGCTCGGCTCGAACGAATAGCAGTAGAAGTGGTTGCCGACGTCGACTCTCGCTCCGGGATAACTGTTCTCGAACCACGTGCCGCCGACGCCGGCGTTCTTCTCGATGACGGTGAACGGGATTCCGGACTCGTGAAGACGAATGCCGGCAAGAACGCCTGATTCGCCCGCGCCGATGACCAGGACCGGGAACTGCGAGCGGTCGGCTGCGGACGACTTCATCGGAACTCTGCGCTTGTCGACTCCGTCGAGGACGAGTTCCTCGTCCAACATCGGCAGGTATTCGGCCGGGACCTCTTCGCAGCAGAGCCAATCCATCATTTCCTTGATATCGGCACTGCTCGGGGCCTGGGGGAGCACGCATCCGCCGTCGCGGAAGTCCCGGATGATCTCGAAGGCCACATTCCGTGCGGCGGCCTGCTCGTCGGGAGACATGAAACCCTGGACCTCGTTGATGACGAGTCCGTGAGGCTTGAGGACACCCCGGATCACGGAGAGATCGCCGGACATGTGCACGCACGAGAGCAGGAGCGTCGGAATGCTCACATCCTCGAGGGCCGCCCTGATTGCATCGTCGTCATCGTCGAACGGCAATCCGGCATGCGGATTGATTGCATCGATCATCGGTTCCCCCGGGGATGGTGAGCCGCAACTCCGGCCCGTCCGGCGACTGTAGCGCCGAAGATCGAGCCGAAAAGAGTGTTGCCGGGGTGATTCCGATCAGTCGATCGGAAGGCGAGCCATGAGGTCGATCTTGCGTTCCTCGAACTCGTCGAAGGTGATGACCTTGTCCTCGAGTTGGCGATGGATGAGCTCGATCTGGGCGAGCAGTTCCGATGCGGAGAGCTCACCCTCGGTGCTCAGTTCGACACCCTCGGTGTCATCGGGTGCGTCGGGTTCGTCGGACAACCGCTTCTCGCGCTTGAGCGCCTGCTTGGCCTTTTTGGCCCGATCGCGTTGCAACTTCTCGAAACTCGTTCGTTGCGCACTCATGTGCGCCTCCTTCCGATGCACCCGGCCGGTCCTCGGGGGGAGGAAACCGGCGGGAACCGTGTCTCGATCCGGCGGGATTGCCGGGTGCTCGAGCAGATCTCGCCGAAAAACCGTGGTGAGGGCGAAACGCCCACACAGAACCTACCGGTTCCCGACCCCTGATCGGTGTACCCATGAACTCGCTGACATGGGGAAACGCCTGCAGCGCCGAAAGTCACACGCGATTGGCACGATGATCGGGAGGGACCTGTTCGCCCGGGGGCACGTCGCCGGGGGGCGTACCGACGCCGAATGGCCGACCCCCGAGGCTCCCGCGGTCATGGGGTTCGAACCAGTTTGCGAGGTCCGGGCCCTTCGGGACGACCCCGGTCGGATTGATGTCGGTATGGACTTCGTAATAGTGGCGCTTGATGTGATCGAAGTCGATGGTGTCGCCGAAACCCGGGGTCTGGAAGAGGTCGCGCGAGTAGGCCCAGAGAACGGGCATCTCGGAGAGTTTCTGACGATTGCACTTGAAGTGCCCGTGATACACCGCATCGAAACGCACAAGGGTGCAGAACAGGCGAATGTCGACCTCGGTGATCGTGTCACCGACGAGATAACGCCGGTTGGTGAGTCGGTCGCCCAGCTCGTCGAGTCGTGAAAAGAGAATGTCGTAGGCCTTTTCGTAGGACTCCTGGTCGCCGGCAAATCCGCACTTGTAGACGCCATTGTTGACGTCGTGGAAGATGTCGACGATGAGGCTGTCGATCTCCGCTCGGTGGGCAATCGGGTAGAGATCGGGTGCGCCGCATCGATGAAGGGCGCTCCACTCCGTGGAGAGGTCGATCGTGATCCGGGCGAAATCGTTGGTGACGACCTCACCGGTTGTGACATCGACGATCGCGGGAACGGTGATTCCGCGCGGGTACTCGGGATCACGGGCGAAATAGGCGTCCGCGATCCTCGGGATACCGAGGACCGGGTCGAGACCGTTCGGATCAAGATCGAAGGTCCAACTTCTCTTGTCGTGTGTCGGGCCGCACACGCCCATCGAAAGTGCCGACTCGAGACCGAGGAGTCGCCTGACGATGATTGCCCGATTCGCCCACGGACAGGCGCGGCTTACGACGAGGCGATATCGCCCTGCCTCGACCGGGAATCCCTCCGAACCGTCGGCGGTGATCCGCGTGGTGAGGTAGTTGGTGTCGCGTTTGAATCCGCCCGCCTCGACGTAACTGCCTTGCTGATCGTCTTTCTCCATGGACTCCATCATCGCGTCCCGGAACGCAACGTGGGAGTTGGTCGGATGGTTAGGGTTCGGGACTCAGTCCATGTTCAGGGGGAACCATGTCATTCGTTCTTGTCGAGAAGCCCTATCCGCACGTGACCGTGATCACGCTCAACCGGCCCGAGCGCATGAATGCGATGGCCTTCGATGTGATGATCCCCTTCGCCGAGCAACTTCAGGCCGTCGCCGACGACAACGACACACGCGTCGTCGTGATCACAGGGGCGGGCGAGGGCTTCTGCTCAGGGGCCGATCAGAAGGTCTCGGGGACGATTCCGCACATCGACGGATTGACTCCCACGGTGATTGCGCAGCGAGCCGGAAAGTTGCTCGACGACATCGTGCTCGGTATCCAGGACATGCCCCAGCCGGTTATCGCTGCGATCAACGGTGCCGCCATCGGGGGCGGTCTCTGTCTCGCCGCCAGTTGTGACATCAGGATCGGAACACCGGAGGCCTACTTCCGTGCCGCCGGGATCAACAACGGGCTCACCGCCACGGAACTCGGACTCAGTTTCATCCTTCCGAGGATCATCGGGGCCGGACATTCGACGGAACTGATGCTCACAGGTCGCGACATGGGTGCAGAAGAGGCTGAGCGGGTCGGTTTGTTGAGCCGTGTCGTGCCGCGCGACCAGCTGATGGCGACAAGTTTCGAAATCGCGGAACAGATCGCCGGAAAGAGCCGAATCGG
>WLFD01000176.1 GCA_009703925.1 Actinomycetota bacterium | reverse complement strand
TCGATCGAATCCCGCGGCAACCGGGCGATCCTCGTCGGGGGAACAGGTCTCTATTTCCAGGCGATCACCGACGATCTCGAGATCCCCGGACAGTTCCCCGAGGTGCGGGCGGAACTCGAGGAGGATCCCGACACCGTCGGACTCCATCGGCGGCTCGAGGAACTCGACCCTGTTGCTGCGGCGCGCATGGACAGTGCCAATCGTCGCCGGGTGATCCGGGCCCTCGAGGTCGTCCTCGGTAGTGGACGCCCGTTCTCGTCGTTCGGCCCCGGAATCGATGCGTATCCGACTGCGCCCTTCCCGATCGTCGGTCTCGACATGCCCCGCGACATCCTGGGTCAGCGCATCGCCGACCGGTACGACGACCAGTTCCTCGCCGGCTTCGTCGACGAGGTCCGCATGTTGCTCGACCGGCCCGGTGGACTTTCGCGTACGGCCCGACAGGCCCTGGGCTACCGGGAACTGATCGACCATTTCGAGAATGGAACCCCACTCGAGGAGGCGAAGACGAACGCCGTCTTTCGCACGAGACGGTTCGCCCGTCGTCAGTTGCGCTGGTTCGGACGGGATCCGCGGATCGGGTGGATGCCGACCGATGGGACGAATACCGAGATTGCGCTCGCCTCGATGACCGAACTGCTGGGAGACTGACCCGAATGAGACTCACGAAACATCACGGACTCGGGAACGATTTCATCGTTGCGCTCGAAGAGGTCAACGGACCTCTTCACGGTGACGCCACATTGGCGCGGACCCTGTGTGACCGCCGCCGAGGCGTCGGAGCCGACGGGTTCATCATCGGATCCGTGCCGGTGTCCGGTCAGGTCGACACCGACGGCGAGCCGGTCGACGTCGTGATGCACCTCTGGAATGCAGATGGCAGTCGGGCCGAGATGAGCGGGAACGGCATCCGCTGTCTCGGTCAGGCCCTTGCGATGGCCCGCGACGATCACGAGGCCATGTATGTCGTCGGCACCGACGCCGGACTGCGCGAACTCGTTGTCCACGACGATGCCGAACACCGACTCGCAACTGTCAGCGTCACGATGGGTCCTGTCGGTGAAGGTCCCGCCATCCCCAAGGCGGTCTCCGAGCGACTCGTCGGCGAACGCCATGCCACCGCCGACATGGGCAATCCCCATCTCGTCGTCCTTGTCGCCGATCTCCATCAGATCGATCTCGTCGGCACGGGATCATGGCTCGAGCAGCAATTCCCGGCCGGCGTGAACGTCGAGTTCATCGAGATCGGTTCGGTTCCGGACACCATCGACCTGCTCGTCTGGGAACGCGGCGCCGGCGTCACCGAAGCCTGCGGTACAGGTGCGACGGCCGCGGCCCATCTCGCTCATCAGTGGGGGCTTGTCGGCAATCAGGTGCGGGTCGTGATGCCGGGCGGAACGGCCGACGTCGTGGTGGCTCCCGATTACGAACCCGATACCGAACCGATCCTCATCGGTCCCGCCCAACACGTGATCACCTTCGAGATACCGGATGTCTGACGATCCGAAGCCGGTCGATGGTGGCCATCGCGGTGCGTTCGGAGATTTCGGTGGCGAGAGTTCGGGGCTCATCGACAGGAGCTTCCGCGAAAAGATCGTGATCATCGGCGTCACTCCGCCCGGCCACGACGAAGAGGAGACCGAGCGTCACCTCGATGAACTGACCCTGCTTGTCGACACCGCAGGTGCCGATGTCGTTGCGAGGATCCTGCAGAAGCGCCATTCTCCCGATCCCGCAACCTTCATCGGTTCGGGCAAGGTCGAGGAACTTCGGGAACTGTGCGAGGCGGTCGACGTCGACACCGTCGTGTTCGATGATGAACTCAGTCCCGCCCAACAGCGCAATCTGGAGAAGCTGCTCGGCCGTACGGCGATCGACCGAACTGCCGTGATTCTCGACATCTTCGGCCAGAACGCACACAGTCTCGAGGGCAAGGCTCAGGTCGAACTGGCCCAGATCCGTTACCGGCTTCCGCGCTTGCGGGGTCGGGGCAAGACGCTCTCCCGTCAGGGTGGTGGCATCGGAGCGCGCCAGGGCGGTGGCGAGACGCAGCTCGAGGTCGATCGCCGGCGGCTCCAGCGAAGGATGCACAAGCTCGAAGCCGATCTCCGTGAAATTGTCCAGGTGCGCAAGACGCAGGCCAAAGCGCGTCAGCGGTCGCGGCTTCACCGGGTGGCGATCGTCGGCTACACGAACGCCGGAAAATCCACACTGCTCAACCAACTCACCGACGCCGGCGTACTTGTCGAAGACCGACTGTTCGCAACCCTCGACGCCACGACCCGGCGGCTCCAGTTGCCGGGTGGCGAAACCGTGCTGCTGACCGACACCGTCGGCTTCATCACCAAACTCCCGACCCAATTGATCGAGGCGTTCAAGTCGACGCTCGAGGTCGTGGTCGACGCCGACCTGTTGGTTCACGTCGTCGATGGTTCGGTGACCGATCCGGAGGAGCAGATCCGGGCTGTCGACCGGGTGCTCGCCGACATCGGCGCGGCCGAGGTGCCCCAGATGCTCGTCGTGAACAAGATGGACCTCGATCAACTGGGAACAAAGCGGGTTCTCGGCGATCATCCCGGTGCAGTGGCCATCTCGGCGCTGACCGGCGAAGGCGTCGAGGACATGCTCCGGGCACTTGGCGATCGGCTGCGAGGGTTGTCGACGATCACGGAACTTCTCGTGCCCTTCGAGAGGGGTGACATCCTCGCTGCGCTGCATCGCGAAGGTGAGGTTCTTGTCGAGACGGCGTCGGACGAAGGCATGCGGGTTCGCGCTCGCCTCGACGATGCGTCGGTGAGTCGTCTGCGCGAGTACGTCGTCACCGGCTAGACCGTGAGGCGATGAGCACGACACCGAAACCGTTCACCCCTCCGCCCTATCCGTATGACCGCCTCGACAAACTGAAGCCCCTGGCCTCGGCGCACGAAGGCGGCATTGTCGACCTGTCGATCGGCGATCCTTGTGATGCGCCGCCCCGCATCGTCCTCGACGCCCTTGCCGGCTCCGCCAGCGAACGTCGCTATCCGGCGTCGATCGGCGTGCCTGCCTTCCGGGAAGCGGCCGCACAATGGATGACGACCCGACTCGGCGTGGATGTACCGACGAATCAGTTGGCGGCCTGCATCGGTACGAAGGAATTCGTCGCCGGCCTGCCTCATTGGCTTCGCCTCCGCGATCCGTCGCGCGACACGGTTCTCTATCCCGCCATCAGCTATCCCAGCTACGCCATGGGGGCCGAACTCGCCGGAGCTCGGGCAGTCCCGGTGCCCATCGATGCGAACGGTCACAGCGATCTCGCCGCAATCGATCCCGCCGATGCGGCTCGGGCACTCTGTCTCTGGGTCAATTCGCCGGGCAATCCCACCGGACACCTCGACGATCTCGGTGCCGCCGCGGCGTGGGGACGTTCACATGGAGTTCCGGTCATCTCCGACGAGTGTTACGTCGAGTTCACGTGGGACGGACCAGGAGCGACGATTCTCGAACACGGCACCGATGGTGTGCTCGCTGTGCACTCGCTCTCGAAGCGATCGAATCTGGCAGGTGTGCGCGCAGGTTTCTACGCCGGTGACGGCGATCTCGTGGCATATCTGTCCGAACTGCGAAAGCACGCCGGATTCATGGTCCCCGGCCCGGTCCAGGCCGCAGCGGTGGCCGCATGGGGCGATCAGGAACATGTCGTCGAACAGCGAGATCGCTATCGCACCCGGCTTGAACGCTTTCGTGCGATTCTCGCCGCCATCGGAGTCGATGCGCCGATGCCCGGCGGCGCCTTCTATCTGTGGGCTCCGGCTCCGGACGGAGATGCGTGGGCCCTCGTGAACCGACTCGCGGCCGAGGGTGGCGCACTGGTTTCACCGGGAGATTTCTACGGTCCCGACGGGGCCGGATTCGTGCGCGTGGCCGTCGTGCAACCGTCCGACCGTCTCGAACTGGTTGCACAAAGGTTGGGCATCGGTTGATTCGCTGACATTTGGCGCGATTCGACCCAATTCGGGCATCTGAACCTCGGTGGAGGTCGCACCATTGGGCCATGGCGACACGACAGAACCAGATCCCGGCAGCCCTTCCGACGCAGATGGTGCCCCCATCGATGCCCCCGAAATTACCGAAGGCCGGTTTCATCTGGTCGCCTGTCGTCTTCGTGATCACCGCGATCATCGGTCTCGCACTCATCGTCCTCTCGGTGGGGACGATCGCGAACGCGATCGCCGATTTCAAGACGGTCGAAGCTGGACAGGCCCTCGAGGTCGACCTCTCGAAGGGCGAGTACCACGTCTTTGCCGGTGGTCCCACGTCGAGTGCCCTCGCCGGAGTGTCGGTGGGCATCACCGATCCCCGCGGCACCCAGGTGTCGCCGAAGGACAACTCGGATTCCTATTCGGCGGAAGTCGACGGTTCCCGGTACGAATCGATCGGGTCCTTCGACGCCGTCACTGCGGGGATCTACAGGATCGAAGTCCAGGGTCCGGCCGGATCGAGCGCCCGGATCGGAAAGATCCCGATCGGTCGAACCGTCGGGCTTCTGGTCGGCGGCATCGTCGTCGGTGCGGTGGGATTCGTGATTGCACTGACAATCCTGATCGTCACCATCGTGCGCC
>WLFD01000175.1 GCA_009703925.1 Actinomycetota bacterium | reverse complement strand
TGTGATGGTCGAATGCGATCCGCACCGGGTGATCCAGATGCTGATCAACCTGCTCGGCAATGCGATCAAGTTCTCGCCGCACAGCAGCACGATTTTTGTGCAGGTCAAGCTTTTCGCCGACAATACGGTGGGTTTCAGTGTCACCGATCAGGGGCATGGGATCGAGGAGGACATGCTCCCGAAGTTGTTCGATCCGTTCTGGCAGGCTGATTCCTCTGCAAGCCGCGCTGTTGGCGGTTCGGGATTGGGTCTTGCCATCAGCCGTCGGATCGCGGAACAACACGACGGCCGGATAGAGGTGACTTCCAAGCGGGGAGTCGGCTCGACGTTCAGCGTCATTCTTCCGCTCCGCCAATCCTGACCTCGTAGGGAAAGTTGGGGGCGGTCGCTCCTACGCCGCGATTTCGACGTCGATCACCCGACTGGCCGACGACTTCCAGCCCGGTCCCCGAAGCACATGGCCGAGGCGGTCGCGCCAGTTCGTCGCTTTCGCCACATCGCCGATGATGTCGCGGTATTCGTGTGAGGCGATGCGGACCGGGTTGAAGGTGTCGATGTTCTTGGTGAGTCCGTAGACGACCCGTTCATCCTCGCGGGTGAAGGTTCCGAACATGCGATCCCAGATGATGAGGATGCCGCCGTGATTCCGATCGAGGTACTGCGGATTCGTGCCGTGATGAGCACGGTGATGGGAAGGAGTGTTCAGGACTCCCTCGAAGGGACCGAGTGTGTCGATCGCTTCGGTGTGGATCCAGAACTGGTAGATCAGATTCAGGGCACGTGATGTCTCGATCAGTGACGGTCGGATGCCGGCGAAAGCCATCAGCCCGTACGGAACGAACATGCCGAAGGATTCGGCGACGCCCTGACGGAGGGCGGTCGAGAGGTTGTAACGCTCGCTGGAGTGGTGCACGACGTGGATCGCCCACAGCCAACGGCTCTCGTGCTGGATGCGGTGGTTCCAGTAATAGATGAAATCCCATGCAACGAGCGCGCCGGCTGTCGCGGCGATGCCCGTACCGAGGTCGCGCTTCGAACCGGTGGACTCCCAGATGCGCTTCGCCGATGTCTTGGCGGCCCACGCCGTCGAACTGGCGACGACGCCTCCGGCGACAGCGGCGACGCTGGCCGACGGTCGAACTTTGCGGGCCCATCGGGTCAGTTTCGAGTCGTCGTCGCGTCGCGCCAGGACATCGGCGGCGGTCGTCATCGCAGCCGCGGCGAGCGTGACGCCCACGAGACCCTTTCGATATTTCCCTTTGCCGGGTTGCACGGGAGCGAGGAGCTTTGCGAAGGCGAGGGGAGCGTAGAGACTTGCGGTTCCCATGGCGAGGCTGGCGAGCGTGTCTTTGCGTTCGTAGCCGAGGGCCGAGGTGTCACCGGCCGATGCGCGCTTCTTGAGGACAGTGTTTTCGACGCCCATCGCTGCGAAGAATCCTGGAGTGGCGAGATCGATGAGGTTCATGACGCTGTCTCCACCCTGCTGATCGAGTGATCGGAGTGTTTCACGATGACGACGTCGGCATGGTCCCGGGTGGGCAGAATGCACTCGTTCAGGTTGAGGAGGTTGACCGATTCCCACACGTTGATCGCCATGGCATCGAATCCGGGGCCGTCCAGATCGGCGAAGCCATCGAAGAACGAGGACTCCTCGGTCCTGGAACGATCCCGGAGGGTTCGGGCCCGGTCGAGATACCAGGAGCGCATGTCGGATTCGGCGGCATCGAGATAGACACCGAAATCGAGCAGATCCCGGTAGCGAAGAGCGTTCACGCCTTCGAAGATCACGACGTCGGCGAGGGTGACGATGTCGCGGTCGAACATGATGTCGTAGACGAGATGGTCGTAGACGGGGACCGAGACGCTCGACTCGACCCGGGCCTCAACCAGAAAGGTCCTGATCGCGTCTTCGTCGTAGCTCTCGGGAAATCCCTTGCGGGTGAGGAGGCCGCGCTCGAGAAGATCCCGGTTCGGGAGCAGGAAGCCGTCGCTCGAGACGATGGCCGTCTCCAGGCCGTGATTCTCGAGAAGACCATCGGCCAGAGTTCGTGCCGCCGTGCTCTTGCCCACGGCAACGCCGCCACCCAGGCCGACGATCACCCGGCGTCCGTTCGTCTGGAGAAGATCGGCGACGCGCGTGCCGGTTGACGCGAGATCGCCAACGACCATTGATTCTCCGGTATCGGCCGTGCCCATCTCCTCAACCTAAGACCCCGGGGGTCGTTCGGAGAAGCCCACCGTTCCGGAGTCCTACACTCGGCCGCTTACCGGGTCCGCTTCGGCCCGACCGTCCTGGGGGGACAAACGCCATGGGAATGCCGACCGACATCGGAGTCATCGATCTGGGAATGGGGTTCCCGTTCAAGAGCGTGGAGGCCAAGAAGTCGGCGTACGACTTCTTCAAGGCCAACCTCAAGGACAACGAGTCCTTGAAGGAGATGGAATTCCCGGCGCAGTACATGTTCAAGGACGTTCCCGACGTGGTCTCTCCCGAGACCGATGTCGTGCAGTGGATCGTCGAGAAGATGGATGCCTTCAACATCGAACAGTGCATGACGGGGATCAACGAGGAATCGATCCGGGCGAAGGCCGAATACCCGGGCCGTTTCCATCTCATGGCGCAGGCCGATCCGAACCGCGGCACACAAGCTCTGCGCGATCTCGAACAGCAGAAGGCCGATCACAACATCCGCGCCGCAATGACGTTCCCGAGCGGCATGGTTCCGCAGGTCGCGATCAATGACAAGAAGATGTACCCGATCTACGCGAAATGCTGTGAGCTCGACATCCCGATCTGCATCAACGGCGGGATCGTCGGACCCCGCATGCCGAGCTGGCCCCAGCACGTCGAGCATTTCGACGAGGTGCTCTACGACTTCCCCGAACTGACCATGGTGATGATGCACGGCGGCGAGCCCTGGACGGAACTCGCAGTCAAGCTCATGCTCAAGTGGCCGGGACTGCACTACATGACGAGCGCCTTCGCTCCGAAGCACTACCCGAAGCCGATCATCGCCTACGCGAACTCGCGTGGCGCCGACAAGATCATGTACTGCGGTTACTTCCCGGCCGGGCTGAGTCTCGAGCGGCAGTTCACCGACATGCCCAACGTTCCGTTCAACGACAACGTCTGGCCCAAGTTCCTGCGCGAGAACGCGATCCGCGTGTTCAAGCTGGATCAGGGCAACTGATCCGCGACCGGACCTACCTAGAGCGAGGCAAGTGAATGCAGATTTCACCGGGAATGGTCGCCGTCGTCACCGGCGCAGGAAGCGGGATCGGGCGCGCTCTGGCCGAGAAGGCGGCGCAGTCCGGTATGAGGATCGTGGCGGCCGACATCGAGCAGCCGCGACTCGATGACACCGTTGCCTCGCTCGGGCAACTGGGTGCGGAGGCGATCGGAGTCCGGACGGACGTTTCGGTCGAGGACGACGTGATGCGACTGGCCGACGCGGCCTACGCCGAATTCGGAGCGGTCAACCTGCTCTGCAACAACGCCGGTGTCTTCAGCGGCGGTCTGATGTGGGAACGCACCATGGCCGACTGGAAATGGGCGATGGGCGTCAACCTCGACGGTCTCATCCATGCCGTCCGTGCATTCGTGCCGCGCATGCTCGAGGCGGAAACGCCGAGCCACATCGTCAACACGGCGTCGATGGGTGGCCTCGTGACCGGCGCCTACTCGGGCCCCTACTTCACCTCGAAGTTCGCGGCGGTGGGGCTCACCGAATGTCTTGCCCACGATCTCCGGACAACGGGGAAGAACGTTTCCGCGTCGGTGCTGGTTCCGAGTCTGATCAACACCAACATCGGAACTTCGGGACGCAACCGACAGGAACGCTGGGTGGATCGTGGGCGCGAACCAGCGCCCGACGTCGAATTTGTCGAGGCGATGCTCACCGAGTCGACCGCGGCTGGCATGGCTCCGACCGAAGTCGCCGTTCTCGTCTTCGATGCGGTCGAGGCCGGAAATTTCTGGATCCCGACGCAGCCGAGCTATCACGATCAGATCCGCGCCCGTCACGACGACATGCAGGAACTCCGACATCCGGCGCCCGCACAACTCGATTGATGTCGTTCACAACCGAACGCGAGATCACGTCGGTCGTCGATCTCTGTGTCTCCGACGGACGCGGTCTGAATCCCGAGGCCAGGGGTTGGTCCCGTCGTCCACTGCACAACCCTGAACTCCGCGGCGGTTGGGGTCGTACGAAGCGTTGGGATTACTGGGCGATTCTCGGACCTGATTTCTTCGTATCACTGACCTATGCGGACGTGGACTATCTCGGCATCGTGACTGTGGAATGGGGCGAATTCGCAAACGGCCGCAGCGGTGGACGGGCGCTGAGCATTCCTCTGGCCCGGGGAATCTCGCTCCCCGATGTTTCGGGCTCGCGACCGTTGCAGCATCGCAGCAGCAATCTCGATCTCGACATCACCGAACTGTCGGGTGGAACCCACATCGTTGCCTCATGGGCCGAATCTGCCGGCAATGGAAGAGGCGCGATCGATGTGGTGGTTGCCCATCCCCCCGCACAGGAATCACTCAATGTCGTCATTCCGTGGAGCAACAAGCGTTTCCAGTACACGTCGAAACACCAGGCCCG
>WLFD01000174.1 GCA_009703925.1 Actinomycetota bacterium | reverse complement strand
TCGGACGTGATCGAATCCGATCTGATCGTCATCTGGGGTGCGAATCCGGCGAACAACCAACCGGTGTTCATGAAGTACCTGTACGAAGCGCGTTGCCGCGGGGCGCGCGTCGTCGTGATCAATCCCTATCTGGAACCCGGTCTCGAGCGGTATTGGGTGCCGTCGTCGGCCGAGTCGGCGATGTTCGGCACCAGAATGTGCGACCTGCATGTTCCTGTTCGCCCGGGCGGCGATGTCGCCTTTGCCGACGCAGCGCTCAAGCGCCTCATCGAGCGAGGTGGGGTCGATCCGAAGTTCATCGACGAACACACCGAGAACTGGGATCAACTCGTGGCCCATCTCGAATCGCTCCCGATGGCGGATCTGCTGGCCGATGCCGGTCTCACGGAGCAGCAACTCGATGCGTTCGTCGACGAGTACGAGCGCGCCGATGCCGCCATCCTGTTGTGGTCGATGGGGATCACGCAGCATCGGCACGCCGGCGAGGGTGTGCGCGGCATCGTGAATCTGGCGTTGGCCAAGGGGAACGTGGGGCGCAACGGTGCCGGCCTCATGCCGCTGCGCGGGCACTCCGGTGTTCAGGGTGGCGCCGAAATGGGTGCCTATGCATCGGCGCTGCCGGGTGGCCTCGAGCCGAACGATGTCAACGCCGCGCTTCTCGCCGAGCGATGGGGTTTCGATGTCCCGGCGCACGCGGGGCTGACCGCCGCCGAAGTACCCGAAGCCGCCGAACGCGGTGAACTCGACTTCCTGTGGATGTCGGGTGGCAATTTCCTCGATGTCCTGCCGGACCCCTTGCGGGTCGAGGCGGCCATGGAGCGGATCCCGTTGCGCGTTCATCAGGACATCGTCGTGAGCTCACAGATGCTTGTTCCCGGTGATGATGTGATTCTCCTTCCCGTTCACACGCGTTACGAGCAGGAGGGCGGCGGCACCGAGACGACGACCGAACGACGCATCGTGTTCTCTCCCGAGATTCCGCGTCAGCTCGGCGAGGCCCGTAGCGAATGGCGGGTGTTCGCCGATGTGGCGGCGCGGGTTCGGCCCGATCTCGGCGCGAAGTTCACATGGTCGGACAACCAGGCGTTGCGTCAGGAGATTGCCCGGGTCGTACCTCTCTACGCGGGGATCGAGACCCTCGCCGAGACCGGCGATCAGGTCCAATGGGGTGGACGCCATCTCTGTGCCGATGGCGTGTTCCCGACCGAATCCGGCCGGGGCGCGTTCAGCGTCAACAATCTCCCGTCGCTGGAACTGGCCGAAGGGGAGTTCACGGTCGCGACCCGTAGGGGCAAGCAGTTCAATTCGATGATCCTCGGCGAAGTCGATCCCATGACCGGGGCGGTCCGCGATTCGATCTACATCGACGCCGCCGATGCCGCCGCTGCCGGCTTCGGCGAGGGGGATCGGGTGACATTGCGCTCGGACACCGGCTCGTACACCGGTCAGCTCAAGTTCGCCCGCTTGCCTGGTCGGTCGCTTCAGGTCCACTGGCCGGAGGGCAATGTGCTGATTCCCGCTGGTCCGCAGCATCGCGAGGGACCCTCGAAGGTGCCGGATTACAACGCGGTCGTGACAATTGCCCCCGCCATCGCCGACTGAACGGATCGCCTCGTAGAATGCGGACCGTGACTGAACCCGTGTCCCCCAAAGTCGGCCTTGGCGTTGTCCACCTGTTCTGCAAGGTGACTCCTCTGGCGGATGCCGAAGCAATCGCCGAAGCCGTGCAGAAGGCGCAGGCCGAAGGCGACCAGGTCGTCTCGGTCGCCATCCTCGGCCACAAGGCCGATCTTGCATTCATGCTCGTCGGTTCCGACCTCTGGAGCCTTCGTCGCTTCCAGGCTGCGGTGCAGAACGCCGGGCTCGATGTCGTCGATTCGTATGTGTCGCTGACCGAACTCTCCGAATATGCGCAGGGCGTTCCCGAACCGATGCGCTCGGCGCGTCTCACCCCGGAACTCCCGCCCGCCGACAAGCCGGCATGGTGCTTCTACCCGATGTCGAAGCAGCGCGGCGATGTGCACAACTGGTTCACGGTTCCGTACGACGATCGCAAAGAGATGATGTACGAACATGGTGCCTCCGGCCGCACCTTCGCCGGTCGTGTCATCCAGGTTGTCACCGGCTCCACTGGTCTCGACGATTACGAGTGGGGCGTCACGTTGTTCGCAACGGCGCCCGATGATCTCAAGGAAGTCGTCTACACCATGCGTTTCGACAAGGCCTCGGCGCTCTACGGCGAGTTCGGCGCGTTCTACACGGGCATGGTCGCGCCCATTGGTGACGTGCTCTCACAACTGGGCATCGACTGAATCCATGTCGTTAGGCGAAGTGGCAGGCACCGAGCTCGAGGTTGCCGTCGACGCGCTCCGAAGCAGTCTCCGAGGTCTCGGCAGGGTTGTCGTGGCGTTCAGTGGCGGTGCCGATTCCGCGTTCCTCGCCTGGATGGCACGCGACACGCTCGGTCCGGAGAATTGTGTCGCCGTCACCGCAGTGTCGCCATCATTGGCGGGAAGCGAGCGCGACGACTGCGCAGCGCTCGCCCTCGAATGGGATCTGAACTGGATCGAAGTGCCGACCACCGAACTCGAGAACGCGGCCTATCAACGCAACGACGGCGATCGGTGTTTTCACTGCAAGACCGCCCTGATGGACGTAGTCGGTCCGCTGGCGGCGACGGATAACGGAACCGTGATCCTCGGTGTGAATCTCGATGACCTTGGCGATCACCGACCCGGTCAGCGCGCGGCGGCCGACGCCGGAGCCGCCTTTCCACTTGTCGATGCCGGTTTCACCAAGATGATGATCCGCGAAGCGTCGAGGGAACTCGGGCTGCGCACCTGGGACAAGCCGGCTGCAGCATGTCTCGCGTCGCGGGTCCCCTACGGAACGACGGTGACGCTCTCGGTGCTTTCTCGGGTGGAGCGGGCCGAGGCGGCCCTGCATTCGCTCGGTTTCGTCGACTTGCGGGTTCGTCATTACGACGACACGGCCCGTCTCGAGGTTCCCGTGTCCGAGTTGCCACAGGTGCTCGATCAGCGCGCGGCCGTTGTCGATGCGGTGCGTTCGGTCGGTTATCGCTATGTCACGCTCGACCTCGAAGGATTGCGTTCCGGCAATCTCAATCAGGCTCTGACGGACTGAACCCGCATAACGATGCCGGAAGAGTCCCGTCCCGATCCGGCCAACGCCGGTCCGAGTGCAACCGATCTGGAAGCGCTCGCCACGTTTGCGTCGGCCTTGGCCGATGGCATCGATGAAGCCCTCGGTCCGTGGGTGGTCCGGTCGGTTCGCACCGTGTACGCCGTTCAGATGGGGTCCCCTCCTCCGGCCGATGTCCTCGCCGATGCCGATCGCGCCGCTATGGCCGCAACCGGGGAGATCTCGCCGCGGATCCGCGAACTACTGGCGAAGGACATCGACGAGCAGCGCACGGGGCCGCTCGCGATCCTCCGGTCGGCCGTGCGGTTTCCGACCGACGTACTTGCTGCCGCCGGTGTTCCCCCGAAGCAGCGTGACGAGTTCGCCAGAACCCAGTTTCCCGACGATGTCTACGATCTCAACCTCGCGGCGTTCGCCGACCTGTCTCCCGATCTCCACGAGACCGGGCTGATCTGGGGGGCGGCGAAGGCTCATGTGCATCTGTCGCGCCGACGGGCCGAGGGCCGAAGCTGAACCGAGTCTGAACGGAAGTTTCGATCGGATCGATCGTTAACACGACCGAAACATTCGGGGAATCATCGGGTAACAACCTGTCGGCATCCTGTCGTCGTTCTTGCGTCTCGATGACGCAGGCTTTCCACGGGAGGAACCTCAGTGATCGATGCCGGTGATACCGCCTGGATGCTCATGGCGACAGGACTCGTTCTGTTCATGACTCCGGGTCTTGCCTTTTTCTATGCAGGCATGGTCCGATCCAAGAACGTTCTCGGCATGCTCATGCAGAACTTCTTCGCCATGGGCCTGCTCGCAATCGTGTGGGTGCTCATCGGCTTCTCCCTGGCGTTCGGAAACGCCGGCGATGGCGGATGGATCGGCAACTTCGATTTCGCCTGGATGCGGCAGATCGATGTGAGCACCGGGCCTGAATGGTTCGGTCTCTCGATCCCGTTCGTCCTCTTCTGCGCTTATCAGATGACCTTCGCGGTGATCACACCGGCGCTCATCACCGGCGCAACAGCGGACCGGATGAAGTTCAAGGCCTACGCGATCTTCATCGCCGTGTGGTTGGTCGTGGTCTACGCCCCCGTCGCCCACTGGGTCTTCGGCGGCGGCTGGTTGGCCAAGCTCGGCGCACTCGATTTCGCCGGTGGCGCCGTCGTTCACATCAACGCCGGTGCAGCCGCACTTGCCGTGATCATCGTCCTTGGCAAGCGCAAGGGTTGGCCCCGAGAGGGCATGCATCCCCATTCGCTTCCGCTGACGATGCTCGGAACCGGAATCCTGTGGTTCGGATGGTTCGGCTTCAACGCTGGTTCGGCACTTCACGCCAACGGCGTCGCGGCGCAGGCGCTCATGAACACCTTTCTGGCCGCATCGGCCGGCATGCTCGGCTGGCTGCTCGTCGAGCGGATCAAGGACGGCAAGCCGACGACGCTCGGGGCGGCATCG
>WLFD01000173.1 GCA_009703925.1 Actinomycetota bacterium | reverse complement strand
CAGGAGAAGCGCAACGCATTCTCCGATGCCATGGATGCCCAGCTGTTCGACATCCTCGGTGAACTGCGTGCGAAACCAGAGATCAGGGCGATCATCTGGCGCGGCGAAGGCCATTCATGGTCATCGGGGCGCGACGTCTCGGCTATCGGAGGCCAGCAGGTCGAAATGACGCATCACGAACTCATGTCGCGTGGCCACCGCGGCATCCGGCAGATCTTCGAACTCGATGCTCCCGTCATCGTTCCGATCCAGGGATGGGCGATCGGCGGGTCCTTCCAACGGGCGTTGCTGTGCGACATTCGCATCGCTTCCGAAGACGCTCGATTCATGCTGCCCGAAACCAACCACGGCGTGATCCCCGACACCGGCGGTGTCGGGCGCTTGTTCCAGATGTGCGGACACGGAGTCGTGAGCGACATGGTGCTCACCGGGCGCGCACTCGACGCGCAGGAGGCCCTCTCGCTCGGCGTGGTCTCGAGGGTCGTTTCCCGCGACGAGCTCGACGCCACTGCGCGGGAGATGGCCGAGAAGATTGCGGCCGCACCTGCCGTCACGGTCAAGATGGCGCGGATGGTGATCAAGCATCTCGCCGAACCCGAGATCGTCACCTCCATGGCCGACGAACTCATCTATCAGACGTTCATCAGCAAGTCGGATGACCTCGCCGAATTCCGTGCCGCCCGTTCCGAAGACCGCACACCGAACTATCGAGGTAGCTGACATGACAACGTCCGATCCGATCGGTCTGCCCCATCCGCCCCTCCCCGGCTCGAGCGCCCTCCCCGACGGCACCTACGACGGCAAGGTCGTGTTCGTGACCGGCGGGGGCACCGGCCTCGGCCGTGCCATCGCCACGGAATTCGCCCGTCTCGGAGCGCGGATCGTCGTCGCCAGCCGAAAGCCGGAGCACCTTGCCCAGGCCGACGCGGCCATGGCCGAAATCGGCGCAGAGGTCCTGACGGTCGCCTGCGACATCCGGGACCCGGATCAGATCGCCGCCGCTTTCGACGAAGCCGAAGCCGCGTTCGCACTTCCCGACGTACTCGTGAACAATGCCGCCGCCAACTTCCCCGTTCCGGCCGAGGACATGTCTCCGAACGCGTGGCGAACAGTCGTCGACATCACGCTCAACGGCACATATTTCTGCGCCCGCGAGTTCGCCCGCCGCCATCTCGAAGCGAACACCCCCGGCTCGATCATCAACGTCGGTGCGTCATACGCGTGGACCGGCGGTCCCGGTTTCGCCCATTCGGCAGCAGCGAAGGCGGGCGTGAAGAACATGGTGGAGACGCTTGCCGTCGAATGGGGCCCCTACGGAATCCAGGTCAACGGTCTCGTCCCCGGACTCTTCCCCCATGAGGACATGACCGCCGACATCCAGGGGAATCTCGCCCGAACGAACGACAAGGACGTCTGTCAACCGGCGTTGCGCGTCGGTCAGCCCCGCGAACTCGGTTGGGCCGCGACATTCCTCGCCTCCCCGTGGGCGCAATTCATCAGTGGTCACACCCTCGTGGTCGACGGTGCCAACTGGCAACGTCGTTCACTCACCAATCCCCCGATCGTCACCATCCGCGATCAGATGGGCAAAGGACCGTTCGAACTGTGAAGTTCTCCCTCTCTCTTCCGCTTCTCAAGGATCTCGGCGCACCGGATCCCTACAAGGAGACATTCGATCTCGCCGTGATCGCCGAAGAATCGGGTTTCGACACGGTCACCATCGGCCATCACCATTTCATGCCCGGCAACATGAGCGATCCGCTCACGTTCCTCGCTGCGGTTGCCGCCCGCACATCCACTGTCAGAGTCGGGACCGGCATCTTCCAGTTGCCGATCCACAATCCTGTGCGCGTGGCCGAACAGGTAGCGACAATCGATCAACTGTCCGGCGGACGGGTGACCCTCGGCGTCGGGATGGGCTGGTGGCCCCTCGAATACGACGTTCACGGTTCCAATTTCCGCGAACGCGGCGCACGCATGGAGGAGGCGCTGACCATCCTCAAACTTGTCTGGAGCGAGGAGAACACCTCGTTCGACGGTCGCTTCAATTCATTCCCGGAACTCACCGTCCATCCGCGCCCCCTCCAGCAGCCCAATCCTCCGCTGTGGGTGGCGGGTGTCGCCCCGGCGGCCGTCGATCGTGCCGCCCGCCTCGGTGATGCGTGGATCTGTGGCCCCGTCCAGTCGCTGGCTGCGGCCCTTCGCTGCCTCGACATCTATCGGCCCGCGTGCGCGGCACTGGCCAAGCCCGACGAGTGGATCCTTCGGCGCTACGCCTGGATCGGCGAGAGCGACGAGCAGGTCCGCACCGAGGTGCTCCCCCATTACGTCGATGGCCTGATGGCCCATTGGCGCGAGTCGGCGGAGGAAGCCGAGGAACTCGAACTCTTCGCCCGGCTCGATTCGGGAGAATCGATCAGCGCCGAGGACATCGCAGCCGATCGCCTCCTGTGGGGGAATCCCGAACGGGTCATCAACCAGATCCGCTCGTACGAGGCCACGACCAACTGCACGCATGTCCATGCTGCATTCGGTGCCGGTCTTCCCGCCGACACCGGTCAGGCATCTCTTGGCACCTTCGACGAGATCGCCGCGATGATCCGATTGTTCGGGCGGGAAGTAATTCCGGCCTTCAACTGAACGGCGATGTAGTTTCACCCTCGTTCAAACCGACCGAAGGGAACATCCATGAAACGCACCGCCCAGGCTGTCGCGACGCTTGCTGTCGCTCTCCTGCTGTTCAGCGGCTGCAGCAGCAGCAGCACGAACTCCGGCAACGATGCAGCCGCAACAACCACTCAGGCGGCCCGAACGCTCCAGATCCTCGTCACGAATGACGACGGCGTCGGGTCCGACGGCATCGACGCCGTGGTCGAAGGACTTCGGGCCCTGCCCAATGTGAAGATCACGGTCGTGGCACCGGTGGCGAACCAGAGCGGAAAGGGTGGAACCGTCACCGGCGGAACCCTCACCGCCACGGATACGACCACGAAGAGCGGCTATCCCGCCAAGGCCGTGGCCGGCACACCCGCCGACTCGATCATCTGGGCCATTGACCAGAAGGGCATCGATTTCGTCCCCGATTTCGTCGTCTCCGGAATCAACGCCGGAGCGAACATGGGTCCGGTCATCGACCTCTCCGGCACCGTTGGTGCGGCGCGCGCCGCAGTGACCCGGAGCATTCCTGCAATGGCAGCCAGCCAGGGACCCCTTGCGGCACCATTCGATTTCCCGGCCGGCGTCAAGCAGGTTCTCACCTGGTTCGAATCGAACCGTGCAGCCATCACCGACGGTTCCATCACACATGCCACGGTTTTCAACCTGAACATCCCGACATGCGCGACAGGATCGGTCCGCGGCCAGGTGCTGGTTCCAGTGGCAACCACCGCTGACGGCTATGCCGACGCACCGAACTGCCTGTCAACGGCCACCAATCCGCCCGACGACATCAAGGCTTACCTCGAAGGCTTCGCCTCACTCTCCAACGCGAGTGCCACACCTGCGTCATAAGCCCTGCGCTTTGCCACACCGAGAGATGCAGCAACTTCGGTTGCTGCATCTCTCGTGCTTTTTCCACTCGTGATCGCGCGTTCCATCGCGAGCCGGACATCTACGTCGGTCGCGGCGGCAGGCACAGGCGCTCCGTCGAGGATGATCACGTACTCGCCGCGCGGTTCGACCTCGTCGCATCGGACGAGCGACTCGTCGAGCGTGCCGCGCCAGAATTCCTCGTGCATCTTGGTCAGTTCCCGTGCGAGAGCGACCCGACGCTCACCTCCACACCCTGCGGTCAGGTCCGAAAGTGTCCGCACCAGACGATGCGGCGCTTCATAGAGGACGACAGTTCTTCTCTCGGCCGAGATCTCGGCGAGTCTGGCCGTGCGGCCCGAACCTTTGCGAGGAAGGAAACCCTCGAAGACGAACCGGCCGGCGGGTAGACCGCTCGCCACCAGACCCGTGATCGCGGCCGACGGGCCGGGTACGACTTCGATCATGAAACCCGCATCGGCCGCCGCGACCACGAGTCGTTCGCCCGGATCGGAAATGCCCGGCATGCCCGCATCGCTGACGACGGCAACCCGTTCTCCCCGGCCGAGACGGGCCAGGATGTCGCCGATCGCCCCCTCCTCGGTGTGATCGTTCACGACAAGAAGAGCCGGCGTCCGGAAGCCGAGGTGGGCCAGCAGACGACCGGTGCGCCTCGTGTCCTCGCAGGCGATCGCGTCGGCGCGGCGCAGGGCATCCGCACCGCGTTCGGACATGTCACCGAGATTGCCGATCGGAGTGCCGACAAGGATGAGCCTGCCCGGGCCGGAACCAGTGCTACTCATCGGATCTCGAGTTGGTCGCCGACAGATACGCCCCAATGGGCCATGGCTCCTGCTTCGGCTTCGAGGACGGACCGGGCAGCCGGCACGAACGCGCCCAACCGGTTGGGAACCATCGTCCGGATCCGGAGAACCCGGAGGTCACCGTCGAGGTGGACGACATCGATCGGAAACCGCATCCCGAAGGTGTGTACCGAACGTGCAGGCGCGAGGTGGAGGACTCCTTCGATCCGGTCCCTCCCCAGCAGTCCGCGCCGACGTTCGGCACGGGTCGCAGCCGCTTCGAGGGTCGCCAACACGTGCCCGTCGCGGACCAACCATGCTCCACCGGAGTCTGGGACGGAAGCCAT
>WLFD01000172.1 GCA_009703925.1 Actinomycetota bacterium | reverse complement strand
GCTGGTGATGCTGACGTCGTCGACGGCGTCAGCGAATGCTGCTCTGGTTGTTACGACGCTTGCCGATTCGGGTGCAGGCAGTCTGCGGCAGGCGATTCTCGATGCGAACGCGGCTGCAGGTGTCGACACGATCACGTTTACGGCTGGTCTTACCGGCACGATCGATGTTCTGACCGATCTGCCCCACCTCACCGGCGGTATCGATCTGCAGGGCCCGGGCGCGTCGGTCATCACGATCGACGGTGGCTGGACCGAAGCAGGTGGCGAGTCATCGGGCCACGCGCTGTTCGTACTCGACCAGCTTTATATTGCCGACGGAGCGTCCACGATTTCTGGGGTCACGATTTCCGGGGGCAATGCCGACACCAACCCGAATCAGGCCGGTGGAGCGATCCAGAAATACGAAGGTGACGGCGATCTGACGATTGCGAACGTCGTCCTCACAGGTAATTATGCGCCGAACGATGGCGGTGCCGTTGCCCTCTATGAGACCGCGGGCAATGTGCGGATCGTCGACTCGACACTTTCGAACAATCGGGCCTATGACGATGGCGGAGCGCTCTACGCCTGGGAGTCCGGCGGGATCCTCAACCTGTCCATCGAACGAGTCTCGATGACCGGGAACGTGACGGAGAGCGACTCCAGCCATGGTGGTGCTCTTTACGCCAACATAGGAACGGGCACGTTGACGATCAGCGACTCGGTGATCTCGGGAAACTATGCCGGCGACGAAGGCGGCGCGCTGCTCCTCTACGCAACCACCACCAACATTTCCAACACCTCGATTGACGAAAACGTTGCGGCCGGTGGCGGCGGAGCGATCCTCATCGGCGACCAGATAAATAACTATGGCCCCCACACCCTGACAATCAGCAACTCGACGCTGTCCGGCAACTCCGCCGCGTGGGGCGGCGCCTTCTACGCAACCGAGGGTTCCAACTTCGCCACCGTCATTCAGAACTCCACGATCTCCGGCAACCATGCCAGCGAAGACGGCGGAGCGATCTACATAGGCCCCGGAAATTCTCTCGAAATCGTACAGTCGACGATCACCGACAACTCGACCGACGGACTTTATGAAAATGTCGGCGGCATCGCGTCGGGCGACAACGCTCCGGTGACAGTAACCGGCGTATCCCGCGATCGATCGCGGGTTGCCGATGCTGACGAGACGGGCAAGCAGGGTCGGTCAGATCGCGCATCGGTGACGGCACCCACTGTCGCAGCGCTCACGACGATCACCGGTTCAATTGTGGCCGGGAACTCCGGTAACGACATCGGTACCTACGGTGGATCGCTTCCGTTCGTGAACGTCAGTCATTCCGTATTGGGCATCATCCAGACTGGAGTGACCCTCGTTGACGGTGGTGGCACGCAGGTTGGTGTCACGGATCCGATGCTTGGTCTGTTGGCGAACAATGGCGGTGTCACGAAGACCCACGCGTTGCTCGAGGGCAGTCCTGCGATCAACGCCGGGCCCGATCCGGTTCCGGTGTTCGCGGGCAACGAGTTCGATCAGCGCGGGTTCGGGTTCGCCCGCATTGCGTTCGGTATCGCCGATGCGGGTGCGTTCGAGATGCAGGAGCCACCAGAACCGATCGCCCCGGCCTTCACCGGCTGAATCTCCATGCCGCTCTGGGTGAAGGATCAAAGTCCTTCATCAACAGCCCGGGCGCCTTCGGGTTGCCCGATCGGGTAGAACATAGGGACGACCCCGCACTCGGGGCGTTCCTTCAGACGGGTAGTCATGAACATCCTGGTGATCGGTGCAGGCGGTGTGGGCGCTTCGATTGCGTCCATCGCGGAAACGCGCTCGTTTTTCACGTCATTCACGCTCGCCGACATCTCCATCGAGTCGGCACAGCGGGCGATCGACGAGCTCGATGATCCCGGTCTCTTCACCGCCGCGGCGATCGATGCGCGCAACGAGGAGGCGGTCGTCGCTCTCATCGAATCGGTCAAGGCCGACATCGTGGTCAACGCGTGTGATCCGCGTCTGAACGAGCCGATTTTCAATGCCTGTTTCACCGCCGGAACCAACTATCTCGACATGGCGATGAACCTGAGCGAGCCTCACGCCGCCGATCCGTACAACGAGATCGGCGTGACACTGGGCCACAAGCAACTCGCCGCCGACGAGGCCTGGCGCGAAAAGGGATTGCTGGCGCTGGTCGGGATGGGCGTCGAACCGGGTCTGTCCGACATCTTCGCCAAATACGCAGCCGATCATCTCTTCGACACGATCGACGAGATCGGCGTGCGCGACGGATCGAACCTGTCGATCGACGGTTTCGACTTCGCCCCGACGTTCTCCATCTGGACGACGATCGAGGAGTGTCTCAATCCTCCGCTTGTCTGGGAAAAGAAGCGCGGCCTCTACACGACCGATTGTTTCAGTGAACCCGAGGTCTTCCACTTCCCGGCCGGCATCGGTCCGATCGAGTGCGTCAACGTCGAACACGAAGAAGTCCTGCTGATTCCCCGCGAGGTCGACTGCGAGCGGGTGACGTTCAAGTACGGACTCGGCGCGGAGTTCATCGACTGGTTGAAGACATTCGCTTATCTCGGGCTCGATTCCACCGAGAAGATCAAGGTTGGCGATGCGATGGTTTCGCCCCGCGATGTCCTCGCCGCCCTTCTGCCGAATCCTGCCGAACTCGGGCATCTGATGCACGGCAAGACGTGTGCCGGCACCTGGGTGCGCGGGACGTTCGATGGTGTCCTCCGCGAGGTGTACCTGTACCACGTGGCCGACAACGAAACGACAATGCGCGACTGGGGATCACAAGCCGTGTTGTGGCAAACGGCGATCTGTCCCGTCGTGGCGATCGAACTCCTCGCCAACGGCGGTTGGGTCGGCGCCGGCGTGCGCGGTCCGGAGGCGTTCGACGCCGCCCGTTATCTCAATCTTCTCGCCGACTACGGATCGCATCACGGGATCCTCGAGATGGGTCCCGGTCTGTGGCCGAACCCCAAGCCCACGGGTCAGCCCGGTTGGGACCGACCGGTTCGTCGCGCGATCAAGCCGTCGGTCGACTGACGGTCGGATCTTCCGTCAACGACCGAAGGTGGTCGTGGGAGGTGTTTCGGGAGCGCCGGTCTCGTTGTCCAGTGCGGCCCAGACCATCTGGACGGTTCCCTGGGACTCGGGAACGGCACGATCCGATCCTCGTTCGTCGAACACGAGGAGAACTCCGTAGGAGTCCCGGGCCCGGTCGATCCACGGATAGAAGCCGTAGGCCCCGTTGCCGCTGACGATCAAGCCCCGGTCGTCAGCCGTGACGACGTCCCTCCATGTTCCGAGGCCATAGGTGGGGATTCCGGTGGTGCGGACGGCGCTGTCGGCCGAGGTATCCAGTGGCGAAACCTGATTGCGCTCCATCTCGAGCACCGAAGATTCGGAGAGCACCCGCGTTCCGTCGATCTCGCCACCTTGCGACAACATCTTCACGAACCGGCCGTAATCGTCGAGATTCGATTGCGCCGACGCGGCCGGAACCGGATTGGAGTCGGTCGGATAGAGCGTTCCGTCGAATGTCGTGGATGACATTCCGACCGGGCCCGCAATCCGTTGTTCGAACGCAGCCTCGAACGGGAGACCGGTGACGATCTCGACGATGCGGCCGGCCACGGAGAAACTGGTGTTGCCGTACGAGAAACGGGTACCGGGATCATCGGTCGAGTCACTGCGGGCGATTCTGGAGGTGCACGCCCGGAGCGAACTGCTCTCGTCCCAGATGCAGTCGGCCGGAGCGATCCCCGATGTGTGCGAGAGCAGTTGTCGAATGGTTGCGGCGCCACTGGTCCCGGTGAATTCGGGGAGATGGTTGCTGACCCTGTCGTCGAGAGTGAGGCGGCCATCGTCGACGAGGCTGAGCATCGTTGCGGCTGTCAGCCACTTGCTGGCGGAGGCGATGGGGACGACGGTTGACGTGTTGAATGTCGCGTAGCCCCTATTGCGAAAGGTTTGACCATCTCGAACGACGAGAAGGGCAGCTCCATCGAGTCCGTCGCCTGCGACGCGCTGGCTGATCGCGGCGTCGATATCCGCGAAGGTGACCGGGCCTTCCGTCTTCACGGTCGGCGACTCCGACGAACACGAAACGGTGAATGCGCCGAGGACCACCAGTGCCGCCAAGGCGAGTGTGGATGCCGTCCGGCCCTTGTCTGCTGTGCGTTTTCCCACGGAACGTTCCCGTCGATCGAGTTCCGCCAAAGTCTCTCATCGAATGTTTCGAGTGGCGGGGCGGCACCCGGGGATGGCCCGATCAGACGAGACTGATGGGATGCGAGGACGAAGAGTCGGCCAACACGGGATGGAACCGAATCCGCGCAACTCGGTCCGGTCGGTCATTCTGGGTGCCGGTGTGTTGGTGGTCCTGGTGCTCGCACTCTTGCGGTACGGACCGGTGAGACTCTTCGAGCGGCAGCAACCCGCAGACGAGGCGGCGGTCGACGTGTCGGCGACTTCGGCTTCGACAGCTCCGGTCGTTGCGACATCGGTTCCAACTGTCGATGCGCCGATCGCCGTTGGAACCGCGACGATCGACCTGGTGGATTCGACCCGGCCGACCGAGGCACGGGGAAACACCCCAGCGTCGGGCGCGAGGTCGTTACGGGTTGTCGTGCGCTATCCGACAATGGGCGTGGCCTCGGAGGAGGAGTTCCCGGATGCAACCCCCTCGGGGCAGTTTCCCCTGATCGTCTTTGC
>WLFD01000171.1 GCA_009703925.1 Actinomycetota bacterium | reverse complement strand
CGAATGCGAGCGTGACCGATGCCCTGCGGGGGCTCCGGTCACGCAATCCACTCCGGCCACACAATCCAATTAGCTCACAGGTGTGGAGTGATTTCGCTCACACCTGTGAGTGGGGCTTTGGGAGAATTCCAAAAATCCGGTCCTGCTTTGAAGAATTCGAGGTCAGGGTCTGGTGCTACGGAGGGGCAATCACACATTCCGATTCGAGTTTCCATACGGGGGGGACATGCTGCTGGGTCCCCGCCACTTGCGATTCGGGCAGAGGATTGTTGGCGCAACTGCGGTTGGGACTTTGTCGGCTCCGGAGTCGGGCAGCAGACGGGTACGGAGAGGCACCGGGCGAACGACCACTTTGAGTGATGCGCAGGGCGAACGTTGGAGGTCGAATGCCCATGCGCTCCGCTCGGGGCCGCAATCACTGAAGGAGATCCTGATGAGTAAGACCCTCCGGCGGCCGCTGGTCGCCCTGGCGGCGCTGGTCGCCGCCTTGGCGCTGATGATGCCGATGCTGTCGAGCAGCGCCGCCGCTGCCGATAGCTCCGTCTACATCGTCCACGGCATTCCCGGTGTGGCCGTGGACGTCTACGCCGGTGGCACCGCCCCCGCCGACAAGGCCCTCACCAACTTCCAGTACGGCGACACGGCCGGCCCGCTCACGATCCCGGCCGGTTCGCTTCCCGTCGTCGTGGTCGCCACCGGCGCCGACCCGACGGTTCCATCCAACCAGGTGATCAACCAGACCCTCACCGTGCCGAGCGGCGCCAACCTGTCTGTCGTCGCCGGGCTCGTCGGTGGCTCCCCGGGGCTCACACCGTTCGTGAACGACGTCAGCGCCGTCCCCGAGGGCTCCTCTCGGGTCACCGTTCGCCACGCGGCCGATGCTCCGAACGTGAACGTTCTGGTTGACGGCGCCATCGTTATCACCGGCCTCGCTGCCGGCGCTCAGGCCTCAGCCGTACTCCCGGCCGGCACCTACGACATCCAGGTCCAGCTCACCGACGGGACCCCCGTGGGAGCGCTCTCACCAGGGAGCGTCACCATCCCGGCGGCCAAGAACGTCATCGTCTACGCCACGGGCTCGGTGGCAAACCAGTCATTCCCGTTGGGTCTGGTCCAGCAGGTCCTCGACGTGCCGGTGACTGCCACGACCACCACCACGGCTCCGATCGCTGTTGCCATCAGCCCCGTCTTCACTGGCTGAGCGACTCCGATCCGGATACCGATACATGAGGGCCCGCTCCCTAGGGTGCGGGCCCTCACCGCGCTCGTCGATGCATCAAGAGAATGCCGACGGAATCCAGCTGCCGTTCTCGGCGCGGGCATCTCTGACCCGATGGCCTCGAGATCATGAAACGACCCAGCAGCGGTCTTGCGGAGCCGATTTGCAGACCACGGCAACCGATCCACTGCGAGCCGCAACAAGTGAGGACATGAAACGGGCCCCTTCGAGTCAGGATTTCCTGTCAAGAAGGGGCCCTATTTGGTGTAACACCTCTTAGTGGGGCTGGGAGGAATCGAACCCCAATCAGCTGGGTGATGACTGTCCGCGCTACGACCATTCCCGAGTCGGAGCCTCACGCTTGGCGCACCGCCGGGTCGGGTGCGCGCCTAGCGGCCCTCGGTCGAACCCGAAGCTCTGGGGCGTCGGATGGGCGGTCCATCGATCCACGCCGGGCCTGCCTGGTACAACTCGGGTGGCCTTCCGCCTCTTGGGCGCGAGTCCCCATGGAGACCGGTCGACTCGATGTAGGCACGAGCGCCATTCGAGTCCTTGGATGGTGCTCGGATCGAGCGTTGGAAGTTGGCGTCGTTGAAGTCGATGCTCCATAACTCTTCATAGACGGACTGCAACTCCGACAACGAGAACGTCGGTCCCATGAACGCGATAGCGAGGTCGGTCTGCTCGAGCTGCACTGCGGCGTGTTCGATCGCATCAGCGAGGATCACGGAGTGATCGAACGCGAGCTCCAAAGAGCCCAGCACCTCGGCCACTGGCCAGACACGTGCATCGGCTGCATCGGTGCCTGCATTGACGTCGCTGATGGTGGGGGTCACGGCCAAGTAGGCGACTGTCACCACGTTCGTGCGCGGGTCGCGGCCCGGGTCGCCGTAGGCCCCGAGCTGCATGAGACGGGCCGGAGCAGCGACTCCTGTCTCCTCCTCGAGCTCCCGCGCTGCGGCCTGATCGAGTGATTCGTCCGGCCGTTTGAAGCCTCCGGGTAGTGCCCAGCACCCCGAATAGGGGTCCTCCTTCCGTCGCACCAGCAGCACGTGGAGTCGCCCTTCGACCATGGTGAGGATGACGTTGTCGACCGTGACTGCGAACGTCGGGTAGTCCGTTACTCGGTAACCACCCGGTGGGCGGTGTCTACTCGTGGTCATAGCCCGAGTCTACAGGTTCTTGTCATTATGACAACTACGTGGTATGGTTCTCGTCGGTTGGACAAATACCGGCGAGGATCAGGAGGCGGAAATGGAGATGACGGGACTCAGATGTCTTCCCTGTGTGGACACCGATGACCGATCCGAGTGGGCGCGGAGAACCCTCGATGTCGATCGGGAGTGGGCGCGCCAACTCGGGATGAGTGCAGTGGAGGCGATCGATCGGGGCTCGTACCAGAGCGCCTCAGGCCGAATCGTCGATTGGAGCGATCAGATCGCAAGGGCGAGGTCGCTGCGGAGGAGCATCGCCCCAGATGACGAGCTGGGCGTGAATCCGTCACGCCTGCACACGGTCACCGAGGTTCAGGTGGTCAACGCAACCACGTTCCAAGCGGCCAAGAGCTTGGTCGACCGAGGTGAACGCCCACTCTCATTGAACTTCGCGAACGGCGTCTCGCCCGGTGGTGGCTTCCTCAATGGGGCTCGGGCCCAAGAAGAGGGGTTGTGTCGAGCCAGCGCGCTCCATGCGACGCTCGAAGGTGATCCCATGTACGCCCACCATCGACAGCGCCCTGAGCCGGACTCGACCGATTGGCTCATCCTGTCGCCCGAAGTGCCCGTCTTCCGGGACGAGTCCGGCGCTGGGTTGGAGGAACCATGGCTCTTCGATGTGATCACGTCGGCGGCTCCGGTCGCCTCCCGGGTCGGCCAGCCGAGATCTGGCGATCTGCTCGAACGCCGCATCCATCGGGTGCTCGAAGTCGCTGCTGCATTCTCGTATGACTCACTCGTGCTCGGGGCATGGGGATGTGGTGCTTTCGGTAACGACCCGGTTCGCACCGCCGATGACTTCGCTCGTGCACTCGAGCTCGAATTCCGTGGCTGTTTCGAGCGTGTCGTGTTCGCGATCACCGACTGGTCACCTACACGGAAGTTCCTCGGTCCGTTCCGTGACAGGTTCTCCGCATGAGTGCTCGAACGCAGCGCATGCGAGTCAAGATCGATGACTCGGCTGAGCGCCGCGCCGTTCCGTGGACAGGTACGCCTTCCATGCGCCGAGAGGCTGTGATCGGGCTGATCGGTGGGCTCGTCATCACGTCGATCTACGTGATGGCCGCGCAACAGATCTTTGAAACGCCCACGACGCAACTCGAGTTCTGGTCGCTGGTCACGTCGTTGGCATGCGTCTGGCTCTGTCGCACCGAGAACGTACTGGCGAACCCTGTTGGCATCATTGCCGTCGTTCTCACGGGGATCTACTTCCTTGGAATCGCACTCCCGGGTCAGGGGTGGTTGCAGATCGGGTTCTACGTGCCAGTTCAATTCGTCGGTTGGTGGGCTTGGTGCCGTGGTGGTGCCGGCGGAACTGAGCTGAACGTCACGCGGTTGAGTCTCAGTTGGTGGGTGGTCGCCGTCGTCGGTGCGATCGGTGCGTGGGCGGCGTGCTGGATCTGGTTCCAATGGTTGTACGGGCCGTTGGAGTGGATGGCTTGGGATACGTCGATCGTCGCCGCATCGATCACCGCACAACTCCTGATGACTGCGAAGAAGCTGGAATGCTGGTTGTGGTGGCAGGTGCCGGTGAATCTGTCGGCGATCGCCCTCTACGCAGCGACTGGCGCCTGGGCATTTGCCTTCCTGTACATCGTGTACCTGGTGAATGCGACGTCTGGTTTCCTGCTTTGGCGACGCACGCTTGGAGCTGTGTGATGCCGGAGAAGGGGTATGGCTCGGCGATCGTCGTCGGAAAGTTCCTTCCTCCTCACGAGGGCCATCATTCACTGATCGAGCACGCGGAATCCCTCGCGGATCGCGTGCTCGTACTGCTGGTCGACGGACATGGCGAACTGCCCTCCGCCGATAGGCGCGCATTGTGGCTGCAGGCGATACATCCGGAGGTCGACGTCGTCGTCGCCGCAGACCTGTGCCGCCATGGCGTCGATCCCTGCGTCATCGAATGTTCGGACCGATGGGCGGCGTGGCTCGGCAACGCGATCCCCGGACGATTCGACCTCGTCGTCTCCTCCGAGACGTACGGTCAGACATTCGCCGACCGGATCGGTGCGACCCATGTTTCGTTCGATCCGGAAAGGGAAGGTCGTGCCGTCTCGGGTGACGCAGTACGTGCCGACCTCCCGGGGCAGTGGTTGAATCTCCGCCCGATCGTTAGAGCCGGACTGCATCGGCGTGTCGTGATACTCGGAGCCGAGTCGACCGGCTCGACGACGTTGGCCCGAGACCTGGCGAAGTCCATCGGCGCCCCTGTCGTGATGGAAGCGGGACGGACGGCATCATGGGTCCTTGCCGGCCGGTCCGGGGGCTGGGACGAGGTGAAGTGGAACGTCGAGGACTTCCGGCGGATCCTCGCCGACCAGCGACGGCTCGAGGCCGATGCTGCGCATCGGGGTGCGCT
>WLFD01000170.1 GCA_009703925.1 Actinomycetota bacterium | reverse complement strand
TGCGCCCTTCGCGTTCACCTTCGGCCCTGACGATCGCCATCGGCGCGCCGGCACGGACAAGCGCGTCGTTGGGTGCTCCCCGGAACGACGAAAGCGTCGCCAGATAGCCGACGGCTTCCATCACGTTGGTCTTTCCCTGCCCGTTCGCTCCGAGCAGAGCGGTCAATCCGGGAGCGAAGGTCAGTTCAGCGGATGGGTAGGACCTGAAGTCCGTCAGCCAGAGTTGGCGCAGTTGCACGGGCCGGAATCACACCCGGATCGGCATGAGCAGGTACAGGAAGTCGGGGGTTTCGCTGCTGCGGAGCAACGCCGGTTTGAGCGCATCGATGGTTTCGAGCGTGATCTCGTCACCAGGTGTGACTTCGATGCCGGCCATGAGGAACTCCGGATTGAACGCGACGGTGAGTTCATCGCCCTCGTGTCGCCCGTCGATCTCTTCGGTCGCCGTTCCGATGTCGGGGCTCATGGCAACGAGATCGACCGCATCGGCCTTGAGGACCAGACGCACGGGCGTGGATTCCTTGGCGAGCAACCGGACACGCTTGAGCGCATCGAGAAGCTGCTCCCTGCCGACGACGAGCCGGTTCGGGTGTGCGCTCGGGATGAGTCCGCGGTAATTCGGGAAATCTCCGTCGATGAGCTGGCTCGTCAACCGGACATCGCCGACTTCGAAGGCGACGTCGCGTTCACCGAGGCGAAGCGTGACGGTCTCGGCCGCACTGAGAAGCCGGGAAAGTTCCTTGAGTGCCGTCGAGGGAACGAGAACCTGCTGACCTTCGGCGAGGACGGAGATCCCTGGAAGATCGCGGACGGCGAGTCGATACGAATCGGTGGCCACGAGACGAAGGCCGTCACCCTCGGCGGCCATGAGGACGCCGGTGAGGATCTGGCGTGATTCGTCGTTGCTGGCCGCTGAAACGACCTGACGAAGGGCATCGGCGAACTCGGCGGCGTTGAGGCTCACGGAACTGTTGGCCGGTTCCGGCAATTGCGGATACTCGTGGGCGGGGATCGTTCGCACGGCGAACTTGGATCGACCGGAACCGATGCGGGCCTCGTCGTCGTCGATCTCGAACGTCACGGCCCCAGGCGGAAGAGCCCGGACGATGTCGGCGAGGAGTTTCGCCGGTACGACGGCCACCCCGTCGCGTTCGCCGCTCACCGCGGTACGGACGGAGATCGTGAGCGACAGATCGCTACCGGTCACCTGAAGTTGATCGCCGGTCAGTTCCAGACGAAGACCGCTCAAAGACGGTCGGGAGCTTCCGCGGTTGGTGACCCCGCGTGAGGCGTTCGAAAGGGCTTCGACCAATGGATCACGTTCGCAACGGAACTTCACGCTGGCTCGCTTTCTGTTTCTATAAAACAGAACGTAGTTCTGGTAGTAGTTGTAGTAGGTGCTGTGGATTGTGGATATCTAGGTGTTTTCCCAGCGTAAGCCGAGTTTTGTTGTCCTTGCGTTATCCACAGATATTCACAGGTTGACACGGGCATCCGGATGACCGGTGGATGACCTGCGCGTTGACCCCATGTCATCCACCGGGCCGCGCGCCCCTGTCCACGGGGTTGTCCACCGCGCGGGTGTTCGCAAGGGAGCACCGGAATCGAACGGACGCGCGCCGGATCAACCATTGCGGATCCGTTGGGTGAGCTCGGTCACCTGGTCGTAGATCTGACGGCGTTCCTTCATCAGGCCGCCGATCTTCTCGACGGCGTGGATGACGGTCGTGTGATCGCGACCACCGAATTCGCGGGCGATCGCCGGGTAGCTCAGATCGGTGAGTTCTCGCATGACGTACATACCGACCTGGCGGGCTGTGACGAGCGGGCGTCGGCGACTCTGGCCCCTGATCTCGTCAACCGGAAAGGCGAACATCTCCGAGGTTTGATCGAGGATCAGTTGGGGCGTGATGGGACGGGGTTGGGTGTCCGAGAGGATGTCGGAGAGAACGTGTTCGGCGAGTTCCACCGATAGGGCCTGTCCGGTGAGGCTGGCGAACGCACAGACCCGGATCAACGCACCCTCGAGTTCGCGGATGTTGTTGGTGATGTGGGTCGCTATGAATTCGAGGACCTCGTACGACGGGGCAATCGGCTCCCGCTCGGACTTCTTACGGAGGATGGCGAGACGGGTTTCGAGTTCGGGCGGGTTGATCTCGGTCGTGAGGCCCATCTTGAATCGGCTCCTGAGCCGATCCTCGAGCGTCGAGATGGCGTCGGGTGGCCTGTCCGAGGACAGGACGATCTGGGCATTGCCCTGATAGAGCGACTCGAAGGTGTGGAACAACTCCTCCTGGAGCCCTTCCTTGCCCTCGATGAACTGGATGTCGTCGAGAAGGAGGACGTCGATCTCCCGATAGCGCTTCTTGAACTCCGCAAGGGTGGACTGGCGGATGGCGTCGACGTACTGGTTCAGGAACTGCTCGGTGGAGACATAGCGGACCTGGAAGGTCGGATAGTTCTCTCGGACGTAGTTGGAGATGGCCTGGAGAAGATGGGTCTTGCCGAGGCCGGCATCGCCGTAGATGAAGAGAGGGTTGTAGGACTTCGCCGGTGTTTCGGCGACGCTGAGCGCGGCGGCATGGGCGAAACGGTTGGAGGTACCGGTGACGAATGCGTCAAAGGTGTACCGGGGGTTGACCGGCAGACCGAGCGCCGGTTGCTCCACCACCGGAGCGGCGGCGGCCGCCGAAGGAGCATGTCGTCCGGAACCGCTGGTGACATCGTCGGGTTCAGAGGGCTCGTGGGCCCCGGTCGGGGCTTCAGCGGTCTGGACGTCGATCCGGAGCGAGATCCCGGGGGACCCGATATCGGCCAAAGCGCCGGTGACGAGGGTGAGATAGCGGCCCTCGATGCGTTCCTTGACCACAGAGCTGGGCACGGCCACGTCGAGGATGGTCTCGTCGAGGCGCAACGGGGTCACGACGGAGAAGGTGGTGAGCCAGACGGCCTCGGAAACCTGCTCGCGAAGAGCCGCCGCACATGTTGTCCACAGCTGATTGGCGCTCTCTGACTGCACAAATGCCCCCATTGAAGGGATTGGGTCCACAAGGCCGTCCACAAGTGTGGAAAACATCGTGTTGCGTCGCAACCGGGAAAACCCGGGCGATTCTTCCGCCTGGGATGATCCGGTCGAAGCCACGAAATCCGGTGCTTGTGGACGGGCGTGGGACCGTAGCACGGAGGTGATGTTGCCGCATCCCCGACGCGCCCTCTAGCGTGTCCCTCTCACCGGTGTTGGACTCTCCGCTCAGTTGCGGACCAAGGAGTCCGTCCGTGCACCGGTATTCCTGTCGAAAAGCATCGATTTGAAGGCCGAAAGGAGGCCCGATGATCGAGGAGGTATCCCGTGAAGCGCACATTCCAGCCCAACAACCGACGTCGAGCCAAGAAGCACGGTTTCCGTGCCCGGATGGCCACCCGAGCCGGCCGCAACATCCTTCGAGCCCGTCGGCTCAAGGGCCGCGCTCGAATCTCGGCCTGATCTGGCGAATTCGTGACCGCCGCTCGTTCGCAGAGCTACGCCGTCACGGTCTTCGCGCCCGTCACGGGTGTGTGTCGGTGACATTTGCGGCCTCGCTCGATGCGCCGGTCGATGAACCTCCGCGTCTCGCTTTTGCCATACCCCGCAAGGTCGGATCGGCGGTTGTCCGCAACACCATCCGTCGCCGTGTACGGGGTCATCTGATCGAGCGCCAACGGAGCGACGGGTTTTTCCTGGCGTCAGGCGCGTACCTGCTCGCCTTCCGGCCCGGTGCTGCCGAAGAATCCCGCGAAAGCCTCCTGGCCTCGGTGGATCGTTGTCTCGACCGGGTTGCAGGGAGTGGGCGATGACTGCCACCTGCGCCCATGATCACCGCCTTTCGGTGCCGGCCCGTGTTCTGGGGAAGGCAATCCGGGGTTATCAGTCGTTGTTCGCCGGCAAGGTGTCTCCCTGCCGCTACGTTCCCAGTTGTTCGTCGTACGCTCTCGAAGCCCTCGAGGGTCATGGATTTGTTCGAGGTTCCTGGTTGTCGGTTCGACGACTTGGCCGTTGCCATCCCTGGGGTGGACACGGTTGGGACCCTGTTCCTGAGCGGAAGGCCGCGTAGTCATGGAAGCGTTTTTCAAGGCGTTTGCGTCGATATTGGCGCTTTTCTACGACATCACCGGCAATTACGCCGTTGCCATCATCATGCTCACGCTTGTCGTGATGCTGATCGTCACGCCCCTGACCCTCAAGGGCACCCGCTCGATGATGGTCATGCAGCAACTCCAACCGGAGATGCGCAAGATCCAGACCCGGTACAAGGATGATCGCCAGAAGCTCAACGAGGAGCTTCTCAAGTTCTACAAAGAGAACAAGATCAACCCGATGGGCGGATGCCTGCCCCTCCTGGTCCAGATGCCGGTGTTCCTGGTGCTCTATCAGGTGCTCCAGGGCCTGACCCGCCGGGCCAACAGCCTTGGCGGCGACGTGGGTTGGGCCAGCGGTCAGTTCAACCTGGGATCACTGACCACAGCACCGACATTCGAACGTGTGTTCGATCCCAAGTGGATCCAACCCTCGACGAAGATGTACCAGGACCTTTCGACCTCCTATCAGATGAAGGCTTTCGGACTCGATCTGTCGGAGAGCGCGAGCCAAGCGATGAAGCAGGGAATCGGGCACGCTCTGCCGTTCCTCGCTCTCATCGCCATCGTTGCGGTCACGGGTTTCATCCAGCAACGCCAGATGCAGGGCCGCAACCCGAACGCCCAGGTCAACGCCCAGCAGCAGATGATCATGAAGGTCATGCCGTTCTTCCTGCCGGTGATCTCGTTCGGACTTCCCTCCGGCCTTGTCCTCTACTTCGCCGTGTCGAACCTCTACCGCAT
>WLFD01000017.1 GCA_009703925.1 Actinomycetota bacterium | reverse complement strand
GAGCGGACCGACCGGTAATACGCGATTTCCTCGGAGAGCAAACCGGAAATCTGCTCAGGTGATGCGGACTCGAACACCGATGCGATGTGTTCGATCATCGCCGGCGGCATCGGAGCCCTCTCGAGACCGACCTTGTTGATGCCGTTGACGCGAGCCGGCGAACCGTAAGCGATCGCAAAAGGAGGAACGTCCTTCGTGATCACTGAAGCCATTCCCACCATCGCGCCGGTGCCGACCGAACGACCCTGATGGACAACTGCATTGAGTCCGAGGTTGGCACCTGCCCCGATGGTCACGTTGCCCGCCAGCATCACCGAACAGGCGAAGGTCACACCATCACCGAGTGCACAATCGTGCGCGAGATGGGACTTGTCCATGAGGAAGCATCCGTTCCCGAGCGATGTCGCTCTGTCCATACCCTGCTGGATCACGACAAACTCGTGGAGGACGTTGCGATCACCGATCGTCACGCCCGGGCCCGTCGGTTCGGCGGCCCAGGACCGATGGGGAGCATCGCGGTGCTCCGGGGGCTGGCCGATGGCCACGAACGGGCCGATCCAGTTGTCGTCGCCGATGACGCACGGTCCCAGGATCACCGCATACGGGCCAATGATGTTTCCGTCGCCGAGCTCGACTCCCGGTCCGATGATCGCAGTGGGGTGGATCTCGTTCATGCGCCTCGCTGCTCCAGTTTGGTGACGTCGGGCCGCGAACCTGTCCGATCGCGCAGCAACGAGATCGTACCGCCGCCGCGTGTTGGACTCCGGGGAATCAGCGCTGGATGGTCGCGTGCACGACATCGCCCACGGCAATCTCGACGAGTTCTCCGGACTCGTCCGAGCGCACGAGAAGATGACCTGCACCGGTGATCTGCTCGGCGACACCGATCACGATCCGGTCGGCCATCTGGACCCGGACGAGTCGACCCAGGGTCGCAGATCGGGACCGGAGGACTTCCATGAGTTCCGCGCGCCCCGCATCGGACTCGATCCGGGTGAGCCAACGATCGAAGGCCGCGAGCCAGGCCGCGAGGAGTTCCTCCCGATCGACGGCGACCGACGAGAGCTGTGCGAGGGACACGGCGATGCCAGCCAGCTCCTCGGGAAGATCGTCGGGCCAATTGACATTGAGACCCATCCCGAGGACAACAGCCGTGACCCGACCTTCTCGGACGATCGACTCGGCGAGGATCCCGGAGAGCTTCCGACCCTCGAGTGGGCCGCCATCGTCGACGACGAGGTCGTTCGGCCATTTGATCCCCGGGCGGACTCCGGCGACCGTGTCACAGGCCTCGCAGGCGGCCACAGCGGCGGCCACGGTGACCAGAAAGACCTCCGGCGGATCGAGCTCCGGCCGGATGAGCGCCGAGACCAGAAGTGACGAGCCGGGCGGCGCCGACCACGATCTGTCGAGCCGACCCCGGCCCGCTGTCTGGTGATCGGCCACGAGGACAACCCCCTCGGAAGCACCCTCCGAGGCCAATTTCAGCAGGTCGCGGTTGGTGGACCCGGTCTCGGCGACCCGACGCACTTCAGTGAATCGGGTACCCGGAACGGCAGTTGTATCGAAGGACCTCTCCATATCTGCCACCATAGGGCGTGCTCAAAAAAGTCCTCATCGCCAATCGCGGCGAAATCGCTGTCCGGGTCATCCGTGCGTGCCAGGAAATGGGTATCGCAACCGTGGCCGTTTACTCCGATCTCGATCGCGACGCCCTTCATGTCCGACTCGCCGACGAGGCCTATGCCCTCGGTGGAACAACTGCTGCCGAGAGCTATCTCAATACCGAGATCATCCTCGATGTGATCGAGCGCAGCGGTGCCGACGCGGTGCATCCCGGCTACGGATTCTTCTCGGAGAACACCGACTTCGCCCGGGCCATCACCGAGCGCGGCGTCACCTTCATCGGACCGCCTCCCGGCGCGATCGAGATCATGGGCGACAAGGTGTCGAGTCGCATCGCCGCTCAGGCCGTCGGAGTGAACGGCGTGCCCGGCACGACCGAGTTCCTCAACGACGCGACCGAGGTCGTCGCGTTCGGTGAAGAATTCGGATGGCCGGTCGCCATCAAAGCCGCCTACGGCGGCGGCGGTCGCGGCATGCGCGTCGTCCGCGAAGCATCCGAAGCCGCCGAAGCATTCGACTCGGCCCAGAGCGAAGCACTCAAGGGCTTCGGCCGCGACGAGTGCTACGTCGAGCGCTACCTGACGTGGCCCCGCCACATCGAGATGCAGATCATCGCCGACACCCACGGCAACTGCGTGTGGGTCGCCGAGCGCGATTGCTCCGCCCAGCGCCGCCATCAGAAACTGATCGAGGAAAGCCCGGCGCCGTCGTTTCCCGCCGACATTCGCCAGGCCATGGGTGACGCCGCCGTCAAGGTCGCGAAGGCCTGTGGCTACGTCAACGCCGGAACCGTCGAGTTCCTCTTCCAGGATGGCGAGTTCTTCTTCCTCGAGATGAACACCCGTCTTCAGGTCGAGCACCCCGTCACCGAAATGGTTTCGGGTATCGATCTCGTCGCCGAACAGATCCGTGTCGCTTCCGGTGAACCGCTCTCGTTCACACAGGACGACATCCAGCTCTCCGGGCACGCCATCGAGGTCCGCATCAACGCCGAGAACCCGGCCGAAGGCAAGTTCCTTCCCTCCCCCGGCGACATCACGACCCTCGTCCCGCCCGCAGGCTTCGGCACGCGCTGGGACGGCGGCTACGAATCCGGCGACACCGTCAGCCAGTACTACGACAACCTCGTCGGCAAGCTCATCTGCTGGGGCGCCGATCGTCCGACAGCGATCAGCCGCACGCTGCGCGCACTTCGCGAGTTCCGCATCGAGGGAATCGCCACCACCATCCCGGCCGACATCGCGATTCTCGAGCATTCCGACTTCGCCGAGTCGAAGCATTCGACCAAGTGGGTCGAGGACGTTCTCGATCTCACCGGCGTCAGTGCAACTCCGATCGTCGCCGATGGTGACGCCGAGGCCAAGGTGCAGCGCGATGTCGACGTCGAGGTCAACGGCAAGCGCTTCTCGGTCAAGGTATTCGTACCTGAATCGCAGGCCGGCGCTGTTGTCACTTCCGGTGGTGCCTCCGGCGCCGCACGCCCGCGCCGCTCGGCCGGTTCCGGCGGCGCAGGTGCCGGTGGCGGATCCGGCGCGGTCACCGTCCCCATGCAGGGAACGATCGTGAAGGTGCTCGTCGAAGTCGGTCAGGAGATCGAGGCCGGCGCGACTGTCTGCGTTCTCGAGGCGATGAAGATGGAGAACAACATCGCCGCCGAGAAGGCCGGCACCGTCAAGGAGATCAAGGTCGCTCCCGGAGATTCGGTCGGTTCCGGCGACGTCGTCGTCGTGATCGAATAACCCGACTGCCGACACACAGCCGTTGCAGCCAAGGATTGTCGACTAACGCGCGTCGACAATCCTTGCCGTCGGTCGCCGAGCGAACTCCGATCTGAACAGTTCCAGATCGCCCTCGTCCAGAAGCGGGCGGACAACGTCGGCGAAATCGGATGCGAAGAACCGTCCCGCGGGATCGGCCACGAGAAGTTCGCGTTTGATGAACGGGAATCCCTGGTCGAGAAGCTCGCGCCAGAAATGGTGGGTGGGGTTCAACGGAACCCGCATCTCGAGATCCTCGACTGTCGCCACCAAGGACCGGTAACCCACGGTCTGATAGTCGGGATCGTGCTTTCTCATCAGGGCAGCCGTCGTGGAGTCGGCGAAGCGGGTGAGCCGTGGGTCAAGGGATTTCTCGAAGCTGGCCACCAGTTCGAAGTATTCGAAGACCGCAGCCGTCGTGATTCCGCGCTCGTCGAGGAACGCCGTCAGTCCCACTTCCCCGTGCTCGATCACTCCTTCTTTGTATTTCGGAAACGGATACTGATCGAAAAAATCGGACAGCACTCCCTGCCCGAGGGCGCTCCTGGTGAACCCGAGAAAATACGACTGCAAGTGATGGCCGGACTCCCACGAATCAGTCAGGGACCAGACATCTACTCCGAGACTCTGGCCCCGGGCGATGAGTGGACCGAGATCACCGAAAGGTCCGACGCAACTGTCGTTGACAAGAAGCAGGTGATCGCACTCGGCGGCGAGGTCGCCGAGCCTTTCGAGGCCGGTGGCCCACGAAGCGAAATCCCATCCGAGGTTCTCCCGCCACATCAGGAAGTCGGCACCCAACGCATCCGATGACGCTGCCGGAGACGTGTCGACGACCAGAACAGCGTTGTCGGCGGACGATAGAGCCTCGACAAGCCGTCGAACCCCCAGTTCACTCGCGCCTTCAGTCCGATGGGTCGCCACGATCGCAACACGACGACCCGATGCCACGCGTCGCTCGAACGATTCCCACGAACCGGATTCGCTCCGCACCGTGCCCGGAAGCATTTGCTGCGAACCATTGTTTGGCCAGGTCGAATGGACGACGACCAGAGCTTCCGATCGAAAGATCGTCTCACCGGTGCCGACATCAACGACCTCAAGAGCGTGGGGAAGATCGTCGGAGACGAGTTCCCGAAGTGACACCGCGAATCCACAGTTGCCGGTCCCGTGTCCCGCATTGGCCACATCCGGACGCGGGAGATCGCATCGGGTCCGACACGCCTCGATGCCGTCGATCATGATCGCTATTTCCAGGGGTTCAAGGGGATTCTCGACACCGAGGACCCATCCCCTGAGGACCGGTGACCATTGATCCACCGATCCGTCCGTCAACAGAGCAGTTCTGGGGCTTCGCGAAGCCCGCGACTTGCGCGTCATGTCCGACTTTTTCGTCGAGGCCGATGATCAGTTTCGTCGCCGCCACGCACGTAGCAATCCCGCAGGGAGAAGGCCTGGCCAGCGATCGTCCAAGTCAAACTCATCCGGGACAAGTCAACGCGCTGAGGGTTCCGTCCTCGTTGACGACGTGCAACGAAGCCATGTTCGAACCCGGTTGCACCACTGACGGATCGATCACGATATTCAGCGTCGCCTTGCCCTTGTAATTGGCGAAGACCGGAGATACTCCGGCAATCTCCCCGTTCACCTCGGCGGCAATCCATGTTCCCGATGGAAGTGCACCGATCGATGCCGACATGAGCGCTGGCACCACACCGCTCGCCGGGTCCCACATCGAAAGTTGGGACTTCGAGAGTGTGCATTTGCCTGGCGAACCATCAGCGACACGTTGCTTGTCCATCGACTGACCGACAAGACCAGCGTGTGGACCGATTGCGTAGGGATTCGTTTCCATCGCGGTCGCTCCCAGCCATTGCCAGTTACGAGAGGCCGTTCGTGCCGGCTCTGGAGCGGCGAGAACCTCGCCGTCGGCTGCAAACCACCACAGCGGTCGACCAGTCACCTCAGATCCCAGGAGAGATGAACCATCGAACTTCCAGTCGTCCGGCAATTGCGCCTCGACCACATCGGCGACGGTTGGCAGAACATCGATCAAGCGGGCATCGCGCCGGTCGATGACCGGCGATGTCTGACCTGGGAACTTCACGAAAAGCGGAACCGACATAACGTCGTCGATCGAGTTGGCGGTGATCCGTCTGACGCTTCGGCGCTGAGCACCAGGCTCGAGGGTGATTCCATGATCCGAGGTGACGATCACCATTGCCTCGTCGAATCGACCGGAAGCTCTGAGCGAATCAAGGATCCTCGTGAGAATCGAATCGGCATCCATGGACTGAAGCAACAACCGTTGACGAAGTGATACCTGACCCCAGGGATCCGCTCCGAGATCGGTCCAATTGTCGCTGAACCAGTCGGGGTGTGCGGCACCGTTGTAGCGAATGCCACCGGGAAGAAACTGATAAGGGGCATGGGGAAGGGCCAGATGCGCATAGTCGAGATCGCCGCCACCAAGGTCGGCGACGCCCGAGACGATTTCATCGGCGACAACGGCCGGATCGTCAGACCCACCGAGCGTTTCCTTCCACAGCTTTCCGAATTCCTTCGCGCTGAGGTCGTCACGCGATTCCAGAGCGACATTCTCGGAGTCCAAGCCCGCCCATGTGTTGCCGAGACTCGAAAAGAATCTTGCGGCCAGACCACTGGGCAACACGCTGTTTCCAACTACCGACCATGAATCGTTGAAAGCGCGGCCCCATTCGAGTCGATTCTTCACGCCGCAGATCGATTCAGAACACAACGCTGTAGTCGACTCGTGGGCGCTGACCTGTCCGGGGCTGTTGCCGAACATGCTGAAGATCGTACGGGGCCATGAAGTGGCAACCGGCAACTTTTTTGTGTCAGGCAACGTCCCCGAAGCCAGGGAAGGAACAGCGAGGTGCGTCCAAGGCACAAGGGACTTTGCCTCCGGGTACCACGTGGCGGTTGAGGCCAAGTCCGCGAACCCGGGGAAAAGCGACGAGTTCAGCGAACCATCTGGCGTCACCATCGTGCCGAGACTGAACTCGTCGAAAATCACCATGACCACGGGCGTTTCGTTCCGTGCGATTGCGACCTCGGACTTCGAGTCGGCGAGGATTCCACTCATTTCCGGAGATGACAGGAAGACGACGATTGTCATCACCGGGGCGATTGCAAGTACCGCGACAAAGAAACGGAGATTCCGGAATTTCAGATACAGAAACCCGAACGCAACGGCAAGAACGATCAGCACCGGCAGGAAGACGATCCCCCGCCACGTGTGGCTCGCGGATACGAACCCGAGCAGGGCGAACGCCGCCAAGACACCGCCGATGATCGCCATGAACAGATCGGCGATCCGCTTGGAGAAGAACCCGGCGATCGCCACCGGAATGGCAAGGACCAAGGGAGGTACCAGCGCCCAGAACGCGACAAAGAGGAAAACCGCGTTTCGCTGCATTCCTTGTGCCACGAAGAATGTCGCTCCCCGCTGGAGCGAATCGAGCAGTGGACCCAGAAGTGCGAGCCCGCTCAGAGCGAACAGCCCGAGCAGGTACATGAAGAACTGCCTCAGTGACAGGCGATCCCGATCAACCGGATCCATCCGACCAACACTGACCGGGTCCTCGCCCGCCGCGTCTGTCATTTCTTGACAACCAGGTGGTAGAGGACCCGTGTCCCCGATGGAAGCTCCGTCACCCTTTCGATGTCGAAGATTTCCTTGGCTGCCACTTCAAAGACTGCACGGGAGTACGGATGTGTCGCTTGTCCGGCCTTGTTGCGGATCAGACGGATCACTTTCGGGTCGTCCTCACACGGGAACTCGACGACCGCCTCGTCACCCAAGGCTTTCACCATTGCGAGGAACATCGGAATCGGTACAGAGTCGCTGATCACGACATGGTGAATCAGCGCAAGAGCAAGAACCAGATCAGATCGAAGGCGGTCGATCATCGACGTCCGTTGCGTGCCCATCCAACCGAGTCCGCCGCCGGGATCAGACAGGTCGATACACAAGGGAGTGATTTTCGTATCGCCTTCAGAGCGCAGTTTCTTGTAGAGACGATCGATCACGAGTTCGTCATTGTCGACAGCGATCACATGCGCCGCAGCATCGCGTACACATTGCGAGAAGTACCCGTCGTTCGCCCCAAGATCAAGTACCCGATCGCGGGGATTGCTGGCCGCGACCTCGGAAACGAACTTTGCCTTGATGGGCAGATCGTCACCTTCGTAATGCTCCCGGTCCGTGTATCCCGACCAGACCGATGCACCCGATTCCCATTCCAGGGAGGCGACCAGTTTCCGCAATTTCTGCAGTTGGGCTTTCGCAATCGCAGGACTGAAACCCGCCTTGGATATGTCGGTCACGACATCGGAATCGTCGTCCTTGTGCCGTCGCGAGAACCAGGCATGAAGGATCACGTTCGTGAACACTCCCCAGCGGAATTTCGCTCGACTCGGGAGGAGTTTCCGTGTGATCTCCGCCGGAAGACCACGGACGCTTCCCCTCAAGACCCCCCGGGCGGGAAGACCCGTGTACGCCTGCACCAGAAGCGGGTCGAGGAACATGTCGCAATATTGGCGATAACCGAGCCAGGGCTTCGGGGTGGTCACACGGTCAAAGGATCCGACGTCGATGAATATCGGTTTCGAACCTTCGAACTGGACGTTGTACGGCGTTCCGTCCTTCAACGAGATTCCCGAGGCAAGTGCATCCAGGGAGATGTCGAGTTGGAGCAGTGCTGCGTCCTGCAGCATCGAAAAAGACCATTCGTGAGGCCAGGAGATGACCGGAAGCCGCCTGTGACTTACGAGATGTGACCACTCTTCGATTCCGGAGTCGGGCACGTCCACGAATTTGGCATCTATCAAGGACCCATCGGCAACGCGCCGAGCAAAGAATGGTGCGTCCATCAAGGAACGGACACCGTCAGCCGAAGATTCGCTCAGGCCACGGAGAATGGAGTCACCGTTGCTGTACACGCGACTGGTCGGGTCATGGAGCGAACCGACTTCGCGTTCGAAATTTCCGCCGCTCGACATACCGGCTTACTTGAGTTCGTCAGGATTCTGAGGGACGAGGTCTTCGGAGATTGCCTTGGCCTTCTCCCGACGGTTCTTTGAAAACAGTCCCAGAAAACGGTTCCAGTAGAGCCGGAAGAGGACCGCTACACCAGCGATGCCTCCAGCCAGTGCGGCAACGATCAAACTGCCGGTTCCTGCATCCAGATAGGCGAACATTTACCCAACCCCCTCGGCTCCGGGGAAGAGTCCCCGGCAAGCAATCTAACAGGGCTTATGCAGTCAACCGGGACCTTCGTTCATGCCCCGTTCACCCAACCGCTGGGCCTCGGGAGCGCCATGTCGAGATAGGTCACGATCCCCGGCTTGGCGGCGCACACGGATGCGACTGCGTTCACCGCCGGCATCGCCGTCATGATCATCCCGAGGACCATGTAGTCGCTGAACGATTCGGCAACGAAGTCTGCGGGAGGAAACACCTCGAGCTTTGTTCGCACCGAAGGCATTCCCTGAACCTCGACGACGTATCCGTGCTCGACCTTCCAGTCCGGTTCGAGCGTGCGACCTTTGCGCCAACGCACGTCGAGCGACACGATCTTGCGACCGTCGAGCCATCCCTGCCAGCTGGCCGCGACTCCAGCCACGCATCCCGCCTCGATGGCCCACGAGCCCATGTCGAGGCGTTCGGTGGTCTGCGCGAATTCCGCTTCGCAACGAACTTCGTCGAACGCGACTCCGAGGGCGTCGCCAAGCAGATGGACCGCATCACCGAAGACGGCGGTGCCGGCGGCCACCAGGGCCGGAAGTTCCGGATCGTCGATCGCACGGCCATGCCCCACAGAACGCTCGGTGTCCTCGGAGTCGTAACCGGTCGAGTCCACCGATTCGAGAACGCGAACCGAGTCGATCCGATCACAGAGTCCGGCGGACACGATGCCGAGAAGGTTGGCGAGTCCCGGGTTCATCCCCGATCCGAAGATCGAACTCCCGCCACGCTCGCAGGCGGCGATGATGCGGTCCCGGCCGTCGCCCAGCGCATGTCCGGTGATGAAGCCGGCGGTGGCCGTCACGTTGATTCCGGATTCGAGGATGCGCACGAGATGGTCCACGTCGGGCCACTTCGGGTTGTAGATGACACAGTCCGGTTTCAGTGCGAGGAGGGCATCGATGTCTGCGGTTGCCGTCACGCCGATCGGGTCGATCCCGACGAGTTCACCGACGTCGCGTCCGACTTTGTCGGCCCCCCATGCGTAGCAACCGACAATCTCGAGGTTCGGATTGGCGACTACCGCCCGCACCGAACGCTCCCCGACATTCCCGGTCGTCCACTGCACGATGCGGTATACACGACTACTGATCACGTCATCCATCACTCGCTCCCCTCAGTCCTGCTCCCCCGCTCTCCGGGGTTCCCGGAAGAGCAACACCGAACTTATCAAGGCCGCGACGGGAACAAGGAGGAACGCGTACAGGAGCGCGCTGCCATCCTTCAACGCCCACCACCACCACCAGAAGTCCGGTTGGATCGATCCGGCGTACCAATTCAGGCGCGTGTCGAAAGTGTCGGGAACCGATTCGGCCGAGATTCCATCTCCGGCCAGTTGCTCGGAGATGGAATCACCGAGTAGCGGAACGCTTCGGACGAAGGACATGAGGGGGGAATATGACGGATTGAAGTGGGTTACGAGTTGGGCCTGGAGCCAATCCCCCTTTGTGGTGTTCCGTTCGCGCATGACTTCCGAGCGCTGGGCCCAGCCCACCGCGTTGAAATACATGAGCGAACCGAGGAGACCGGGAACCAAGAATCCGGCGACGCCCGCGACGATCGCACCTCGGATCCACTGGCGCCCGGTGTCCAGCACGGGAGCCAACAACGCTATGCAGATCGGGAGGAGAGGAATCAGATACCGCGGGCCATAGGCATCATCGCCCGCCCAGAAAACAAGTCTCGAATAGACCACAAGATGCAACGTCATGATCGCCAGGACAACGAGGGCATAGCGACGATTCGCGAGGTACGACTGCCTCAGCGCAAACAGCACCACGATCACGATCGGTGCATAGAAGACCAATCCCTTCCCGGGGCTGAGGAACAGCCCGAACATCCCCGTGTAGAACGGCGTTACCAGTTCGAGTCCCGAGTATCCCGCGCCCAATTTGCCAAAGCGAATGTACGAATTCGCCGCGAATACGAGAAATACAACCAGAGACCCGGCACCGAACGCCATCGACTGCCGAATAGTTTCCCGCCGATCGAACCTCGCCCTTCCGACAATTCCGGCAAGGAGAAACACCGGGACGAACACGAAGGTCGTGACCCGGGTGAGACCGACACAACCCGCCAGCAATCCGACCAGTGCCGCAAGCCGCCATGAACGTTCTTCCCACCAGCGGACGGAAACCAGCATCGCCAAGGTGAGCATCAGCGCCGTTCCGGGCTCGGAGAAACCGGTGGCCGAATGCGGCCAGGCGAAAGTCCCAAGGCCGAACGCAAGGGCGAGAATGGTCGCGGCTCTTCTCGAAGAACCGAGCCTTCGACAGAGAAAGAACAGCACCATCCCGGTGAGAGCCGTGAGCACGCTGTTGGTCGCGAGGAAGCCCAGTCGGATCACGTCCTCCCGTTGGTCAGCCGGGAACCCGAATGATGCGACCCGACCCAACGCCACTCCGGGAGCATCGAGGATGAGTACGCCGATCGCGGCGATCGACGTCCACTCGCCGTCCTTCGATCGGGTGGCGGCGATCTTCCCGGTGAGATCGGATTGCTGATCGAGCTCGACCGTCCCATGCAGTAATGCCCGAGAGCCGGCGAGGTAGCCCTCGTCATCGATCGAGTAGGTATGGCCGCCCATCGTCACGAGGTAGACGGCAAGAAGCATCAATCCGATGGCGATTCCTCGCCGTCGATCGGCGCGCTTGGGCCCGGAAGGATGCACCGGGACACCCTCCGCCTTGATCTCCGCCATCGCCGCTGTTTGACCGGTCATATTCCCTTTTTTCAAACTACACCGCCGACCTTCGGATACCGCCCCGGCCCGGTGCTTCAGCGAGTGCTAATGACGATCGTACCGGCAGCCTGATCGGGGACGCCCCGGTGGAGATCTCCCGCCAGAGAGGTTCCGTACACAATGAGGAACGCTCCAAATGCGAAAGGGCCGAGCGGTAGCGCCAGAGTCGACCAAGGCACGATCGCCCGCAGCGCAGCCTGGGCGATGTTCGGACGAAGACCGTCGGTGTAGCGAGCGACCCTCAGTCCCAAGAGCGCCTTGCCGACCGTCCGGCCGAAGAGAGCAACGCACACAAATTCGTAAGCCATACCGAGGCCGACGATCGCGGCAAGCAACCAATCCGGTGTGTCGAGTTGCATCTGCCCGGCGACATCGCTGATCGAAAGCGAGATCACGACCAGCGCTGGTGCGAGAACCAGTGACAGGTCGATGGCGCGGGCCCCGAAACGCGGGCCCGGTGCCGCAAGACTGAAAGGACCCGTGGCCGGAAAATCCTTCGCTTCCGGAAGTCGCGGTGGACCGTCGATCGAACCGGTCATGTCACTCTGCGGCATCGGAAAGAGCTTCCGCCAGAGCCGGGTGCACGAGGAGACTCTCGTAGATGTCATTCACCCGCAGGCCTGCTGTCACGGCCAGTGCGATCACGGAGATGAGTTCGGCGGCATGAGAGCCGACGATCGATCCGCCGAGAACCACGCCGGTGGCGGGATCGGAAATGATCTTGACGAAACCCCGGGGATCGTCGTCGATGAGTGCTTTCGCGTTTGCCGAGAACGGAACTTTGGTCACCCGGATCTTGCGCCCTTCGGCGAACGCGTCGGCCTCGGCCAATCCGACATCGGCGATTTCGGGAACGGTGAAGATTGCCGAGGCCGCCTTCTCGTAGTCGAGATGGCGATGCGGGCCGACGTGCAGTCCCATCGCATGTTCGGCGATCTTGCGACCCTGCATCGTGGCGACGGATGAAAGCGGAAGTTTGCCGGAGAGGTCGCCGGCCGCATAAATGTGCGGGACCGATGATTGGCAGTTGTGGTTGACAACGACATAGCCGTAATCGCAGTCCACCCCGGCGTTCCCGAGACCGAGACTCTCGGAGTTGGGTACCGATCCGATGGCGAGCAACGCGTGTGAACCTCGGGCCTGTCGGCCGTCGTCACAGATGACCGTCACCCCGTCCGCATCGACCTCCGCGGCGATTGCCCGGGCCCCCTTGAGGAGGTGCACACCGCGGCCGATGAAATCGGCTTCGAGTGCGGCGGCGACTTCGGGGTCCTTCGCCGGGAGGACCTGCTGGCGACTCACGATCAAGGTGACTTCACAACCGAAAGCGGAGAACATGTGAACGAACTCGACGCCGGTGACTCCAGACCCGACGACGACAAGGTGCTCGGGAAGCTCGGGGGGCGGATACGCATCCCGGGTTGTCAGCAGGCGCTGTCCGTCGACTGATGCCCACTCCGGGATTCGGGGTCGGCTTCCGGTCGCCAGAAGAATGACATCGGCTTCGATCTCGCTGGTTCCCTCGGCGGATTCCACGGCGACGGTATTGGGACCGGTGAGGTGACCCGTTCCCCGGATCATCGTGACTCCCTGGCTCTCGAGCAATCCGGTCGTCGAGCGTTCAAGACGCCCTCCGATGTTCTTGATCCTCGCCCGGAGCGCATCGAAATCGAGTGACGCCGACACATCGGTCAGACCCATGCCACTTGATCGGTTGATCATCGTGAGCGCTCCACCGGTGGCGATCATCGCCTTCGACGGGATGCAGTCCCACAGATGCGCGGCGCCGCCGACGATGTCCTTCTCGATCATCGTGACCTCGGCCCCGAGTCGAGCCGCATAGGTAGCCGCACTGTTGCCTGCCGGACCGCCACCGATGATCACAAAGCGCTTGGCCATACCCCCGAGGCTACCGGCCCCCGGTCACCCGATTCCCGGCTTCGCGGACACAAACCGGCAATTCACGGCACGGTCACGTCACCGACATCAGTGCGAAGGGCGGGACAGACGCTTCAGACGGTGATCGCGGGTGAAAAGTTGACGCGACAGCCCGAGCGCCATCACCGTGACGCTCGTCGTCACCGATCCGAGGATCAGATACATGATCGCCAACTGGATCGACACGGCATCGACCGCGTCGACACCGGCGAGAATCAGCCCCGTCATCGCTCCCGGAAGGAAGACGAGACCGACCGCCTTCGTGGACTCGATCTGCGGGACGAGTGCCGTCACGAGCGCCGATCGAACGTAGGGCCTCGATGCGTTCTGCCAGGAAAGACCGAGTGCCAGCCTCGACTCCACTTCCGCACGCTTGTCCGAGAACTCCCCCACGATGCGGCGCCCGACAAGCACGCACGAGGTCATCGAGTTTCCGATCATCATGCCGGCGAGCGGAACCACCGTCCGACCCTCGATCGGGAAGATCCCGAACCCGAAGATCACCGAAAGACTCACGGCTATCACCGTGAACATCGAAAGCGTGCCGAGCCACAGGATCCCCGGAACCTCCGGGGCGCGGTTGCGAATGGTGATGCCGGAGAACGTGATCATCACGACGACCCACAGCCAGGCCCACGCAACGGAGGCGTCCGGATCGAGAACGAGCCGCAGCGCCCAACCGACCAGCAGGAGTTGAACTGCGGCCCGAGCGGACGCCCAGAGGATCGACCTCGACAGATGCAACCGCTGCCAACCGGAGAGGGCGACGGCGACAAGGACCAGCACGAAAGATGCAGCGAGCCCCGCCCATCCGATCGACGTCGCGCTCACTGTTCCGTCTCCCCGCTGTCGGCGGCATCGTCGAGATAAGCGCGGGCGACAGAATCTGTGGCCAGACGTCCGTCGACGAGGACCAACGTGCGGTCGGCAAGTCGACGAGCTTGAGCGAGATCATGGGTGACCCACAGGATCCCGAGCCCCTCATCGGCGAGTTCCCGGGCCAGAAACTCGATCCCGCGCCGACTTCCCGGATCCAGAGCGGAAGTCGGCTCATCCATCAGGAGCACCTCCGGATCGGTGAGCAGCGCCCTCGCTATGCAGACCCGCTGCATCTCTCCGCCCGAGAGGTCATCGCCGATCCTGTCGAGAAACGTCGCGACCAGACCGACCCTGACGAGTACCGAGGTCATCCGGATCTCGTCGGCGTCCGGTGCCGCAACGAGCAGATTGTCGCGGACGGTTCCCGGGAAGATCGACGGCTTCTGGAAAACCATGCCCACGCGACGCCTCAGCCACAGCGGGTCAAGGGTCGCAATGTCGGTTCCGGCCAGAAATACCTGACCTGCCGACGGCACATCGAGCCGGTTGCCCAGCCGCAGAAGGGTGGATTTCCCGGCCCCCGAGGGACCCGCGATCACGAGAATGTCCCGAGAATGCACATGGGCCGATACGGAATGCAGCAACTCGACCCCGTCGTCGGACGTCACCGACACCTGCTCGAAGTCCAGCAGTACCGGAAAGTCGACCTTCCCATCAGATGTGTTCACCCCGCCAGCATGACATCCGATGCCGTCAGGATGACACCCCTGTCCTCTCCCTCTTAGTCTTGGGACGTGGATCCAAAGACGAAGACCAATCCCTCGTTCCCCGAAGACTGGGCCGCTGCGGCCTCCAAGGACCTCAAGGGCGCCGATCCGGCGTCGCTGGTCTGGGAGACCCCCGAGGGCATCGCCGTGAAGCCCCTCTACACCGCGGAGGATCTCGAAGACCTCGCCGAGATCGAAACGCTTCCCGGCTTCGCTCCGTATACCCGAGGTGTGCGCGCCACGATGTACACGGGCCGCCCGTGGACTGTTCGCCAGTACGCCGGATTCTCGACGGCCGAGGAATCCAACGCCTTCTACCGACGCAACCTCGCCGCCGGCCAGATGGGCCTCTCCGTCGCCTTCGACCTCGCAACCCACCGCGGTTACGACTCGGATCACGAGAAGGTCGTCGGTGACGTCGGCAAAGCCGGTGTCGCCATCGATTCGGTCGAGGACATGAAGGTCCTGTTCGATTCGATCCCGCTCGACAAGATGAGCGTTTCCATGACGATGAACGGCGCCGTGATCCCGGTTCTTGCCATGTTCATCGTCGCTGGTGAGGAGCAAGGCGTCGACCGTTCACTGCTTGCAGGAACGATTCAGAACGACATCCTCAAAGAGTTCATGGTGCGCAACACCTACATCTACCCGCCCGAGCCGAGCATGCGGATCGTCGCCGACATCATCGACTTCACGGCCAACGAGATGCCGAAATTCAATTCGATCTCGATCTCCGGCTATCACATGCAGGAAGCGGGAGCGACAGCGGTTCAGGAACTCGCCTTCACCATCGCCGACGGCAAGGAATACGTCCGTTCCGCTCTTGCGAAGGGCCTCGACGTCGACCTGTTCGCCGGACGCCTTTCGTTCTTCTTCGCAATCGGCATGAACTTCTTCATGGAAGTGGCCAAGCTCCGTGCCGCCCGCGTCCTCTGGCATCGGGTCATGAGCGAATTCGACCCCAAGAAGCCCGGATCGCTCATGTTGCGTACGCACTGCCAAACCTCGGGCGTTTCACTCACCGAGCAGGATCCGTACAACAACGTCGTCCGCACCACGATCGAAGCGCTCGCCGCGGTGCTCGGTGGAACCCAGAGTCTCCACACCAATTCCTTCGATGAGGCTCTCGGTCTCCCGACCGAGTTCAGCGCCCGAATCGCACGCAACACCCAGCTGATCATCGCCGACGAAACCGGGGTCACCTCCACGGTCGACCCTCTGGGTGGCAGCTACTACGTCGAGTCGCTCACCCAATCGCTGGTCGATGCCGCGTGGGAACTCATCTGCGAGGTGGAGGAACTCGGTGGAATGACCAAGGCGGTCGAATCGGGAATGCCCAAGCTCCGGATCGAAGAATCTGCTGCGCGCAAGCAGGCCCGAGTCGATCGCGGTCAGGACATCGTCGTTGGCGTCAACAAGTACGTGCCGGAGAACGTCGAGAGCGTCGACGTCCTCGACATCGACAATGCCGAGGTCCTCAAGCAGCAACTCGCGAAGCTCGCCGATGTCCGGGCGGCCCGTAACGATGCCGACTGCGCCGCAGCCCTCGCTGCGCTCACCGAAGGTGCCAGGGGCGACGGCAATCTGCTCGCCCTCGCAGTCGAAGCCGCCCGTGCCCGCGCCACTCTGGGCGAGATCTCCAATGCCATGGAAGAAGTATTCGGCCGCCACAAGGCAGAGATACGTACCATTGCAGGTGTGTACGGAAAGGCCTACGAAGGCGACGAGGATTTCGCCGAACTCCAGTCCGAGATCAACGACTTCGCCGCGGCACAGGGCCGACGCCCCCGCATGCTCGTGGTCAAGATGGGCCAGGACGGTCATGACCGCGGCGCAAAGGTCATCGCAACAGCGTTCGCCGACCTCGGCTTCGATGTCGACATGGGTCCGCTCTTCCAGACTCCGGCCGAAGCGGCCCGCGATGCGGTCGAACTCGATGTCCATGTGATCGGCATCTCCAGCCAGGCTGCAGGCCACAAGACCCTCGTTCCGATGCTGATCGAGGAGCTCCAGAAGGCTGGCGCCGACGATGTCATCGTCGTGTGTGGCGGTGTCATCCCGCCTCAGGACTACGACATGCTCTACGAGGCTGGCGTTGCCGCCATCTTCGGGCCGGGTACCAACATTCCCGCTGCAGCCCGCAAGGTCCTCGGACTCATCTCGGCCCAACGACCGGTGGCGTGACCCGTCAACCCGACGATGCGGATGCCCTCATCGAGGGCGTCCGCAATGGAGATCGGCGATCGCTCGCCCGGTCGATAACGCTGGCCGAATCGACACGTCCCGATCATCGCGTACTCGCCGATCGGATCCTCGAGGCACTCCTTCCCCTGACCGGAGGAGCCCGCCGGATCGGAATCTCCGGCCCCCCCGGTGTCGGCAAGTCGACCTTCATCGAGGCTTTCGGCATGCACGTGATCGAGGAACATCACCAACTCGCCGTGCTGGCGATCGATCCGTCGAGTCGCCGGTCCGGTGGATCGATCCTCGGTGACAAGACCCGCATGATCGACCTGTCGAACCATCCCGCCGCATTCATCCGCCCGTCACCCGGTTCGGGTCATCTCGGCGGCGTCGCCCGTCGGACCCGCGAGGCCATGCTCCTCTGTGAAGCTGCCGGCTTCGACGTCGTCCTCGTTGAAACGATCGGTGTCGGACAATCGGAAGTCGCCGTGGCCGACATGGTCGACCTCTTCGCACTTCTCGTTGCGCCGGGTGGTGGCGACGAACTCCAGGGCATCAAACGCGGAATCATGGAACTGGCCGATCTAGTCATCGTCAACAAGGCCGACGGCGATCTCGCACCCGCCGCCGGGCGAACACGTGCCGATTACACCGGTGCGGTCCACCTGCTCCGACCCAAATGGGAAGCGTGGGCAACCGAGGTTCTGTCCTGTTCGGCGATCACCGGCGTCGGAATCGCCGACGTCTGGGAGGCGGTGGAACGATTCGGCGATGCTCTCGAAGCCAGCGGTGAACTCCGCCAAGCCCGGGCGACCCAAGCGACCGCATGGCTCTGGAGCGAGATCGGCGACACGCTCCTCGAGCGTTTCCGTAATGATCCGGATATCGCCCGCATCCTGCCCGGCGCCGAAAAGGATGTTGCCGACGGTCGGCGGACCCCCACCGAAGCGGCCCGTTCACTCCTCGACGTCTTCAGCCAGCGCGCGCGAACCGTCTGAGCAGCGAACGAATCCTGCGCAACATCGCAATCATCCGGCGCGACGGCCGCTGGAAGTGGACCGCTCGGAGCTTCGCCAATTCCGCTCGTTCCGCCGCCATCTGACGGTCGAGGCGATGCAACTGGTTCGCGTACAGCTCCGACTTGCGCTCGTCGATGAGGAACCGGCGACGCTGTGCGGCCAGGCGCGATGCTGACCCCGCCGGCAGAACGATCGGATCGTCATTGATGCGGGAAAGCACGTGGTCGAAGACGACATCGGCGTCGGCGAGCGCCGATCTCGCCACCACAGCGATCGGGCTCTCGACCATCGATATGCCCGCCAGATTTCGCCCACGGGCGATCCACACCCCCAGAGCCCCTACCGATCCGGCTTCGCCCTCAGGAACCACTCCGTTGGAGCGAGCCAACTCGGCGGGGACCACATAGGAATCAGCTGACACGAAGCGAGGCGGCGCAAAATGCAGGAGGTCGAACGGATCCGCTTGAACAGACCCGTGGATCGATTTCATCACTCCGACATCAGGGGCTTCAGGGCCCATGGCAGCCAGCAGATCGTCGTCGAGAGCCACGAATTCGAAACCGAGAACCTGTCCCGGAGCAGCCTCACCGGCCTGGAGCACAACTGCCGCCCAATCGCGCGTGAGACGGGTCTGGGGACGAAGGACGGCAACCCAACGAGTCGCACACGAGCGAAGGGCAGTCTCGAGACCATCAGCGGGAACGATCACAACCTCAGTTACTGCATCGCCCTGAAGTTCGAGATCACCGAGGAGGGATGCGGCATCGTCGGCGCTCTCACCCTCGGAAAGGACGATGATCACACCCAACGGATCGCGGCTTTCGGAGAAGTCGTTCGCATTCGGAACATCGACGACGTCCGCCATCGCCAACCGGCGGACGAACTGGAAGGTAGTCCCGTACGGATCGGCGAGCGATCGCGTGAAGCGGATCGCGTCATTCAGTGGCGTTCCCGGCCGCAGGTTGGGCGCATCGCTGGGAAAGCACTGTTCAGAGGTTCCGCGCAGAACGTCGCTGCCGTCCACTTGGGACCAACCGGATCTACCCGTGAGCCGATCGAGTTGACCGATCGAGAAGAACCGAAGGTGCGTGTCGTCGAGCAGACCCGTGTCGATGACGTCCCATCGGCCCATCAGGAGCTTCGAGGCAATTTCCACATGGGTGATGTTCGGGATGCTGACGATCACCGGAAGCTGCGGATTCGTCTCGAGGGCCACGGTGCGAAGTGCGCGCAACACTGCCGCCGGATCGACAAGATGTTCCAGCACGTCGAGAGCCAGAACCGCCGAAAGAGCGCGACCGTCGAGAATCCTCTTCAGTTCGGCAACGAGTTCGCTCTCGTCGATCATCAGGCTCAACAAGTGGGCTTCGACGCCATCGGCGAGAAGGTCGGCAATCGCATCGGCGTCGATGTCGCACGCGACAGGTAGAAACCCGAGACCGCTGAGTCGGCTGGCGAGAGGACTGCGCCCGGAGCCGAGATCGAGAACCACGCCGGGTGAAACATCGGCTGCAACGAGCAGCCGGAGCGCCATGTCCCAAGACGAGTCTTCGAAAAAATCCGAGTCGTAGACCTTCACGGGAGTGATCCTCGAGCGGGACCGGTCCAGCCCTCGGGATCGGCCAAAACGTCGTAGACACCCGAAAGCGCCGATTCCCAGTCGGAGAATCGATCGGCGATCGTCTGCGCGGCATTTCGCCCCATACGAACCCTTTCCTCGGGATCGGCAACCAGGCGATTGATCGCTCCGGCGAGTCCGTCGACGGTTCGCCGGCACCGCAGCGAGTTCTCTTCGTGGGCGAGGATCCAATCTCCGGCCGGATTGTCGAACGCGACAACCGGTACCCCACAGGCCATGAGTTCGAGTGGCAGGTACGAGGGATGTGCCGACACCGTCAGGGCGACCCCGACATCGGCCATTCGGTAGAGCTCACCCGTGTCCCGGTAGTCGAGGAGTCCGAGATGCTCGATTCCGCCACCGAGGTCATCCGGACGGGCCCAGGAACCGGCGGTGATGATTCGCACATCGTCACCGAACCGGGCCTTGACCTCGGCGAGGGCGAGAGCAGCGAGTTCCCAGCAGTTGCGCCAATGACCCGGTCGGGCGTAGACGAACACGGTCGTCGGTCCGTCGCCGTCGAGTGGCGCTCGATCCCGGGCGTGGAAGACGGACTGATCGACCGCCGGCATGAATGCTCCACCGGTACCGCGGTAATCGTCCTCGTAGATCCCGAGGAGCCTCTGCGTGTTGCACAGCCCGTAGAGACCGAGCCGATAGCCCTCTTCCGTGAGCGCATACTTCGTTCCGGCCGGATAGAACTGCGGCTCGAAATCTTGGATCAGGTAGAACTTCCGCCGCGTGTTCGAGAAACGGGCCACCGAATACGCCGTGACCCAGAGAGTCGCGATACTGACATCCGCATAGGGAACGTCGTCAAGGGTTTCGTCGAGCGGTCCCTCGATGAAGACCATCTCGCTGTCGGCCAGCGCAGGGAATGCAGCAGCGATGGCGGACCGGAAGAACCCTTCGTTCGGATTCGCCATGATCACGAAGCGATGGGTGACGCTGCGCGTGCGAGCCAGATGATCGGCCATGCGCAGGGCAGTATTGATGCCCCCGTAGAAGGGGCTGTCGATGTCCGGGAAGAACCAGTTGATCGATTCGACATCAGCCCAACCCGATGTTTCGCGGTGGAGATCCTCGACCGATTCGACAAGAGCGTCGTCGGCCCGACAGATCGACGCGAGCCAGACCGCTTCGGCCTCGTCGGAGGTCTGTCGGAAGACGGTGAAATCGCGACCGATCACGGAACCGACAGTGGGCATGGGGCCCGGTTCGTCGGCCATCGAGAGCATCGGTGCCCCCGTTGTCCGCGACAGGGCCGCCGAGAAGTAGGGATCGCCACCGCGGAAGTACTTCTGATAGCGCCAATAGCTTGCGTGGAAGTCCGACAACGGGACCGTCGAACCGCGAGTTGCGGATTCGAGATGCCGCACCTCGACGAAGGGCGTGATCACGTTGCGCAGGCCGAGAAAGTGGGTGTCGAGACCGAGCACGACATCGCTTCCACACAGCACGAACCTCTCGTCGAAGCCACCGATCCGCTCGAAGAGTTCGCGTCGCAATGCGACGCAGGCAGCCGTTGCCGACAGCGAATTTCGATACCAGTCGGTCGATCCGACAAGGGTTTCCGAGTGCGGCTCCATCCCGATGAAAAGGTGATCGGCGAATCCGTTGACGCCGATGAGAACCCCTCCATGCTGGATGAGACCATCGCCATCGAGAAGTTGCACACCGACCAGGCCGATCTCCGGCTGGGATGCCCATCCCACCATCTCCGACATCCACTCCGGATCGACGAGTTCCGTGTCGTCGTTCAGGAAGAGCAGGATCTCGCCTCGGGCCGAGCGGGCGGCGACGTTGTTCACTTCCGAGTAGTTGAACGGTTTGTCCCACCAGGAGATATCGAGATCCAGTCCGAAATCGTGGGTCCGGTACCAGTCCTCCGACTCCGGGGTCCGTTCGCCGTTGTCGACGATCCGCACATCGAATGACGGATAGTTCGTTTCCGCCAATGACGGCAGACAACGGGACAGCAGATCGGTGTTGTGGCGCGTCGGAATGATCACCGTGACATGGGGAAGATGATCGAGTTGCCAGGCGACGCGGAGACCGGCTGGGGCGGGCGACACCGTTGCCGATCGACCGATACGCGCCAGATGGTTCGAAACCGTCTCGATGGCCCGGTTCTGCGATTCCACGAGACGTCGGGTCAGGTGATTGAGCACCCGCGGGATCCGCACCACCTTGCGTTCGCTCAGGTCGAGGCGGAGGAGCAGATCCCACCAGGCGGCATCACCGAGTCCGGCGGCGAATCCTCCTGACTCCTGCAACGCACCACGTCGCACCGCGAAAGACCGACCGAGATAGTTGGCCCCGAGAAGGATGTCGGGTGACCAGGAAGGACGAAACCGCGGATTCACCAGCAGCCCGTCGGGATCGAAGACATCGTCGTCCCAATGAAGGATGATCGCGTGGGGATCGTCCCAAGCGCGGGCGGTGACTTCGAAGACGAAATCCGGTTCGAGCACATCGCCGGCCTCGACGATCACCACGAGTGCGTTCGTCGCACCGAGCAGGGATCGCTCCCCCGCCACTTCGAGGGCATCTCGCCCTGCGAGCTCCACAATCCTGACCCGGGAGTCGTCTACATCGGGAAGGTCGGTCCCCACTCCCGACAGGAAGATCGCCTGCCACGAAGCGCTGGTCTGACTCACAAGAGAATCGAGGGTCCGCTCGGGAGCAGATTTGGAATCTGTGCCCGAGGCCGGAAGAACGATCACCTCGACGATCGTGGAATTCGGGTTCGATTTGTCGAATGATCGCTCGATCTGACGCACGATCTCCGAGGGGCCCACCCGCTCGCGAGCGAGCCATTCCGCATAGTCGACGTTCAGTGCACCGGGAAGATTCGCGAGTTGCCAGACCGATCGAAGGCGGGGAACGTATTCGCGCCCATCCCGCCCGACCTGACGTCCAAGCCGGAGAACGGCACGGGCTGCCGAACCGTTGGGCAGCAACCTCTCGACTGCCTTGCGGCCCCAACCCTGCTCGGGATCGGAGTCTCCGGAACTCACGCCGTGGTTCCTTCGCCGATTTCGGGATCCTGCCACTCCCCGAGAAGATCCATGATCCCGGCGATGGGTTCATCGGTATCGACACGGAACGTCAGGATCCGTTCGCGCTTGTCGAGAACGATCATTGCGTCCTTGTCGTGGATCGCCGCCGAAAGCGAGTACTCGCCCGGGCCGACGGCGAGCGAAGGGACCTCGTAGTCGATGAAGCCGCGTCCGGATCTGAGCATTTCTGGTCGACGCGACACCGGAAGCGCAGGATTCGCAACGAGAACCCCGTTCTGACTTTCGATTGCGAACGAGAAGATCGGTTCGGGGACGTCGGCGCGACTCTCGTAGTGGAAACGCACGGTCATCGGTTCGGCCGTGCGGAACAGACGTGTCGGACGCTTGTTCTCGTCGAGAACCTCCACCTCGCGAAGAACGATCGGACGGTCCGCCGAGGAGGTCGATACCCGCTGTGCGATTTCCGCGGCGCGGTCCATCTCTGCGCGGAGTTCGTCCTCGACTTCCAAGCGCTGCGCTTCGGCGAGGTTCACCTTGTCCAGATACTCGTGAACCACGTCGACGGCGGGACCCTCACACATGACCTGTCCGTGATCGAGCCAAGCGGCACGGTCGCACATCTGTCTGACGATCTGGAGGCTGTGGGTCACCATCACGATCGTGACGCCGTTGTTGCGCAACTTGTAGAGGTGTTCGAAACAACGGCGCTGGAATTCCTCGTCACCCACCGCAATCACTTCATCGATGATGAGGATCTGCGGATTGACGTGGACGGCCACCGAGAATCCGAGTCGCACGAACATTCCGCTCGAGTAATGCTTGACCGGCGAGTCGATGAAGCCGCTGAGCCCGGAGAAGTCGACGATCTCATCGAAAAGGCCATCAACCTCTTTGCGCTGCAGTCCGAGAATCGAGGCGTTGAGATAGATGTTCTCCCGACCGGTCAGATCCGGATGAAAACCGGCTCCGAGTTCGAGAAGAGCGGAGATGCGACCGTCGGTCCTGATCTCGCCCATGGTCGGCTTCAAGATGCCGGCCATCATCTTCAGGAGGCTCGACTTGCCCGAGCCGTTGTGCCCGACAAGGCCGTAAACCTGACCGTGTTCGACCTGGAGCGAGACTTCCTTCACCGCCCAGAAATCGTCGTAGCGCTCGTTGCGGAACTTGGTGAACATCTCCTTCACCGAGCCGGCACGCTCCTTGTAGAGCCGGAAACGTTTCGAAACATCGTCGACGACGATCGCCGGGCCACTCTCAGCCATCTCTAGAGCTCCTCGGTGACGTTGCGGGCCTTGCGAATGAATATGAGCCAACCGAGGACGAACGTCACCAGCGAGATGATGATCACTCCGACGAACGTCATCAGGGAAGGCCACTGCAGAAAGTAGAACGCGTCGCGCGAAAGGCCAACGAACTTCGTGAGCGGATTCGCATTGATGATCGCCCTCAGCGGAATCCCGTACTTCGATTCCGGAACCTGGGTGATCTGGTAAACGATCGGCGTCGAATAGAAGAGAAGGTTCATGCCGATGCTCACGAGGTAGCCGACATCGCGCAGATAGACGTTGTAGACCGACACGACTAGGCCCAGTCCCAGAGCGAAGAGCCCGAGGAACACGAGCACGACCGGGAAGAGGATCAGGGTGAACGAAACGTTGCCCAGACCGATCATGATCAGGGCGAGAATGCTGCCCTCGATGAGCGCCTGCAGTACGACCGTGAACACATGCGCGATGGCGGGACAAGCCGCCGGGAAATAGACCTTGTTGAGGAGCGGACCTGCACTCTGAAGCGCCGAGATCGAGCCGGACACGATGCCCTGGAAATAGTTCCAGATGATGAGACCGGCGAAGAGGTAGAGGGCGAAGACGGCGGTGTGGCCGTTGCCGGCGACCGGGGACTTGGCACCGAAGATCACGCCGAAGACCAAGGTGTAGATCAGAAGGGTCGACGCCGGATTGATCAGCGACCACGCCCAACCAAGGATGCTCTTCTTGTACCTCGAACGCAGTTCGCGTTGGGTGAGGTTGTAGATGAGATTCCGGTATGCCCAGAGCTCGGTGGCTGCAGTCACTGCTTCCCTTCGGGTCAGGCGACGTAAGACGTTACCAGTCGACCTCAGGCACCCCGTGCCATGCGTTTGATGCGCCCCAAGAGGCTGACAGGGCCCGTGGCGGGGGCGACGAAATTCCTGCGATCGGGGGCAAGACGGGTATCTGCGCATACCTCGATGAGGGGCTTTGTCACAACCGCCCAGGTCCGGTCCTGTGACGCTCGCCCAATCCGTGCCCGTCGCCCATCAGCGGAGGCTGGCGTCTCACTACTCGCGGCGTCGAGCGCTGCGGCGATGCCCTCGATATCGCCGGGCTCGACAACCCATCCGAGATCCGATTCAGACACATCCGCAGCAATCACGTCGCCCGACGTGCAGATGACAGGCAACCCCGCCCACAGATAGTCGAGCATCCTCGTCCGATAGGACAGTTCCGTCTCGACATGACGATGGTGGAGGGAGACGCCCACATCGGCGCTCTGCAACCAGTTGCCGCGCTCGGCGTAAGGAACCCACTGCTCGACAAAATGAATCCGCGAATCGAGAAGTCCGAGTTCGCGGGCCCGACGCTTGGCGACATCGACGAGTGGCATCTCCCCCACCGCCGGAGTCGGATGTGGTCCGGCAAGAAAGGCGGCAACCACCCGTTTGTTGGAAGTCAACGCCACTGCTTCGACAAGCGCTACCGGATCG
>WLFD01000169.1 GCA_009703925.1 Actinomycetota bacterium | reverse complement strand
GATTCCGACGGGGATGGCGAGCAGGCCGGTGGCGGCGACGGCGATGAGCGCGCGCGGAGCGGCCCGGCGCAGCGCAGGATCGTGCAGGCGAAGATGCAGGCCCACCGTGAACATCAACAACGCGAAGCCGGCATCGTGCAACGTGGCCACGAGCGGATCGTTCGGATCGACCAGATCGAGCAATTGGGGTCCGATGATGATTCCGGCGGCGATCTCTCCAACGACGATGGGTATCGGAAAACGCTTCCAGGCCGCGAGCAGCGGCCCGAGGAGGCCCGCTGCGACGATCACGGCAAGTACACCCATGGCGGCAACGGTACCGGCCAGCATCGGGAACGAACAGGGGACAGCGACACATCGGTGTCGGCGGAGCAGGCCGGGGTCAGCTAGAACGAGCGGCATGAAACCTTCCGGTGTGATTTTTGCCGCTCTCGATTGTGATGCCGATTCAATCGAGGATTGGAACCGTTGGTACGACCTCGAACACACGCCGCCGAACGTATTGCTCGACGGCGTCATGTTGAGCAATCGCTATGTAGCGCTGCCCGCGCATCATGCGGCGCGCACGACGAGCGCGGGCTCGCCGTTTGCCGCAGGTCGGGCGACGTTCCTCACGCTCTACACGTTGACCGGCGATCCGGGCACGGCATTTGCGGGCATGAGCACGTTGCGCGAGCAACTCATCGACCAAGGGCGTATGGCGTTCCCCGAGGACAAGAAAGCCGTGCGGGAGGGAGATTGTTTCGCCGGTGTGCACGCGGCCGCTTCGGCTCCGACTCGCCTGGTTTCCGATGACGTTCCACTCGTCGGGCACACGGGCATCGTGATTCGTCAGCGTCGCGGAGGATCTGAAGCATCGCTGGCGAGAGCCGACCGTCTGGCTGGTCTCGACTTCGTGACCGGCGTGTGGTGCCTGGAATCGCGACTGCGCGAAGGAATCGAACTCGACATCGTGTTCGTCGACGGGAACGCCGCTGACGCGGCGATCGCCATGCGCGCCGCGGAACCCGCCGACCCGTCCACCGAGGTGCTCGTCGATGCGCCGTTCGATCGCATCAATCCGATGCACTACCCGTGGGCCGACGCGATCCGGAACTCGGACCTTCCGGCAACCATCGGCTGAAAGCGGACGGCCGCCGCCGCCCACAAAGTGTCTTCGTCAGCCGGCGAACTCCGGTGCCTGCGGATTGCCGCCATCGGTGGTCGGAGTGGTGGGAGTCGGGCCGGTATCGCCGGTGTTACCGCCCTCGCCAACGAGTTGCACCGTGAACACATCGGGGAACTCGACGAGGTCGGCGGTCGGTTCCAGGCTCACCGGGGTTGATCCGGCGGGTCCAGTGGGTCCCGTTTCGCCTTGTTGCCCGGTGGGTCCGAAGATGCCGGTGTCGCCGGCCGCCCCGTCAGGGCCGGTCGGGCCGGTAGCCCCGGTCGGGCCGAAGGTCCCCGTAGGACCGAATTCGCCGGTGGGCCCGGTGGGTCCGGTTGCTCCGACCGGGCCGGTCGGTCCATCGGGACCAGTCGGGCCGGTGTCGCCCTTGATTCCGGTCATCCCCGCGAGCCCGGCACTGCCGGCGGGACCGGTCGGTCCCTGCTCGCCGGTGGGCCCGGCGGGCCCTGTCGTACCCGGGAATCCGGCGGGTCCGGTGGGACCGCTGGAGAAGGAATAGCCGGTGGGCCCGGTGGGTCCGGTGGGTCCGACCGGCCCAGGCGGGAGGTAGGCGACGGATCCGGTGACACCGGGAACGAAGATCGTGAAGGGCATGCTGGCGATATTGGAGGGGCCGGTGGGTCCCGTGGGTCCCGTGGGTCCGAAAACGCCGGTGGGTCCGAAGTCACCAAAGGACCCGGTCTCACCGATTGCTCCGGTGGGACCGGTGTGGCCGGTCGTACCCATCTCGCCGGTGGGTCCGAATTCGCCGGTAGGTCCGGTGGGTCCGGCGTTTCCTGTCGGTCCGGTGGGTCCCGTGGGTCCGGCATTGCCCGTCGGACCCTGCTGGCCGGTGAAGCCGTCGGCACCGGCCGGTCCGGTAGATCCGGTGTCGCCGGGCGCCCCTTGCGGTCCGGTGGGGCCGGTGGTTCCGTTTGGCCCCGTGGGTCCCGTGATCCCGGGATTTCCCGTTGCTCCGGTGGGACCGGTGGTACCGATCGACCCGGTCGGCCCGGGTGCGGCGCCGACCACATAGATCACGTTGCTGGCGCTTCCGCCCGACCTCGGGGAGAAGAAGGCAGCCACACCCATTGGTCCCGTGGGTCCGGTGTCTCCGGTGGGGCCATCAGCGCCGCTGGGACCGATCGCTCCGAAAGGACCGATCTGTCCGGTGGGTCCGGTGGGTCCGGTGTCGCCGGTGGGTCCGGCGGGTCCGGTATTGCCCATTGGCCCGATCTGTCCGGTGGGTCCGTCGGGCCCGACTGCGCCGGTTGTCCCGGTCGGCCCGTCATCACCGATCGGGCCGACTGCGCCCGTGGTGCCGGTGGGTCCGGCGGGTCCGGTGGGTCCGAGATCTCCCGTGGGGCCTGCGGGCCCGGTGGGTGAAAGCCCTTGGGGTCCGGTTGGTCCGACGCCGGCATCGAGGCCGGCGGGTCCGGTAGGCCCAGCCGGTCCTTCATCGCCTGCGGCCGGAACGGGTGTGATGAGCGCGCCCACTAGCGAGAGGCCGTCAGCGTCGGGACCGATTTCGACGGTGAAGGTGAACTGGTTCGCGTTGTTGTTCGTGGCGCCGGCGAATGTCGGAATCGCGGCGAAGGAACCGTCGGCGAGCGTTGTTGTCGTCGCTGTGACTCGAGCGGCGGAACCCCCCGGAGGCATTGCTTCACCGTTGAGGAGCGCGTCGACCACGATGGAGACGGGAAGACCGGCGACGAGATTGGTGGTTCCGGTGACGTCGACCGCTCCGGTCACGAAATCGAAGGAAACGTTGACAATTCCGGCCGGGTTGGCGCCGTTGGCGGCCGCCTGGAACACCGTCCGCATGATGTCGAGTTCGCGTCCCGGTAGGGCTCGGGCCACAACGAACAACGCGCCGGCGCCGGCGATGCTCGTGATGGCTTTGCGCCGCGAGATGGGGGCGCGGTCGGGACGGTTCTGATCGGAAACAGCAGGGATCGACTCGGAGGAACCGGCGCCGCTCGCTGATGTCTCTTCGTGCTCGGAAATGGCCATGAGGATCCCGTCGTTTGCGCCTGAAGAACTTTTCTCGATCTTAGGTGTCGTCCCGGCCGGGAGGCGTGACTCGCTTCTTCGTGTCGAGGCTTGCGAACTCGTGCTGAATGTCGGAGTCACCGGACTCGCCCGGCCAGGCGAGTGGGGAGCTGACGAGAACCGGCGAGACCTCGAGCGCAACCACTTCGGCCTTGTGGCGCAGGGGAAGCCAGTCGATTCCCGTCTGTATGCCGTCTCGATCGACGATGTCCAGCAACTTGCGGGCGCCGACTCGTGTGAGCACGTAGGCATAGGTGCCGCCGAGGAAATGCTCCCAGCACATCGGTTGCAGATGGGGTGCAGCGTCGTCCGGTTCTGCTTCCGGGGCGTTCAGCCATCGCTGGTAGCCGAGAAACACCATGTCCACGTCGTCGCGATCCTGAAGCGCGCCGAGAACATCGGCCAACTGGCCGGTGAAATCGTCGACGAGAGTGATGTCGTCCTCGAAGACGAGCGTGGGTCGCCCGTCGCCGTCCGCCACTTCTCTCCAGAGATCGAGATGGCTGAGTGCGCAGGCGACGATTCCGCGCCGAAAGTCGAAATCGTTTCCGCGGAACATGAACTCGATCTCGGGCGTGAGCTCGAGGGATTGCCCGTCGACGGCGGAGAAACGCACAACGCGCTCGGTGAGCTGTTCCCCGCCAACACGATCGAATTCTCCCTGCATCCGTTCGAGGCGGTCCGTGCGCCGGTCGAGGTTGATCAGGCGGATGGGAATGTCCGGGAAACCGTTCATGTCCAGAAGACGGACAAGGTCGTTGCTGGCCTTCCTGAACTGTGGTTGGCCGTTCAGTGCGTAGGCGTTCGGCTGACGATCGGCTCCGCGGTCCGAGGTGAGCGGCCCCAGATGAACGCACGTGGTCTTGTCGAAGAACGCCGACCGGAGCCCGGCGGCGGTGAATCGCTTTGCAAGATCGAGCTCGAAATGATCGGCCGCTTCATCGAATGGTCCGAGTTTCGCGAGTGCCTTCGTGCGCATGACCGACGGACGGAGCGAGAAGTTTGGCCACCAGATGTTGCTGCCGCGACCGCCGGGAAGAGCGTTGACCGCGTCCTGATATTCGGGTGTCCCCGGATCGGCGTGCTGATGGAGGCGATACGGGGTCTGATCCGCTTCGGTTCGTTTGGGATGACCGCCGCCGACGGCACGATCGTCGAGTTTTTCGGCATAGTTCCGGTTGAACAGGACCTGTGCGATCGACGGGTCGTCGGCGAGGATGGCGCGCGCCCGCGTCACGTACCGATCGTCGATGAAGAACCGCCAATCGTCCTCGAGATGAAGCCAGAGCGGCGATGACACCTCGTCGCGCAACATGTTCATACTGCGCGCATGCCCGGCATCCCGTCGCGGTTTCATGATGAATTCGAAGAACGGGTAGAGCTCCTGCATCCGACGTCGATCCTTCGCGGACGAGCCGTCGTCGATGCAGATCCAGCGGTCGATCTGGTCGCGGTCGAGACAGTGGGTCAGAAACGAATCCATCGTCTGTTCGAAGAGATCGAGACGGCGACACGTGGTGATCGTCAGCGTCACACGCGGACGCTTGCGGGGTCTGTTCGTCTGTCGATCGACGATTCCGGCGACGATCTCGGCAGGGTGCACGGGGCTCTGACGAAGGATGTTCTCGGCGACGAAATCGCGGTTGCCGAGGATGCGGGTCCGTTCACTGTCGGGGAGAAACGGTCCGTCGAGGAGTTGATTGCAGAGCTCGAAGCTCTCCTGGTACTTGCCGAGATAGAACGCACAGATCGCGCGGTCGTCG
>WLFD01000168.1 GCA_009703925.1 Actinomycetota bacterium | reverse complement strand
GCGTCGGCGATAGAGGATCAGCACCGCAAGGATCGCTCCGAGTTGGATCGCGATCGCGTAGGTGTCGGCGGCGTCCTTGGTGGCGGAGGTGTCGCCGATGCCGAGGATCCGTTGCGTGACGATCAGATGTCCGGTCGAACTGATAGGGAGGTACTCGGTGATTCCCTCGACCGCGCCGAGGATGATGGCCTTCCAGGTCGTCATCTGGCTGTCGGCCGCTGCGGAATCCCCGACGCCCGGTGACGGAGCCTCGACAACGTCGGCCGCGGATTCGGCGGCTGTCGCACTTGCCGGGTGGGTCGGCGCGAAGGTCAGGGTGAGGAGGAGCGCAGCAACGATGACGATGGCTCCGGCCAGCAACGATCGACCCCGCACCGGTTGCGACTGACGGGCGGAGGAAGCCGGGCTCGACGGGAAGGACACGGAGGCGACGCTACTTCTCCGCTCCGGGGTGAAACGGATCTCAACCGGGGGCGATGAGCACGAGGGCAACCGTGGTGTCGAGGAGCGCCTGGGCGACGAACGGTGCTTCCCGGGCCGTGACGGCGATGGTGAGCGATTGCGATCCCACGGCGATGACCCGCGCGCTTCGGGCCACGCGCCGGGCGGTCAACTGAAGCTCGGGAGACGATGCTGCCGAGCGGGACGAATCGGGGGGAGCGAAGGCATCGACCCGATCGCCGACGGAGACATCGGGAGATGTGGGCCCCTTGGGGATGGCGAGTGCCCGACCGCCGGTGGGGATGAGCGCTTCGGCACCGATCCCGTCGCCTCGGGACAGTCGGTTCTCGACGACGACCTCTCCCCGCTCCAGTCGCTCGACCGCGGTTCGCCCCGAGGCTTCGGAGACTGCCTCACTCGGCAGGAACCCTGTGGGCCATTCGCGCATGGTGGTGTTCGATTCGTCGATGATCGTCCCCGGGGGAATGTCGACAATGGCCACCAGCACATTTCGCCGATCGCCGTACGCCGCCCGGATCGCGCCGGCCCGGTTGATCGTCGAGACGACAAAGGCGGATGCTGCGACGGCGAGGACCACCGTGGCGATCCAGAGGGTTCCGCGTCGGGGGAGACCGCGGAATCTGAAGACGAGTTCGTCGAGACGAGGCGCCAGCGGCAGCGCACCGGGTTCGGTCTTGGCGAATCGCACGGGAACTCCCTGCTCATGCGGCGGCGGGCACGGTGATTCGGTCATCGCTGAAGCGAACCGGCGTGCGAGATCGGGGAGCGAGGGGTGACCCTAGCGAGTCGCCTCCGTTGTCGTATGGGTGCTTCGACTCAGCTTGCAGCCGGCTTCGGAGGAGCGGGCGGGGTCGGGGCCGGCTTGGCGGCCGACTCTCCCGATCCGGTCGAGGAGCCGGTGCCTGCCGCCGGAGAGGCGGTGGTCGACGACGACGATGAATCCGACGATGCCGGAGGCGTGGTTGAGGACGTGGTTCCCCGACTGTCGTTCTTGTAGAAGCCGCTGCCCTTGAACGAGATGCCCACCGAGCCGAACTTCTTCTTGAGCGCGCCCTTGCAGGAAGGGCATTCGGTCAGGGGTTCGTCGGTGAACGCTTGGGTGGTCTCAAACTCGTGGCCGCAATCCTTGCAGCGGTATTCGTAGATCGGCATTCGTCGTTTCCTCCGGGCAGTCCCGGGTGCTGGCACTCGTGAATCGAGAGTGCCAGCATAGCGATCGGCTGCGACCTCCCTCCATGTGGGGATTCTGTGGGGATCGCCGGGGAATTGTGGGGAGAGAACCGACCGTGAGCCGCACGGTTACACCTACGATGACCGGGTCGTCGATCAAGGGGAAGTCGTGACGCAGACGCGTGTTACCAAGGCAGTGATTCCGGCGGCCGGTCTGGGCACCCGCTTTTTGCCGGCGACGAAAGCACAGCCGAAGGAAATGCTTCCGATCGTGGACAAACCGGCGATCCAGTACGTCGTCGAGGAAGCGGTGCGGTCCGGTATCGACGACATCCTCATCATCACCGGTCGCGGGAAACGAACACTGGAAGATCATTTCGACCGGAATTTCGAGCTCGAGTACTACCTCGCCGATCGCGGCAAACACGACGATCTCGAAGGGGTGCGCGATCTCGCGGAACTCGCGGACATCCATTACGTCCGTCAGGGAGAGCCCCTCGGGCTGGGGCACGCCGTTTCGGTCGCACGCAAACATGTCGGTGACAGCCCGTTCGTCGTGATGCTCGGCGACGACATCATGGCCGACCACTCGACCGTGCTTTCCGACATGATCGACACGCATATCGAAACCGACGCGTCGGTCGTGGCGCTCATGGAATTTCCGCTCGCCGAGATCTCTTCCTACGGCTGTGTCGATCCGGAATCGATCGACGGCAACCTGGTCAAGCTGCGTGGCATCGTCGAAAAGCCGGCGCCGGCCGATGCACCCTCGAACCTCGCGGTCATGGGTCGCTACGTGTTCACGCCTGCGATCTTCGATGCACTCGAGGACATCCGTCCGGGTGTCGGCGGCGAGATCCAGCTCACCGACGCGATCGCGTTGTTGCTGCGGACCGATCCGGTGCTCGGGTTCGTCTTCGACGGCGGTCGCTTCGATATCGGCAACAAGAGCGATTACCTGCGGGCGACGGTCGAGCTGGCGATCGAGCGCGAGGATCTCGGTCCGGATTTCCGGGCGTTCCTGATCGACCTTGTCGACAAGCGCCTGAGGTGATCCCGCTCGACGAAGCACGGCGATTCGTACTCGACGGCTGCGTCCGATCCCGATCGGAATCGTTGCCCCTGTTCGACGCGCTCGGTTGTGTCACGACGGCGACAGTGTCGGCCGAAGGTCCGGTTCCGCCGTTCGCCAATACGGCCATGGACGGTTTTGCCGTGCGGGCCGAAGACACGATCGATGCACCCGTTGCGCTGCGGATAGCGGGCACAGTGCGCGCCGGAATGTCGGGGCTCGACAACCCCGTGGGTGTCGGCGAAGCGGTGCGGATCATGACCGGCGCTCCGGTTCCTCCCGGTGCCGATGCCATCGTGATGGTCGAACTCACCGAGGCGGGAGCCGATGACGAAACGGTCACGGTCCTCCAGATGGTGCCGGTCGGCAACCACATCCGTCCTGCCGGTGACGACGTGTTGACGGGCGATGAGGTTCTGCGTCCCGGCATCGTGCTCACTCCCGGGCATCTCGGTCTGCTGGCCACCGTTGGCGCGACACATGTCGATGTTGTGCGCCGTCCGCGCGTCGGGGTCATCTCGACCGGTGACGAACTTGTCGACGACGGGTCGCCGCTGCAGCCCGGACAGATCCGCGATTCGAATCGGCTGACCATCCGGGCCCTGGTGGCGGAGAGTGGTTTCGAGGCTGTCGACCTCGGACTGGTGCGCGACGACGAGCAGGCGATCGCCGATGCGCTTCTGGCCGGTGTCGAAACCTGTGACGCTCTTGTCACGACCGGCGGCGTCAGCATGGGCGATTTCGATTTCGTGAAGGTCGTGCTCGATCGCATCGGCGACATGCGCTGGATGCAGATCGCCATCAAGCCGGCCAAACCTCTTGCTTTCGGCACCATCACCCGCGTCTCCGATGGAACAAAGGTGCCGGTGTTCGGCCTCCCCGGAAACCCGGTGTCGTCGATGGTCAGCTACGAGCTTTTCTGCCGCCCCGGGCTCCGTAAGATGGCTGGGTTCGCCGACGCGGAACTCGACCGGCCCACGGTGATGGCGATCGCCGACGAACCCCTGAAGCGAAAGCCGGATGGCAAGGTGCACTTCGCCCGGGTCCGGTGTTGGTATGACATCGATGCCGGGTGCTACCGGGTCTGCTCGGCCGGTGCCCAGGGTTCGCATCACATGGCGGCGATGGCCGCCGCCGACGCTCTGGCCGAACTTCCCGACGGTCCGACGATCGAAACCGGTCAGGCCGTGCGGGTCCGCCTGCTCCGGCCCTAACCTCCCCGCATGGCATCGAATCCCTCGGACCTCGTCGACGGGTTCGGCCGCGTTCATCGCGACCTGCGCATCTCGGTCACCGATCGCTGCAACTTCCGTTGCAGCTACTGCATGCCGGCCGAAGGCATGGAATGGCTCCCGCGCGAAGATCTCCTTTCCTACGAGGAACTCGCCCGCGTCGCCCGAATCTGTGTTGAGCGTTTCGGCTTCGATGGCATCCGGTTGACTGGCGGCGAACCGACGGTGCGGGCGCACCTGCCCGTGTTGATCGAGAAACTCTCGAAGCTCGATGTCGACCTGTCGCTGACCACCAACGGAACGTCGCTGCCGTTGCTCGCCGACCAGCTTGTCGCTGCCGGTCTGCAGCGCATCAACATCTCGTGCGATTCCCTGCGCGCCGATCGTTTCGAACAGATCACCCGACGCGACGAGTTGCCCAAGGTTCTCGCCGGCATCGATGCTGCCCTCGCTGCCGGTCTCGGGCCGGTCAAGTTGAACGTGGTGGTGATGCGTGGCGTGAACGACGACGAGATCGTCGATTTCGCGACGTTCGGCCGCGACAAGGGCATCAGTGTTCGCTTCATCGAGTTCATGCCGCTCGACGCGCAGGGCGAGTGGACCAATGAACAGGTCGTCACCCAGGACGAGATCGTCGCGACGATCAATTCCGTCTACCCGCTCGAGGTCGTTGCGGGTCGCGGGTCGGCACCCGCCGAGCGCTGGCGGTATCTCGACAGGGAGTCGGGGAGTGCCGGCAGCGATGTCGGCGTGATCGCGAGCGTCACCCATTCCTTCTGCGATTCATGTGACCGGGTGCGCCTCACCGCCGAGGGGATGCTGCGCCACTGTCTGTTCGCCACACGCGAACTCGATCTGCGGGCCATGCTCCGCGCCGACGCCACCGATGACGAACTTGCCGCGGCGATCACGGCCGAGGTCGGGGCGAAATGGGCCGGTCACCAGATCAATCAGGTGCATTTCATCCGTCCGGCACGGTCGATGAGCCAGATCGGTGGCTGAACCACTACTGCACCGATTCCGTGCACAACGCCATCGCCCACAACCCCGGAGAGAACTCATGAGACCCCGTCTGCTGATCGCCTCGATCGCCATTCCCACCGCTTTGGCCATCGGGGCCTGTTCAGGTTCCAGCGACCATGGCTCGATGGACATGGGCGACTCG
>WLFD01000167.1 GCA_009703925.1 Actinomycetota bacterium | reverse complement strand
TCGAGATGGAGCGCACCCTCAAGGCCGAGCAGTTCAACCCCATCGAGATGATGGTCGGCTCCGGTGCACGCGGAAACATGATGCAGGTTCGTCAGATCGCCGGTATGCGAGGCCTCGTGGCCAACCCCCGCGGCGACATGATTCCTCGTCCGATCAAGTCGAACTTCCGTGAAGGCCTCACCATGCTCGAGTACTTCATCTCGACGCCTGGTGCACGAAAGGGCCTCGTCGATACGGCTCTCCGTACCGCCGACTCGGGCTACCTCACCCGTCGACTCGTCGACGTGGCGCAGGAACTCATCATCAACACCGAGGATCCGTTCGAAAGCGGCAGCGCAGTTCGAGGCATCTGGATCGAGAACATCGAAGCGGACCGTCCCGGCAAGCGGGCATGGCTCGAGACCCGTCTGTACAGCCGCACCATCGCCGACGATGTGACGCTGTCGGACGGTTCGGTCATCACGAAGGGAACCGTTCTCGGTGACCCGGAGGTCGAAGCACTGCGCGACGATCCCAAGGTCAACCGCGTCCGCGTCCTCTCGCCGCTCACCGACGATTCCGATCTCGGCGTTTCGGCAGCGTGCTACGGCTTCGGTCTGGCCACCGGCAAGCTCATCGAGGTGGGCGAGGCAGTAGGCGTCATCGCTGCCCAGTCGATCGGCGAGCCCGGCACCCAGCTCACGATGCGTACCTTCCACACCGGTGGTGTGGCCGGTACCGACCTCGCCGGCGGTCTGCCGCGCGTCGTCGAACTGTTCGAAGCCCGCAGCCCCAAGGGCAAGGCCACGCTCACCCGCCTCACCGGTACGGTTCGTATCGCCGAGGACGAGGGCAAGGGTCGTGTCATCACGGTTGTGGCCGACGACGGCACCGAAGAGTCCTACATCGTGCCCGGCCTCTCGCGACTCGAAGTCGTCGACGGCCAAGAGGTCAACGCCGGCGATCCCATCGTCGACGGTCCCCGCGATCCGAAGGAACTGATGGAGATCAAGGGTGTCCAGGAGACACAGCAGTACCTTGTCACCGAAGTCCAGAAGGTCTACCGGGACCAGGGCGTGCCGATCCACGACAAGCACATCGAGCTCATCGTCCGGCAGATGACCCGCAAGATCACCGTGCAGGAACCGGGCGATTCCGACTTCCTCCCGGGCGAGCGGGTCGACTCCAAGGTCTACCGCGACGTCAACCGGGCCCTTGTCATGGAAGGCAAGACCCCGGCCGAAGGTCGTCCGGAGATCATGGGCATCACGAAGGCCTCGCTGGCCACCGATTCGTGGCTCTCGGCGGCCTCCTTCCAGGAGACCACCCGGGTCCTCACGGAAGCGGCCATCGAGTCCCGCAGCGATTCGCTCCTCGGCCTCAAGGAAAACATCATCATCGGCAAGCTCATCCCGGCTGGTACCGGCATGGCTGCCTACCGCGACATCACCACCGCCGCCCCCGACTATTCGCCCATGGAGTACTACTCCTCGAGCGACGAGGGTGACGAGGGCAACGACCTCGCCGACATGTTGGCCGACCGCATGGCCGGCGACATGGTGGCCGGAGCCGGCGATCTCGCCGAATCCGGTGAATCGCTCCCCGACGCGGAGGTCATCGACCTTCCGTTGGCCGATACCGCCGAGTGACATCGCCAAGCAATTCTGTACGTACTTCCAACTGAAACAGCCGGTCAGGAGGGTTCCTGACCGGCTGCAAAGTTGCCCGTGAAGTCGGGGTTTGCCGAGGGAGACCCGGCGCCCCTAGCATTGTCCTCCGGCTCGGAAGCGGATTTCGCGCTTCGTCGAGTTCTATGAACGCCACGAAAGGTTTGTTGTGCCCACCATTCAGCAGCTGGTCCGCAAGGGCCGCCAGTCGAAGCCCGCCAAGGGCAAGACCCCAGCCCTGAAGGGCGCCCCGCAGCGACGGGGTGTGTGCACCCGCGTGTACACCACAACCCCGAAGAAGCCGAACTCGGCTCTGCGCAAGGTTGCCCGTGTCCGTCTTTCGAGCGGCATGGAAGTCACGGCGTACATCCCCGGCGAAGGCCACAACCTCCAGGAGCACTCCATCGTGCTCGTGCGCGGTGGTCGTGTGAAGGATCTTCCCGGCGTTCGTTACAAGATCATCCGCGGCACGCTCGACACCTCGGGCGTCCGTGACCGCAAGCAGGCCCGTAGTCGCTACGGCGCCAAGAAGGAGAGCTGACGTGCCCCGTAAGGGTCCAGCACCACGCCGCGAACTGATGCCCGATCCGATTTATCGGTCGGTCGTCGTCACGCAACTTGTCAACAAGGTCCTGCAGAGCGGCAAGCGCTCCACGGCCGAGCGCATCGTCTACGAAGCACTCACCATCATCGAGACCAAGACCGGCGCCGAGCCGATCGCCACGCTCAAGCGTGCGGTCGATGGCGTCAAGCCCCAACTCGAGGTCCGCAGCCGACGTGTCGGTGGCGCCACCTATCAGGTTCCGGTCGAGGTTCGTCCTCGCCGAGCCAACACACTCGCAATCCGCTGGATCGTGGGCTACTCCCGTCAGCGCCGCGAGCGCACGATGGCCGAGCGTCTCGCCAACGAGCTGCTCGATGCCTCGAATGGCGTTGGTGCATCGATCAAGCGCCGTGAAGATCTGTACAAGATGGCCGAGTCCAACAAGGCCTTCGCCCACTACCGCTGGTAATCGCTTCAAGGCGTCAGGCCAGCTCGGACGCCCCGCCCAACCGGCGGGGCGCCTTCGCGCAAAACCCCCACGAAAAACAGGACATAGAAGATGGCTGTTCGACACACATCGCTAGAAAAAACCCGCAACATCGGCATCATGGCCCACATCGACGCGGGCAAGACCACGACGACCGAGCGCATCCTCTATTACACCGGCAAGAACTACAAGATCGGTGAAGTGCACGACGGCGGCGCAACCATGGACTGGATGGTCCAGGAACAAGAGCGTGGAATCACCATCACCTCTGCTGCGACCACGTGCTTCTGGGAAGACCATCGCATCAACATCATCGACACCCCGGGCCACGTCGACTTCACGGTCGAGGTCGAGCGCTCCCTGCGCGTGCTCGATGGCGCCGTCGCCGTGTTCGACGGTGTCGCCGGTGTGGAGCCCCAGACCGAAACCGTGTGGCGTCAGGCCAACAAGTACAACGTTCCGCGCATCTGCTTCGTGAACAAGATGGACCGTCTCGGTGCCGATTTCTACGCCGCCCTCGATTCCATCAAGGATCGCCTCGAAGCCAACACCGCGGTGTTGCAGCTCCCGATCGGCGCCGAAGGCAATTACCGGGGTGTTGTCGACCTTGTCACCATGAACGCACTCGTGTGGCTCGACGAAGAGCTGGGCGCCAAGTGGGAAGTCCAGGAAATCCCGGCCGACATGGTCGACGATGCCGAGGCCTACCGCCTCGACCTGATCGAGACCGTTGCGTCCGTCGACGAAGCCCTTCTCGAGAAGTTCGTCGGCGAAGAGGAAATCGGCATCGATGAACTGCGTGCCGCGATCCGCAAGGCCACCATCGCCGGCGAGATCATCCCGGTGCTCAACGGAACCGCTTTCAAGAACAAGGGCGTTCAGCCCCTTCTCGACGCGATCGTCTGGTACCTCCCGTCGCCGCTCGACCTTCCGCCGGTCCAGGGCACGAACCTCAAGGGTGACACCACCACCGAACGCGGCGTCTCCGACACCGAGCCCTTCGCCGCCCTCGCCTTCAAGATCATGACCGACCCGCACGTCGGCAAGCTCACCTACTTCCGTGTCTATTCGGGCTCGCTCGAAAAGGGCGGAGTGGTCATGAATGCCCGCACCACCTCGAAGGAGCGCATCGGTCGTCTCCTCGAGATGCACGCCAACGATCGTCAGGATCTCGACGTCGTGTTCACCGGGGACATCGTCGCCGGTATCGGCTTCAAGAACACCAAGACCGGTGACACCCTGTGTGATCCTTCGGCGCCGCTGGTTCTCGAAGAGCTCATCTTCCCGGAGCCCGTCATCCACGTGGCCGTCGAACCCAAGACCAAGGTCGATCAGGACAAGATGTCCAAGGCCCTGTTCTCCCTCGCCGAAGAAGATCCGACCTTCCAGGTCCGCACCGACGAAGACACCGCTCAGACGGTGATCTCCGGAATGGGCGAGCTCCATCTCGAGGTTCTCGTCGACCGCATGCTCCGCGAGTTCAAGGTCGACGCAACCGTGGGCAAGCCGCAGGTGGCCTACCGCGAGACGATCACCAAGACCATCGAGAACTCGACCTACACCCACAAGAAGCAGTCGGGTGGTTCGGGTCAGTACGCCGAAGTCACCATCACGCTGGAGAACACCGGCGCCGGTGGCGGTTACGAATTCGTCGACAAGATCAGTGGCGGTCGTATTCCGAAGGAATACATCCCCTCCATCGACCATGGCATCCAGCAGGCCATGACCTCCGGCGTTCTTGCCGGATACCCCACCGTCGACGTGCGTGCGATCCTCACCGATGGCAAGTACCACGACGTGGATTCGTCGGAAATGGCCTTCAAGATCGCCGGAACAATGGCGTTCAAGGAAGCCGCCCGCAAGGCCAAGCCCTGTCTGCTCGAGCCCATCATGAACGTCGAAGTCTCGACTCCCGACGATTACATGGGTGACGTCATGGGCGATCTTTCCAGCCGGCGCGGCAAGCTCGGCGGCATGGAACAGCGGGGCAACTCCCAGATCATCCGGGCTCAAGTACCCCTCTCGGAGATGTTCGGTTACGCTACGGACCTTCGTTCACGTACTCAGGGTCGAGCCACGTACACCATGCAGTTCGATTCCTACCAGCAGATGCCTTCGACTGCCCAGGAGGAAGTTGTCACCCGCGTTCGCGGTGAATAACTCCTTCAGGGTCCAGCTGCAACAAGTCGCACCTTTCCAACCAACCACTTCGCCGCCTCGGCACTGCCATTTCGGCAAAGAACAAAACGGCAAAAAACAAACAGGAGACTTCCCTCATGGCACGTGAGAAATTTGAGCGGACCAAGCCGCATGCGAATGTTGGCACGATGGGTCATATCGACCATGGCAAGACCACGTTGACGGCTGCGATCACGAAGGTTCTGCATGATGCGGATCCGACGCACAATGCGTTTACGGAGTTCGCG
>WLFD01000166.1 GCA_009703925.1 Actinomycetota bacterium | reverse complement strand
TGGCGCGGGCGGTCGCCTCGTCGTCGGTCACACATACCGGTAGCGCGCAGACAACGCGGGGCTCCGGGCGACCGGCTTCGGCCGCTGCAGCGCGGATCGTCGGGACGATGTGGGACCCGATCGTGCCGGGGCCTGTCATCCAGGTGACCGTTCCTTCGGCGAGACGGCCGGTCACATTCAGCATCTGGGTTCCGAGGGCCGCGACAAGTGTCGGTACGGGAGTCGAATCCGGAATCTCGAGTGCGAGATGGCCGGAAAGGGTCTCGCCCGTGAAATCGGCCGCCTCGCCGCGCAGTAGCGGTTGGAGGATCTCGAGGTATTCGCGCAGGTGACGCACCGGCTTGTCCCATTCCATGCCGAGCATGCCTTCGATGACCATCTGATGCGAGAGTCCGATGCCGAGGGTGAGTCGCCCTCCCGAGACCTGCTGAACCGTGCGGGCCTGCGCAGCCAGCATCATCGGATGGCGCGGGAAGGTCGGGACCACCGCGGTACCCAGTTCGATGCCCGGCACCTCGCGCGACGCGATGGCCAGAGCGGTGAGCGTGTCGAGACCGAAGATCTGCGGCATCCACGCCGAAGCGAAGCCGGCGTCGGCGATTGCCTTCACGTCCTCGATTGCCGCATCGACGGTCAGGGGCTGGGCGAACATTCCGAGTTTCATGTCATGGCTCCGTTGGTGATCTGTGATGGGGAAAAGTGATTCTGCAGGTCAGTCGGCAAGCGGCGAAAGAGCGCTTGCCATGATTTCGAGGGCCGCTGGTGTGTGCGGCGGTGCGATATAGACGATTCCGAGGTCGAGTCCGGCGTCGGCGAATGCCGCCGCCTGTTCGGCTGTCCTCCCGGGATCCGCGACATCGGCCATGAGGTGGATCGATGTGGTGATCTCCGACGGATCGCGTCCGATGCGCTCGCACTCGGACCACAGCAGATCGCGCGAGACCTTCCAGTCCTCGACGCTTCCCCCCGGGTGATTCCAGTGCTGCGCGAATCTGGCCGCAGCCGGAATCGTCCGGCGCTTCCCGGTCCCACCGATGCATATCGGCGGATGAGGACGCTGGATCGGCTTCGGCTCGCACCGCGCTCCGCTCAGGGTGAAGTGTTTGCCCGCGAAGTCGGTGACCTCGTTCGAGAGGAGCGAGATGATCATCTCCACTCCTTCGTCGAACCGGTCGAACCGTTCGGTCAATGTCGCTCCGAGACTGATGCCGTAGGCATCGGCTTCTTCATGATTCCAGCCCGCTCCCAGACCGAGCTCGAGCCGTCCTCCGGAGATGATGTCGACCGTCGCCGCCATGTTGGCGAGAACCGCGGGATGGCGGTACGGCATACCGGTGACGAGGACTCCGATCCGGATCCGTCGGGTCGCCTGTGCGAGGGCGCTCAGCGTCGACCAGCCCTCGAGACACGGACCGGTCGAGTCGGAGAAGATCGGGTAGAAGTGATCGAAGTTCCAACCGGATTCATACAGATCGATGTCGTCGGCGGCTTTCCAGACATCCAGCATCGATTGCCACGTGGTGTGTTGGGGTGAAGTCTTGAATCCGAAGCGCACCCGGCGAGGCTAACGAGATTGCTGCGCCACTGCTTGACCGGTTGATCCCGGAATCGGGAGATCAGTCGTCGAGGCGGGGTCGGCGATCGCGTTTGCGGGCCGCTTGCTGCCGTTTGGCCTCGAGCCGCCGTTCGACGGCACCGCGACCCGGTCGGGTGGGTCGACGCTTCGTCTCGACCCGGAGGGCATCGGCGAGTTTCAGACGCAGCCGATCCAGCGCCAGACGCCGATTGCGCAGCTGCGATCGCTCATCGTCGGCCGAAACCGTCACGATGGGGCCGAGTCGTTCGATGACCCGGGTTCGTTGATAGCCCGAGAGTGCCGATGACGCCATGACGTCGAACCGGACCTCCGAGCGGGTGTGGGCCCGGTTCGCATGCTGACCTCCGGGCCCACCACTCGGTCCGAACGTCCAGGACAGTTCATGGGCGGGGATGACGACCGATGCCGTAACGCGCAGTTCCTCGTCTCCCGGACCCATTTCCGAAGCTTACGGTCGATCCCATCTACGCTCCCGGGCATGGCCGAAACACAGATGACCGGTAGCGAATGGATCAGGAAGTTCGCCGACGAACTGGGCGTGGAGCCCCTCACCGATGACGAGATCGAAGCGCTCCTCGATCTCGCCGGCGTCGCCGCGCATGCATCAGAGCGCCTCGCCGCCCCGCTCACGTGTTATCTCGTCGGCCGGGCGGGCATCGCCCCCGCCGACGCCTTGCGCACCGCCAACACACTCGCTGCTACGTAACCGGTTCCAGGAGGTTCTGCGGGAGGATCCAGGGCCCCTCCGGCAACCTGCCGATCGAGAACCGTTCCACGAGAACGTCGGCGGTCACCGACTCGTCGTTATCCGAGAGTCCGAGCGACGCAGCAAGAACCGACAGGACCTCCGCGTCGGACCGACCAAGTGAATTCTGGTCGTCGAGCGTCACCGCTCCGTGCCGCTTCGCCAATCGCTCGCCCTCTGGATCGAGGACGAGAGGCACATGCGCATACATCGGCGACTCGAATCCGAGAATGCGCGCAACGAGCAGTTGCCGCGGAGTCGTGGACACCAGATCGTCGCCCCGCACGACCTCCCCGATTCCCTGATCGTGGTCGTCGACCACGACAACCACGTTGTAGGCAGGCATGCCATCGGCGCGGCGAACCACGAAATCGTCGACAACGCCGGACACCCGGCCGACGAGTTGATCGACGAACGACATTTCGGCCGCTTCGGCACGTAGGCGCAACGAGGGTTTCCGACCCGCCGCCTCGCGTTCGGCACGCCCGCGGGCCGAGAGTTCGCGGCAGGTTCCCGGATAGCCGATCGGAGCAGTCGGCCCGTGGGGCGCGGAAATCGCCGCATGGGCCTCGGCGAGCATCTCGCGCCGCGAGCAGTAACAGGGATAGGTGCGACCGGCCGCGGTCAGTGTCGCCAACGCATCTTCGTGGAGATCGCGACGTTCCGACTGGCGCACGATCGGACCGTCCCAGTCGATGCCGAGCCGGGACAGATGGTCGATCGCCGACGCCTCGTGCTCCGGGCGCGCCGATGCCTGATCGAGGTCTTCGATGCGCAGCAGGAAATCGCTCCCGGCCTTACGGGCGAACAACCACGCGACCAGCGCCGTACGCAGGTTTCCCAGATGCAACGTCGCCGAGGGGCTCGGGGCGAAACGACCGACGGCCATGTTGGAGCCGTTCAGAGACGGGTGAGAATTTCTTCCCACAGGTCGTGATACGCGCGCGCCGATTGTCCGCCCCGGGCGAACGCGGTGACCGGTTGACGATGCACGCCCATCCGCTCGATGTCCGTGGCGGCAGGGATGCGGGTCGTCAGGAGGTCCGGACGCGCAATGCGCAGTTCCTTGAGGAGGTCCCTATGCAGCCGCTTGTGATTGTCGGCCATCGAGAAGAATCCCAGCATGCGGAGTTTGCGCACGATCGACGGATTGTCGTCGATGAACGCATCCAGTTGGTCGAAGGTTCGGATCGACAACGGTGTGGGAATGATCGGGACCAGCAGGGCATCGGCGGCACGGAAGATGCTCTCCGATGTGAGCGAGATACTCGGCGCGCAGTCCAGAAACACATAGTCGTAATCGCCGCGGATGCTGTCGAGGATCTTGCGCAGCCGGGCCAGTGGCTTGCGTTCCTCATCGAGGAACGAATCGAAATGACGGTAGGAGAAATCGGCCGGAACGATGTCGAGATTGTCGAAGTCCGTTGCCTTCACTGCATCCGCGAGTTCGCGGTCGCCGCTGGTCAGTGCGTGACCACCGCCCTTCACCTTGGGCTTCACCCGGAAGTAGAAGGTGGCCGCTCCTTGCGGATCGAGATCCCACACGAGGACACGGTTTCCCTGCATGGCGGCAACGTGGGCGAGGTTCACGGCCGTCGCCGTCTTCCCGACTCCGCCCTTGATGTTGTACGTGGCGAGGACCTTCATCGGCTGGACTCCGGAAGCTGGGTGAGACGTTTGAATGCACGACGGGTGCTGCGCGAATCGAAGTCCTCGAACCGAGCCGCGAACTTCTCCCGGGCGATCAGACCGCGGACGGCGAGGTGCTCGATGGTTCCGCCGATGGCGAGGATGGTGGAGGCCGGAGCGCCGCGGGCGACCAGTTCCTCGGCCATGGCCGCGAGGGTCGCCGCCTGTACCTGCGAGTCCTGGAACTCGCCAAGCACATCCTGCATCGACCGGAGCGATTTCCTGACCCGCTTCAGTGACTTCGAATGGAACTGCGGGGCGAACGACTCGAGGAGATAGCGCAGGCGCTTCGCTTCCTTGCGAAGGTCGTGCACATCTGTCGGCGACGACTCGTCCGTGATCAGGCGCCCGTCGTGTTGGACATGACGCCATGCGGTGCGGGTGCGATCGGCGATCACGGTGAACGCCGGCTTCGTCGCATCCGAGAGGAGGTCGTCCGCCGATTTCGCCCAGGCCTGATCATCGTCGAGGAACGTCGACCATTCCGCAGCGAACCCGGTGCGGCGTTCCGATCGCAGATCGATGAGCAGCTGCGCACGGCACGCCACCTGATGCTCGAGCAGCAGTTCTCGGAGCGGTTCGAGATCGGCTTCGTGTTCGCCCAGCAGTCCTGCGGCCATTTCCGCGAAATCCTCGAGGTGCACGTCGGCATCGCGCGTGGGAGTCGTGATCTCGCCGAGCCACTTGAACTCATCGGCGAAATGCGCCCGTCGCTCCTCGGTCACGACGCCTTCGGCTTCGTGCAGCAGGACGCGAGTCCGGCGCACGGCAATGCGGAAATCGTGCAGGGACTCGTTGTCGCCACCCGCAACCATTCCGGCGAAGGTCGAATTCATCACGTCGGCCATCGAGCGCAACGCCCCGCGCCACGCCTGCGACGCCGAGCCGGAGCCCGATGCTGAAGGAGTCGGAGCGGACCGCATTTTTCCGGGTTTCAGCCCCTTCGAGAATTCCTTCACGAGGACCCGGGCTTCCTCCTCGTACCCGCGGCGGGGCTGGACCTCGATCGTGCTCGTCGACGACGAACCGTCAAGCATCGAGGAACAGTCCAGCAGGACCCGCACGACCGTCTTGTCCTCGTCATCGAGTTTGCCGAACGAGAACAACCCGGACC
>WLFD01000165.1 GCA_009703925.1 Actinomycetota bacterium | reverse complement strand
GTCGGTGTGGTGATTCTTGTCGGACTGAATTGCCTCCTGTTCTGGCATCTGTGTCAGCGACTTCTCGATTACGGCAAACTCGGAATGGTCAGTCTCGTCTACACAACGCTGATCGGCTTCTACATGCTCAGTCGATTCGTGCTGGCTGCGTTCTATCGCAAGCCACCGGACGTGGGCTTCTTTCCCGATGTCGCGGTGATCATCCCGGCATACAACGAGGGGCGATCGATCCTCCGCTCGATCGAAGCGTGTCTCGGGCAGGACTATCCGGAGGACAAGATCCGGATCATCTGCATTGACGACGGGTCGACCGACGACACGTTCGCTCATATGCAACTAGCGGAGATCGTTCATGGCGATCGACTCACCTGCGTGAGCCTCGGGGAGAACAGGGGCAAGCGTGCGGCAATGGCGGAGGGGGTGCGCCGAACCGAGTCGGAGATCTGTGTCTTCGTGGATTCGGACTCCGAGCCGGCACCGGATGGAATCGCGAAGATCGTCCAGGGCTTCGTCAAGGGCGATGTGGGAGCGATTTCCGGACTTACGCACGCGCGAAATGCCGAAGAGAACAACCTCACCCGGATGCAGGCAGCCCGATATTTCATCTCGTTCCAGTTGCTCAAGGCTTCCGAATCGGTTCTCGGGGCGGTGGTGTGCTGCTCGGGTTGTTTCTCGGCTTACAGGCGCGCTTCCATAGCGCCGCTGCTCGAGCCTTGGGAAGCACAGACGTTTCTGGGCGCCCCCTGCACCTTCGGAGATGATCGCTCACTCACGAACATGGTGGTCCGATCGGGCTACCGCACGATCTACCACTCGGGAGCACTCGCCTGGACCGAGGTTCCCAGCGATTATCGCGGGTTCTTCCGCCAGCAGCAGCGGTGGAAGAAGTCGTGGATTCGGGAGAGTCCCATCTTCCTGAGTCATGTCTGGCGCTCCCGACCGTTGGCCTTTCCGTCATCGTTCGTCACAACCCTCGCGGCGATTGTGAGTCCCATCGTGTTGATCGTCAACATGTTCGTTTACCCGGCTCTCGGGATCGCCCTGCCGCTCATTTATCTCCTCGGTCTCTTTCTGATCGCATCGGCGTACGGCATCTATCACCGCACTCTTGCCCACAACAACCATTGGAAGTGGGCCGTGATCGGAACCGGTTTCTATGTCCTGTTCGCACCGCAGATGTTCTGGGCTCTGGCCCGTGTGCGCGACGGATCGTGGGGAACCCGTGCAGGTTGACCGGGGTTCAGTCAGTCGATTGCTGATGGGGTTTCTCTTTCTGATCGTGATCATTCCACTCGGGTGGATGTTCGTCTCGGCGAGTTCGGAATCGAGCGGCCTCGTGCTCTCGCAAGTCCCCGCTCCGGCAGGTTCGCTCAGTCAGACCGATACCGATCTGATGGCGACGTTTCGACCCTACGAGGGTGTGGTTCCGGTCCTGACCTACAAAGACATCGACCCGGGCGGCGGAAGCGATGCAGTCACGCCGGACGAGTTCGCGTCGCAGATGAAGATGCTCGATGACACGGGATTCAACACCGTGACGCTGGACCAGGTTCGGAAGGTCTCGACCGGGACCCCGGTTGATCTTCCTGCGAATCCGATCCTCATCACCTTCGATGCCGGGACCCGGGGGGCATGGGTGCACGGAGATCCGATTCTCGCTGCACACGGATTCAGAGCCGCAGTATTCATCGCGACAAGTGTGGTGTCGGAGTCGGAGAATTCGGCTTACCTCAATGTCGCAACACTCCGCGAGATGCTGAAAACCGGCCGATGGGAAATCGGGGGTCACACGCACGCAGGTTTCGAACAGATCTCGATGGAGGGTGTTGAAGTGCCTGCATTGGCGACTCTCATCGAAGACGGCGGTGGACGCGAGACCTATCTGGAGTGGGAGCAGAGAGTCCGCGACGATCTCGCGACGAACAAGAAGGTCATCAAGGACGAATTCGGCGTGAACGCCTTCGCCATGTCATACCCGTTCGCCGAAGAAGGTCTTCCGTCCACCGATCCGGTTCTTGCAAACCGACTCCCCGAGCTTGTCGGCGAGCAGTTCGATCTCGGATTCATCGAGACGAGACGGGCTGTTGCGGTCAGTGGCAACGTGGATCGAACTCTTGTTCCGCGGATCATGAGGGTGGCGGCCGGATCGACGCCGGCGGCGCTTCTTGGTGCAATCGATGAAACGATTCCTCGCTCACCGGCCAACAGCATCACGAATGTCCAATGGACGGCGATCGGAAACGGGGAATGCATCGCCGGAGCGGAGACGCTCATCATCTCGGCCGATGGATACACCTCGTGTCGGCTCACTACGGCGACGAGCGCGGCTTGGCGCGACGTTGTTGTCTCCGGTCAGGTCAGCGGCGTTACACCCACCGCCACGGCCGTGATCCGGGTCCGTGAGAGTGATTCCAGTGGCATCGAGGTTTCCATCGGCGAGAACCGGTTGATTGTTGTGAGTCAGGTGAATGGGACCCGGACCCCGCTGGCCGAGGCTTCGATCGCCTCCAGCAGCGGATTCCTCGCAAGGGCATTTCTGATCGAGGCTCGTGGTTCGCGCGTGAGAGTCACCCTCGATGGTGAGCTCGTTGCCGATGTCGATGTCGGCACATTCGCCGGCAAGGGGACAGTGTCATTCTCGGCCCAGCTCGCCGAGGCGGATGTCATGACCTTTACCAGCGTGACACTGACCACCCGCGACACCAATGGGGGCACCGGGCAATGACAAGGGCGATGTGGTCGCCGTACGGCACCGAGAACAATCACTACGTCGATGAACCGATCGACCAGTTCGCACTCGATCGGCTGGCGAATCTGTCGCCTCGGGAGTTCGAAGTCCTCCAATACCTGCTGGATGGTCGAAACCAGACGGCTGCAGCCGAGGAACTGTTCGTCTCCCCGCACACGGTCCGGACCCACGTGCGGAACATCTTGGCGAAGATGGGAGCGCACTCGTCCCTCGAGGCGGTGAGCGTCGCTGTCCGGGCTGGAATGCGGCCCCGGTCGGTCGATGGGTCCAGCAACGGTGGGGAGCTGTTCCCCTTCGGCTGAGACGCTCTCGATGTCGATGGCGGAGACTTCCCCCGGCGGGTGACACGATGGCGGTATCCGGAACGCCCGGGCCTGCAGTCGAGGGGGAACGACAGTGCTGAACATCCATGATGCCGACCGAATTCGTACGATCACGCTGGATCGGCCCGAAGCGCTGAACGCATTCAACGAAGCGCTCTATGACGCGACGACTGATGCTCTGATCGCTGCCGCTGCTGACAACTCTGTCGCTGTCGTGGTCATCACTGGAACCGGACGTTCATTCTCTGCCGGCACTGATGTTGTCGAAATGGCGATGCGCAATACCGGTGGAATCGAAAACGGCCGTCATGGGTTTCCCGGACTTATCGACAACCTCGTTGACTTCCCCAAGCCGTTGATTTGCGCGGTGAATGGCATGGCCCTCGGCATCGGCGCAACGATGCTGGCGCTTTCTGATCTGGTGTTCATGTCCACCGAAGCACGAGTCCGTTGTCCGTTTACGGCACTTGCGGTGGCACCTGAAGCAGCAAGCAGTTACACCTTCCCCGCCCTCATTGGTCGTCACAATGCAACGTGGGCGCTCATGAGTTCCGAGTGGCTGTCCGCTCAGGAATGTCTTGAGATGGGCATCACATGGAAAGTGTGCGAGCCCGAGGCGCTGATGGACGAAACGATGAAGCACGCGCGAGTCCTTGCATCGAAATCAATTTCCTCGCTGGTTGAGTCGAAGAAGACGATCATGGCGGCCATCAAGCCGCAAATCGATGCTGCCCGTGAACGCGAGAACGCCGCATTCTCGAGACTGATGGGCACGCCGGCCAATCTGGAAGCCCTCACAGCCCTCGCCGAGCGACGCGAACCGGACTTCCGGGCGATCGATCTGGCCGAAAGCTGATTCTTTCCTGATTCTCACCTTGACCGGGCAGGCTCCTTACCTCGGAGGGGCAGATTGTCCTTGTCCCCGACAGGACAACCCCCACGACTCAAGGAGCCTCACATGAACAAGAAATTCGCAATCGTCGGCCTCAGTGCCGGTCTCGCCGCCGGCAGCATCGCCGGTCTCGTGATCGCCGTCCCTTCGATCTCGGGTGCACAGACCAGCGCCGAGACCACCGCCACCGATTCGGCCCGTCCCGATCCGGCCACCCGCATCAACGAGGTACTCAAGCCCCTCGTCGACGCCGGCACCATCACCCAGGCTCAGGCCGACGCTGTCTCCGGTGCGCTTGTCGCCGACCATGAGGCCCGTGGCGGTCACGGCTCCGCTGAGGCCAAGGGAGCCCGCTCCGAAGTACTCGCTCAGGCTCTCGGCATGAGCACCGACGATCTTCGTACCGCAGTCGAGTCCGGCAAGACGATCGCCCAGGTCGCAGCCGAACAGAACGTCGATGTGCAGGTCGTGATCGATGCCCTGACCGCCGAGGCGACCACCCACATCGCCGAAGAAGTTGCGAACGGTGAAATGACGCAAGCTGAAGCGGATGCCAAGCTCGCCGAACTCGAAACCCGCATCACCGACATGGTTAACAACCCCCGCCCCGCCGATGGCGGCCGCGGACCGGGTGGACGCGGCGGACACGGCCCCCGCGGCGAGGCCCCGGCCGGTGCAGGCGCAACGATGACCACACCTTCGGCCTGAATCTGGTTCCTCCCGGGAGACCCCCCGCTCCCGTCAGGAGACCGACAACGAAGAGACCCGGCCAGTTGGCCGGGTCTCTTTTCGTTCTGCATGCAGTGCAACTGCGTGCTTTGCGGTTCCGGTTTCCCGGATGCCGGTATGGAGGCGGCGCCCAGAGTCGAACTGGGGTACGCGCCTTTGCAGGGCGCTGCCTAAGCCACTCGGCCACGCCGCCGGCAAGCCATCACACTAGCCCCGCTTCCGGCGGTTGCGAGACTCGGCGCCGATACAGGTCAGTCGAGATTGTTGGCTGCGGCAGTACCGAGCGCTGCAGCGGTACCGGCGCTGATCACCGTCACGCAGGTGCGGGCGAATCCGAGCCCCCGGCCACCGAGGAGCGCAGCTCCGGCATCGCCGATATCACCGAAAGCCGACATCCGGGCCCAGGTCTCGACGGGCTCGCCTCGGTCGAGCGCCCGCAGTGTGCCCAACCCCAAGGCAAGGTCTCTGGCTCCGAAACCACGGATGATCATTTTTGTCCGTCGATCGCGGGCGGGGTCGCCGATCCACGCGCCGCCGGCGATGCCCGGTGCGGCGAGCAGCACCGCCCCCACGACAACTCGGGCGGCTGACAACATTCGGAGTACCTG
>WLFD01000164.1 GCA_009703925.1 Actinomycetota bacterium | reverse complement strand
CGTACTTCTCGGTGGTCTGCTTCTTGTCCATCCCCTGGAGAGCCCCGTAATGGCGCTCGTTGAGGCGCCACGAGCGGCGGACGGGAACCCAGAGACGGCCCATCCGGTCGAGGGCGAGGTTGGCGGTGCGGATCGCCCGGGTCTGACATGAGGTGTGCAGCAGGTCGGGGGCCACGCCGGCATCGGCGAGGGCGGTTCCGGCGGCCGAGGCCTCGGCCCGGCCCTGGTCGGTGAGATCGGCGTCGTACCAGCCGGTGAAGAGGTTTTCGAGGTTCCAGGTGCTCTGGCCGTGGCGGAGCAGGACGAGTGTCGAGGTCATTTTCCCAGTCTGCCCCACGGGAAACGGGCCACGGTGCCGGATGTCGCGGACGCGGTTCGGGAACATTCCGGAAAATCACCGGAATCGGGAATGAATCGGCGCCGACCAAAGTTGTCAACGTCAGACTCAACTTATCTGGCTCAAATTAGTCAGCCCGACGAGACTTCCTCCCGGACAGCTGCCAGACTGCCCGGGAGCACCCGGTCCGAACGGACCACACCAGAACTCGAAAGCAAACCCCCAAACAGGAGCAACAAGTCAATGGCCAAAGCAGTAGGTATCGATCTCGGTACAACCAACTCCGTCGTTTCGGTCCTCGAGGCCGGCGACCCCGTCGTCATTCCCAACGCGGAAGGCAGCCGCACCACCCCGTCGGTGGTCGCCTTCGCCAAGAACGGCGAAGTCCTCGTCGGCGAGGTCGCGAAGCGTCAGTCGATCACCAACCCCGATCGCACGATCCGTTCCGTCAAGCGCCACATGGGCACGAACTGGACCATCGACATCGATGGCAAGGCCTACACCTCCCAGGAGATCTCGGCCCGCACGCTCATGAAGCTCAAGCGCGACGCCGAGGCCTACCTCGGTGACACCGTCACCCAGGCCGTCATCACGGTGCCGGCCTACTTCGACGATGCCCAGCGCACGGCCACCAAGGAAGCCGGCCAGATCGCCGGCCTCGAGGTCCTCCGCATCATCAACGAGCCCACCGCCGCGGCGCTGGCCTACGGCCTCGACAAGGAAGGCGAGGATCAGACGATCCTCGTGTTCGACCTCGGCGGCGGCACCTTCGACGTCTCGGTTCTCGAGATCGGCGACGGTGTCTTCGAAGTGAAGTCCACCCATGGCGATACCAAGCTCGGTGGCGACGACTGGGACGAGCGGATCATCGACTGGATGACCGACCTGTTCAAGGCCGCCCACGGCGTCGACCTGAGCAAGGACAACATGGCCACCCAGCGTCTGAAGGAAGCGGCCGAGAAGGCGAAGATCGAGCTTTCGCAGGTGCAGCAGACCCAGATCAACCTGCCGTTCATCACCGCCACGCCCGAAGGTCCGCTGCATCTCGACGAGCAACTGACACGCGCCAAGTTCCAGGAGCTCACCGCCGATCTCCTCGAGCGTTGCCGCAAGCCGTTCGAACAGGCGATCGTCGATGCCGGCCTCACCAAGGGTGATGTCGACCACGTGGTTCTCGTCGGCGGCTCGACCCGCATGCCCGCCGTCGTCGAACTGGTCAAGGAAATGACCGGCAGCGATCCGCACAAGGGCGTGAATCCCGACGAGGTCGTCGCGATCGGCGCTGCGGTTCAGGCCGGCGTGCTCAAGGGTGAGGTCAAGGACGTTCTCCTCCTCGACGTGACGCCCCTCTCGCTCGGCATCGAGACGAAGGGCTCGGTCATGACCAAGCTCATCGAGCGCAACACCACCATTCCGACCCGTCGCACCGAGGTCTTCACGACCGCCGAGGACAACCAGTCGTCGGTCGAGATCCACGTGCTGCAGGGTGAGCGCGAGATGGCGAATTACAACAAGACGCTCGGCAAGTTCCAGCTCGTCGATCTCCCCCCGGCACCGCGCGGCGTTCCGCAGATCGAGGTCACCTTCGACATCGATGCGAACGGCATCGTGCATGTGTCGGCCAAGGATCGTGCGACCAACAAGGAGCAGTCGATGACCATCACCGGTCAGTCGTCGCTCTCGAAGGACGCCATCGACCAGATGGTCAAGGACGCCGAAGCGCACGCCGAAGAGGATCGTCAGCGCCGCGAAGAGGCCGACATCCGCAACTCTGCCGACACGCTCGTCTACCAAACGGAGAAATTGCTCAAGGAGCAGGGCGACAAGATCTCCGACGAGGAGCGTTCGAGCGTCGAAGGCAAGCTTGCCGATCTCAAGACCGCCATCGCCGGAAACGATCTCGAGACGATCAAGACGGCCACGGAGTCGCTCATGACCGCGAGCCAGGAGTTCACGCAGAAGCTCTACGAGCAGGCTGCAGCCAACGAGTCGGCCGGAGCGGCCGGCGGAACGAGTTCGGCTCCCGACGACGACGAAGTTGTCGACGCCGAAATCGTCGAAGACGAAGGCAACTGATCATGTCCGACGAGAGCGAAGCCGCCGGGTCCGACCCGGCGGCCGAGCCCATCGAGGAGGAACTCCTCGACGCGGGCATCATCGACGAAACCGAGTTCATCGATCTCGAAGCGCAGTTCGCCGGAAGCGATCCGGCCGCATTGGTGGCCGAACGCGACGAGTACCGGGACACGATGCTGCGGGTCAAGGCAGAGTTCGACAATTACAAGAAGCGCGTGGCACGCGACGAGATCACGTTGCGCGAACGCGCCAACGAGAACCTCGTCGAGAAGATGCTGGTGATCTTCGATGCCTGCGAAGCGGCGATCGGCCACGGTGCAACCGATGTCGAACCGATCGCGAAGATGCTGCTCGACATGCTCGAACGTGAAGGTCTCGTTCGATTGACTCCGGCGGGCGAAGCATTCGATCCGAATCAGCACGATGCAGTGATGCACGAAGAGGGCGATGGCGGCGAGGCAATCGTTGTCGAAACCCTTCGCACCGGTTACCAGTGGAAATCGCGCGTGCTGCGTCCGGCGATGGTCAAGGTGCGGGGCTAGTCGATGGCCCCGCAGCGCGAATGGTTCGAGAAGGACTATTACAAAGTCCTGGGCGTGGCCGACAAGGCCACACCCAAGGACATCACGCGCGCCTATCGCAAACTGGCCCGGGAGTTTCATCCCGACGCGAATCCCGGCAACGATGCTGCCGAGGAGCGCTTCAAGGAAGTCTCGGCGGCGTATGACGTCGTCGGCGACGAGACCAAGCGCAAGGAGTACGACGAGGTCCGGCACATGGGCCCTGCCGCTGGCGGCTTCGGCCCACCCCGCGGCGGTGCTGGTGGCGGCTTCGGTCCCGGGGCCGGCGGTTTCAATTACGAGGGTGGCGACATCTCCGATCTGCTCGGTGGCCTCTTCGGCGGAGGTCGGGGCGCCCGCGGTGGTCGTGGCGCACAACGCGGCCGCGGCCCGCAACGCGGCGCCGATCTCGAAGCGGAACTCCATCTGCCGTTCCGCGAGGCATTCGCCGGTGTGACGACATCGCTGCACATCACGAGCGACATGCCGTGCGAAACCTGTCGGGGCTCGGGCGCCAAGCCCGGCACGGCCCCGAGTGCGTGTTCGCGTTGCGGAGGTCGCGGTGCGGTCGACGACAACCAGGGCATGTTCTCCTTCTCGACTCCCTGCAACGCATGTGGCGGTGCCGGAACAGTCATCACCGATCCTTGTCCGACCTGTCGCGGGGCCGGTATCGAACGGCGACCGCGCGAGGTGAAGGTCCGCATTCCCGCCGGCGTCGACGACGGGCAACGGATCCGGTTGAAAGGCCGCGGTGGTGCCGGTCGCAACGGCGGACCCATCGGCGATCTGTTCGTCGTCGTCCATGTCAGTCCGGATCCGGTCTTCGGACGCAGCGGCCGCAACCTCACGATGACGGTTCCGGTCTCCTTCGCCGAAGCGACGCTCGGCACCAAACTCACGGTCCCGACACTCGACGGCGCCAACGTCACGCTCAAGATCCCGCCGGGCACCCCGAGTGGCCAGGTGTTCCGGGTCAAGGGGCGCGGTGTCGAGGAGAAGAAGGCGACAGGCGATCTTCTCGTGACCGTTCAGGTCGTCGTCCCGACGACGTTGACCGACGAACAACGCGAGGCGGTCGCGACACTCGAAGCCGCCATGCCGACCGTGTCCCGCGAGCATCTCGGAGTCTGATCATGACCGATGCGAACGAATCCCGATCCACCCACCGGCGTGCCGTTTACATCATCTCGGTTGCCGCCGAACTCGCGGGAGTGCATCCGCAGACGCTGCGGATCTACGAGCGCAAGGGTCTGCTCGAACCGGCCCGAACCCAGGGCGGAAGTCGTCGCTACAGCGAAGCCGACATCCGACTCCTCCGAAAGATCCAGGAACTCACCGACGAAGGCCTCAATCTCGCCGGCGTGAAGCGCGTGCTCGAACTCGAAATGCGCACCGCTGCCCTCGAGGCCGAACTGAACGCGGCTCGGGCGGAGACGATCGCCGCGGTCGACGAGGCCCATCGTTCCTATCGCCGCGATCTCGTTCCGGTACGCCAGACCGTCGTCCGGTTCGACGAGGCATCGCAAGTACTGCGGCGGCTCTCGGGCCGCTGACGACAACGCAGGAATTCCCCGACCAGTAAGGAGTTCACCACGATCATGGCTCTCGATCCGAACCGCTGGACACTCAAGACGCAGGACGCCGTCAACATCGCGCTCGCCGATGCGCGCTCCTCGAGCAATCCCGAAGTCACCCCCGATCATCTTCTTCTCGCCCTGCTGGGTCAGGAGGAAGGCGTCGTGCTTCCGCTTCTCCAGAAGGTGGGCATCGCTCCCCTTCAGTTGCGCAACGCGACCGAGGCATCGATCTCGAAACTTCCCAAGGCTTACGGCGGCGAGTCGCGCGTGGGTCGCGAGTTCACGGCACTGTTCGACCGTGCCGACGAGATCCGGCGCGAACTTCACGACGAATATCTCTCCACCGAGCATCTGCTTCTCGCGATGGCCGACAAAGTCGGTGCGACACACGAGGATCTGCTCACCGCGCTCGCGGATGTGCGCGGCAGCCACCGGGTGACGAGTCAGAACCCGGAGGAGCAGTATCAGGCGCTCGAGAAATACGGGCGCGATCTCACGGATGCGGCCCGGGCCGGGAAGATCGATCCGGTGATCGGTCGCGACGACGAGATCCGACGGGTCATCCAGGTGTTGTCGCGCCGGAGCAAGAACAACCCGGTACTCATCGGTGAGCCGGGCGTCGGCAAGACGGCGATCGTCGAAGGTCTGGCCCGCCGGATCGTCGAAGGTGACGTTCCGGAGAGTCTCAAGAACAAGCGTCTGATCTCGCTCGACCTGAGTTCGATGGTGGCCGGTGCGAAGTACCGCGGCGAATTCGAGGAGCGGCTCAAGGCCGTGCTCAAGGAGATCACCGATTCCGAAGGCGAAGTGATCACGTTCATCGACGAGATGCACACCGTCGTCGGCGCCGGTGCGGCCGAGGGATCGATGGATGCCGG
>WLFD01000163.1 GCA_009703925.1 Actinomycetota bacterium | reverse complement strand
GCCGTCATCCTCGTGCTCGGGAAGCGTCACGGTTGGCCGCGTGAGGGTATGCATCCTCATTCGCTGCCGCTCACACTTCTCGGCACGGGCATCCTGTGGTTCGGATGGTTCGGCTTCAACGCCGGTTCGGCACTCCACGCCAACGGCGTCGCTGCGCAGGCTCTCATGAACACCTTTCTGGCCGCATCGGCCGGCATGCTCGGCTGGCTGCTCGTCGAGCGGATCAAGGACGGCAAGCCGACGACGCTCGGGGCAGCATCGGGTGCGGTTGCCGGTCTTGTCGCCATCACCCCCTGCGCCGGTTTCGTCGGAGGCATGTCGCCGATCCTCATCGGTTTCGCCGCCGGTGTGCTGTGTGTCCTGGCCATCGGACTCAAGTTCCGCTTCAAATACGACGATTCGCTCGACGTGATCGGCGTGCATCTCGTCGGCGGAATCATCGGTGCGCTTCTGCTCGGATTCTTCGCCGATTCCAAGGTCAATGAACTCGTCGTCGACGAGGGAGTGTTCCTCGGTGGCGGCTTCAAGCTGCTGTGGTTCCAGTTCGTTGCGTCGGCCGCAACCTTCGCTTTCAGTTTCGTGCTCTCGTTCGCCATTGCGAAGGTGATCGACAAACTGGTCGGGCTCCGCGTTTCGAGCGAAGACGAGGACGAAGGTCTCGATTACAGCCAGCACGCAGAGACCGCGTACAGCTTCGGAAGCACCGGTTCCATGGACCGACTTCCCTGAACCTGAACAATGACTGACACTTTCCGGGCGCAGGCGCCGGCAGGATCACTACGAAGGGATACCGTGCAGCTATGAAGCTCGTGACCGCAATCATCAAGCCCCACAAGCTGGACGATGTGAAAGACGCCCTCAAGGCCGCCGGGCTCACCGGCATGACGGTCGACGAGGTGAAGGGATTCGGTCGCCAGGGTGGCAAGACCGAGATCTATCGGGGCGCCGAGTACGTCGTCGATCTTCTCCCGAAGGTCCGCGTCGAGACGATCGTCCCCGATGAACTCGCCGATCAGGTCGCCGACATCATCGTGACGGCAGCTCGCACCGGCAAGATCGGTGACGGCAAGGTGTGGATCAGTTCGGTCGACAAGCTCATCCGCATCCGGACCGGTGAAGTCGGAAACGACGCGGTCTGACGCAGCCCTCCCACAACTGAACGGCGTTTTCCATGACCCCCCAGCTCGATCGCCGATCTCTGCTCGATGACTCCTCCCAGCGCGGCGCCGACTTCTGTCGCGCTCTCGCCGGGAAAGTCGACGGATGGATACGCGATCTCTGGACGGCGGCCGGCGGGCCCGAGTCCGGAGCCTCGCTCGTTGCCGTAGGTGGATACGGGCGTGCGGAGTTGTCGCCGGGAAGCGACATCGATCTCTACCTGCTGCACGACCCGAATGTCCCTGTCGCGGAACTCGCCGAGAAGATCTGGTATCCGATCTGGGATCAGGGCATCAAGCTCGGTCATGCGGTGCGCACGGTGAAGGAAACACTTGCCCTTGCGTCGGACGATCTGGACACGGCGACTGCGGTGCTGACCGTCCGTCACATTGCCGGTGATCCGAAGTTCGCCGAGGAACTCGCAACCAAAGGTCTCGCCCTTTGGGAGAAGCGTTCGAAGCGCTGGATCGAACAACTCGACGATCGAATCCGCGAGCGGCATGCAGCCGCCGGCGAAGTGGCGTTTCTCCTCGAGCCGGATCTCAAGGACGGTCGCGGCGGAATGCGCGATGTCCACGGGATCCGCTGGGCCGAGCTGGCCGGAATTCCGCTGCTTCCCGGTGACGACGAAGCGATACGCGATGCCTACGAGGTCGTTCTCTCGGCGAGAGTCGAGTTGCATCGCCGGACCGGTCGCCATTCCGATCGCTTGCTCCTCGAGGAACAGGACGGCGTCGCAGCCGATCTCGGTTACCGCGATGCCGATGATCTGATGCGGGTGCTGTCCACATCGGCGCGGACCATCGCGTGGGTGAGTGACGAGCTCTGGGCTCGGGCTCGGGCCTCGATCGGCGGTTCCGTGCGCAGCCGACTGGGCCGGGACAAGCCCGTCTCCGACGGTGTGGTCATCCGCGACGGATGTGTGGCCGTGGTGGCCGGAATCGATCCCGCTTCCGATCCGCTTCTGGTCCTGCGCGTTGCGGTTGCGGCTGCCCGTTCGGATACCCGGATCGACCGCGATTCTCTCGATCGACTCACGCTGTCGGCCCCGATCCCCACCCCTTGGCCGGAGGAAGCGCGACGACTCTTCGTCGAATTGTTGCTCGCCGGCCGACCGGCCGTGCAGGTGATCGAGACACTTGATCAGAAGGGACTTTGGGAACCGATCGTTCCCGAATGGGCGGTCATTCGCTGTCGCCCTCAGCGCAACGCGTATCACCGCTTCACTGTCGATCGACATCTGTGTGAAGCGGCGGCGAATGCGTCGGCCCTCGTCGATCGAGTCGACCGTCCCGATCTGCTTGTCGTGGGAACGCTGCTGCATGACATCGGCAAGGGTCGCCCCGGCGATCACACCGATGTCGGCATCGAACTGGTCGCCGTGATGGGACCGCGCATGGGGTTCAACGCCGAAGAGACGGCGACCCTCCAGCAGATGGTTCGTCATCATCTGCTGTTGCCCGATGTCGCGACCCGCCGCGATCTCTCCGATGACGGAACCATCTCACATGTCGCCGAAGCCGTCGGGAACCTCTCGTGCCTTCGTCTTCTCGACGCCCTCACCGAGGCCGATTCGCTTGCGACAGGCACGGCCGCATGGGGCAGCTGGAAAGAGGAGCTCGTCGGTGTCCTCGTCGACCGTGTCTCCCATGTCCTTGCCGGTGGAAGCGTCGCCGAGGCGACCGACTCCGGATTCCCGTCGGTGCACCAGCGCGAACTCCTTTCGCAGCGCCGCCGGATCATCGAAGCACTCGATGATCAGTTGACGATCATCAGCCCGGATCGACCCGGTCTCTTCGCCAGGGTGTCGGGAGCGTTGTCACTCAACGGACTCACGGTCCTGGAGGCGGCGGCGTATTCGGACGACAACGGAATGGCGCTCGAACAACTCCGGGTTCGCAGCAACTTCGACAGCGAGATCCATTGGGAACGAATCATCCGCGATCTCGAGAAGGCTCTTGACGGCCGTCTTGCGCTGGAAGCTCGCCTCTTCGAACGGAGCCGGACCTATTCGGCGCCGCGTCGACTTCCTGGAGTGGTCACGCATCCGGAAGTCATCGTCGACAACGAGTTGTCGCATGACGCGACCGTGCTCGAGGTACGTGCTCCGGATTCGGTGGGTGTCCTCTGGAGGATCACGCGGGCACTTCACGAACTCGATCTCGATATTCGGTCGGCGAAGATCCAGACGCTCAACACCGATGCCGTCGACTCGTTCTACGTCCGCGACTCCTCCGGCAACAAGGTGACCGACCCGGCCTTCCTGACCGAGATCGAACGAGCACTGATGTTTGCCATCGAAGGACCCGACGCGTCGTAGCCCCTCCGGGTAGCGTCGGTCGTCATGAGCGACCCGGTAACGCCACAAGATCTGGTTCGTTGGAGCGAAGCCCTCGCGGGCATCGCGCGCACTGGTCTTGGATTCACCGAGAGCCTGTACGAGCAGGAGCGTTTCGAGGAAGTGCTGGCGGTCGCGGCGGACATGCGTGTCGCGGCGGGAAGCCATTACGACGTCGATGACCTTGTGCACGAATGGATGCGAATGGTCGGCAAGGGTGTGCCGGGCTACCAGACACCGAAGGTTGCTGTAGGTGCCGTCGTCGGCAACGAGAAGGGCGAGATCCTCCTCGTTCAGCGCTCCGATTCGGGAGTCTGGCTCTATCCGACAGGATGGGCCGACATCGGCTACTCGGCATCAGAGGTGGCAGTGAAGGAAGTCGCCGAGGAAACCGGTATCGACTGTGAAGTCGTGCAGTTGCTCGCCGTGCTCGATGGCCTCCGTCAGCGCTTCACCCGCATTCCGCTCTACTCACTCGTGTTCCACTGTCGGGCCACGGGTGGCGAGTTGATTCCGCATCCCCTCGAGACGCGCGATGTCGGATGGTTCTCCCTCGACAATCTCCCCGAACACACCGTCGGTGTCGACCAATGGGGCGATTTCGCCCGACGGGCGCTCGGCGGCGAGTCGGTCGAGGTCCACTTCGATCACCCGCGCATCCCCACCTGGCGCGGAGAACACGAAGCCTGAAACTGCGGGCGGATCGGGTCAGTCCTGATCGCGCAGAAAACGTTCAACCTCGTCGACGAGACTTTCGCCGTCGGTGAATCCATCGGGCTCCTCGTCGAATCGGCGTTCGAGTTGGGCGACGTAGTCGATTGTCTCGTCGTCTTCAGCGACCAGATTCGAGACCTGATGTTCGTACGCGGCGGTCGCGAATCGGAGTTCCGTGGTGTCGATATCGACATCGAGGAGGCGGGCGGTGCGTTCGACGAGGGCGAGAGCCGCTTTGGGCGATGGAGCGGAAGGAACGTAGGTCGGAACCGCAGCCCAGAGCGCGGCCGACCGGATGCCGGCATCGCGACACGCGGCATGCAACACACCGGTGATGCCGGTCGGGCCCTCGTACCGCGACGGAAGGACGTCGAGTGCGTCGACGGTCTCGTCGTCGTAGGCCGTGCCGAAGATGGAGACCGGTCGCGAGTGCGGAACCTCGGCGAGAAGAGCCCCGAGAGTGACGACCATGCTTGCGCCGGTGGCGAGGGCAACGCCGAGCACATGATCGGAGAAGGTGCGCCAACGCAACTGCGGTTCGATACCGGTGAGCGTGATGATTCCCTTGCCGCTCGGAGGGGTGTTGGCGGCACGGAAGATGTTGGTGGGCCAGTCGATGCGGCGGTTGCCATCGAAGTCGATACGAACTTGGGGCCGAACGGTCGTGAAGTCGTAGAACACTTCAGGATCGATGTCGGCGAAGGCCTTGGCGTTCCATCGCTCGGCCATGAACTCGACGGCGGTGGTCGCCGAATCGCCGGCGTCATTCCAGCCACCGAACGCGACGAGAAGAACGGGCGCGTCGACGTCGGGCTGATCCGACCAACGGAGGAAGGGGAGCGGGTCGCCCGAGAAGTCCGGCATCCGGAAAGGGTACCGGGGAGCCGGGCCGACTCGGGCGGGCCGGTGTGGCACGGCCGACGACGTCGACTGCCTACGCTGGGCCGATGTCGAACGTGCAGATCATCGAGGCAACCGAGGTGACCCCGGCGCTGATCGAGGCGTTCAACCGTCTGGTTCCCCAGTTGTCGAAGTCGAATCTTCCTCCCACGGCCACGGAACTCGCGCTGATCATCGAGTCACCGGCGAGCATCCTGTTGATCGCCGTCGATCCCGCTGATGAAGCGATTCTCGGTTCGATGACGTTGGCCTGGTTCCTCATACCGACCGGGGTGCGAGCGTGGATCGAGGACGTTGTTGTCGACGAAGCAGCGAGGGGACGCGG
>WLFD01000162.1 GCA_009703925.1 Actinomycetota bacterium | reverse complement strand
GTCGATGGCGATGAACTCGTCGTCGTTCGTTCGGCGCCACCGATGACCGGTCCGCGCAACCATGCGAGCGCGCCGCTCGCCGACCGGTCGGCCCGAACCGGTGACCGCACGGTGCTCGGTCCGGCGTCCGCCTTCCAACCGGTCATCGACCGATGGAAGGTCCTGACTGCCGCCGCTCTCGTCGGTATCGCCGAAGCGGCGCAGAAGCTCGGGGTCGAGTACGTGATGGAGCGCGAGCAGTTCGGTGTTCCGGTCGGATCGTTCCAGGCGGTGCAACACGGTCTTGCCGATCTCCCCGTCCTGATCGATGGTGGCCGTCTGCTCACGCACAAGGCGGCGTGGGCGCTTGGCCGCGAAGAGGACGGCATCCTCGACTGGCGCGCCAACGACATCACCGACGGATCGGCACTTGCCGCGATGGCGTTCGTCTTCACGAGCGACGGTGCCGCCGTCGCCACCGATCGCAGCCTCCACTATCACGGTGGATACGGCTTCGCCGAGGAATACGACATCCAGCTGTACTACCGCCGTGCGCGCGGATGGTCGCTCGTCCTCGACGATCCCACCAACGAATGCCTCGCCCTTGCTGACCGCCTCTATGGACCGGTGGAGAACTGATCATGGACTTCTCACTCTCGGATGACGTACTTGCCTACCGCTCGAAGATTCGCAGCATCGTTGCCGAAACGGTCACTCCCGATGTGATCGACCGGATGCACACGACGGGAACGTTCGATGCTCCCGAACTCAACCGCGCCCTCGGGACGCAGGGTTTTCTCGAACGGGCCACTCCCGGTCTCGGAGTCGGCGACCCGATCGAACTCTGGGTGCTGTTCAACGAGTTGGAGAAGGCCGGTGCTCCGTACGACGGACTTGCCGTTGCCCTCATGATCGCCGGTGTCGTGAATCTCCTCGGAACCGACGAGCAGAAGGAACGGATCCTTCCGTCGATCATCTCCGGTGAGGCTCTCGTCTGCATGGGTTACAGCGAAGCCGACTACGGCTCCGACGTTGCCTCCATCAAGACGCGTGCCGTCAAGGATGGCGACGAGTGGACCATCAACGGTTCGAAGATGTGGACGACGATGGCCCACGAGGCCCGCTGGCTGATCCTGCTCACGCGTACCGATGTCGACCTGCCGAAGCACAAGGGCCTCACGATGTTCATCCTTCCGATGGACACGCCCGGCATCACTGTCGATCCGGTACACACGCTCGGAACCGAACGCACCAACGCGACCTATTACGACAACGTGCGAGTCGGCGACGACGCGGTGCTCGGCGGCGTCAACAACGGTTGGCGAACCATGACCTCGGTGCTCGCGTTCGAACGCGGCGTGATGGGCGGCTCGAATGCGGCCATTCCGTTGTTGCGCCACTTCCACGATTGGGCACAGGAGATCGGCATCTTCGATCAGCCGATCACACGAGAGCGGATGGCGCGTGCGGCGATCGACATGCAGGTCGCCTCACTGCTCACGCAGCGCTCCGCCTGGATCGCCGCTTCGGGTGGGAGCCCCGGTCTCGAAGGTTCGATGACGAAGGTGTTCGCCGCCGAGGCGTATCAGCGGATCTCCCGTTGGACCCAGGAAACGGCCGGCCCCCTCGGTCTGTTGCAGTTCCACGAATCGGGCGCCGCCGGCGAGGGATTCGTCGAATACGACGCACGACACAGCCCGGTCGTCACGATCTACGGCGGCACGACGGAGATCAACCGGAACAACATCGCCGAGCGTCATCTCGGTCTGCCGAAGTCCCGCTGAACAGAGCCGGGATTTCTGGCGCCACGCCTTGCACCCCTTCTGTAACGCCGGTACGGTGACCCCCGTCACGTAGGGTCGGGCCTTCGGGTGCCGGTCGAGGGGGAGTCATGGGACACGGGTCAGAAGCTGGAAACGGCACGACAGGTTCGAACGACGATCGATACATCGTCATCTCGGCCGATGGTCACGCCGGGGGGAACATCCCGGATTACCGGCCGTATCTCGAGACCCGCTGGCACGACGAGTTCGATGCGTGGGCAGCCGATTTCGAGAACCCCTACGAGGATCTCGAAGGCGATCTCGGAAGTCGCAACTGGGATTCGCAGCGACGAATGGCGGATCTCGAGGCCGATGGTCAGGTCGCCGAGATCATCTATCCGAACACGATCCCGCCGTTCTATCCGAAGACCTCGCTCACGGCTCAGCCACCTGCGTTGACGCAGAACGATTCCGATCGGCGCTGGGCGGGACTGCAGGCGCACAACCGTTGGCTGGCCGATTTCTGTGCCGACTATCCGGGTCGACGCGCCGGTGTCGCCCAGATCAACCTCCTCAATGTCGCCGGTTCGGTCGGAGAGATCCGCTGGGCGCACGAGCACGGACTCACGGGTGGCGTCCTCCTTCCCGGTACGCCTCCGGGCTCCGGCATGGAGCAGTTGCACCATCGCAGCTACGAGCCGATCTGGCAGGTTTGTGAAGAACTCGGCATGCCGGTGAACCATCACACCGGTTCGGCCGCGCCTCCCATGGGTCCCGATCCGGAGGACACGATCACGTTCCTCCTCGAAGTGACCTGGTATGCCCATCGGGCGTTCTACCAACTGATCCTCGGCGGCGCGCTCGAACGTCACCCGGACATGCAGTTGGTGTTCACCGAACAGGGAACGGCCTGGATTCCCGATGAACTGGCGAGACTCGACGGTTTCTTCGCTCGCATGAACCAGTCCAACGGTTCGCAAGAGCAGGTGTGGGGCGAGTCGGTCATGAAGACGCTCTCGCTCAGTCCGAGCGAGTACTGGGCCCGCCAGTGCCACGTCGGTGCCAGCTTCATCCGGCCCATCGAACTCGGTGTCCGCCATCAGGTCGGCGTCGACCGGATCATGTGGGGAAGCGATTATCCGCACAAGGAAGCGTCGACCCCGTACTCGCGCGAAGCGATTGCCCTGTCATTTGCGGGCGTTCCGCGCGACGAGGTCGAGATGATGCTGTCGAAGAACGCCGCGAAGCTCTACGGCTTCGATCTCGATTTCCTGCGTCCCATCGCCGACCGGATCGGGCCGAAGGTGGGCGACGTCTTCGCCGGCCTTCCTCCGAGGGCGGTTCCCGGCGACGCCAACATGTGTCCGGCCTTCGCCGGGTACGAGTTCGCCACCGAATGATCACGAAGCTCTGAGCGAAAAGGAACCCTCATGGAATTCAAGGACAACGATCCGTACCTGATCATCGCCGCCGACAGTCACGCCGGTCTGCCGACCGAGCAGTACCGGCCCTATCTCGAGACGAAGTTCCACGGAGCCTTCGACGATTTCCTCGCTGAACACGAAGCGATGATCGAAGCCTCCAACAAGATGGGTGTGCGCGACGACGCCTACGCCAAGAAGTGGTTCGAGGATCACGAAGAAGACCTTGCCGGCGGCTGGGACGGCATCAAGCGCGATCAGGCACTCGACTCCGACGGAGTCTGTGCCGAGGTCGTCTACCCCGACGCCGACGCCGTCGAGAGCCGCACGGCAGTTCCGTTCGGTGCCGGTCTCGGATTGTCGGGCGATCTCGATCCCGTGCTCGGACTCGCCGGGGCCAAGGCGCACAATCGTTGGCTCGCCGATCTCTGCTCGGTCAGCCCCGAACGTCGCTGTGGTGTCGCCCTCGTACCGATCACCGGAGAGGTCGAGGAAGCACTTGCCGAGATCCGCTGGGCGAAGGAACACGGACTCGGTGCCGTGATGATTCCGGCGCGCTGGTGCAACCAGACGCCGTATCACGATCGTCGCTACGACCCCGTGTGGGCGCTGTGCGAGGAATACGACATGCCGATCGTGACCCACTCGGGTTCGGCGCCGCGCGAAGAGTACGGCGATCACCTGGGCATCTACGTGACCGAGGTGACGTGGTGGCCGGCCCGTCCGATGTGGTTCATGCTCTGGTCGGGTGTGTTCGAGCGTTTCCCCAAACTGAAGTTCTGCGCGACCGAAGGTGGTTGCTGGTGGCTGCCACAACTCCTCTGGTTCTGGGATCGCCTGTGGGCGGGTCAGAAGGGTTCGGAGAAGCTCGGCAAGGGCGCGTTCAAGGGTGTCGTCGAGATGCTTCCGAGCGAGTACATCGATCGCAACTGCTTCACCGGACTCGCCAACGTCAAGCGACGCGAACTCGGTCAGCGTTACGAGATCGGGATCCAGAACATGCTGTGGGGCACGGACTTCCCGCATCCGGAAGGCACGTGGCCGAACACGCATGAGTGGCTCAAGAAGACATTCCATGACATTCCGATCGACGAGACCCGCGTGATGCTCGGTCTGAGCGCGGCGGATGCCTTCGGCTTCGATCTCGAGAAACTCCGTCCGCTGTCGGAGAAGATCGGACCCACTCCCACCGATCTCGGGCAGCTCACCGAAAGTCGAACCGCTGCCGATCTCACTGCCCGCTGGGCGCCGGTCAAGGAAGTCGGTCGTCACTGGCTGACCGACAACGACTTCCCCCTCATCCCCCAGTAGGGAATCGATGGGTACCGGTACGGGTTCGTTGCGTGCGGGGGCGGAGGCCCCGGCACGCGGGGGTGTCCCGGTGTCGGCCGACAGGATTCTCGAGGTGGCCGGCGACATCGTGGAACGTCACGGTGTCGACGCCCTGACGATGCGGCGTCTGTCCGATGATCTCGGCGTGGCGGTCACATCCATCTACTGGCATGTCGGGAACCGCGACGCGGTTCTCGACGGTCTCGTCGATCGCTTGCTCGCCCGGATGGAAACGATCGTCGCCGAAGGGTCGACTCCGACCCTGCGATTGGCGTCGATGGCGCGCTCGTTGCGACGGACGCTGCTCGAACGCCAGCACCTCGTGGGTCTCGCCCACGAGCGCGATCGAACGCCTGCGATGTTCCTGCCCGCGCAGCAGGCGATGGCGGCTGAACTCGCGTCGCTCGGATTGACGGGCGCCGATGCGGCGCTCGCGTTGCGGACCCTTCAGGTCCACGTGATCTCCTCGGTGCTCATGGACAGGGCCGCAGCCCGAAACGCGAGCCACGGCAGGGTCGATGCCTCCCTGTGGCCTGCCGACGGATCCGATCCGGAACTTGTCGCCGCGCTCGCCGATCCCGCCGATTACGAAACTGTGTTCGAGTTCGGTCTCGAAGTACTTCTGGTCGGTCTTTCGGGCGACTGACCCGCGTATGGGGTCTGCGGCTATCGTCACCGTTCATGGCTGAAAACACCGGTTCATACGAAGGCATCGATACTCCGTGGCGTCGCAGTCCGGACGAACTCACGGAACGGATCACTCCGTGGATCCACGAGAAATTCGGTGCCGACGCCCGGCTCGAGAATGTTCACGCGCCCGACAATGGCATGTCGAGCGAGAGCCTCCTCTTCGACGTTGTCGGTCCGAACGGATCGGAAAGTTTCGTGGCGCGCATGGCGCCGTTGCCGTCGCTGTTTCCCGTCTTCCAGAACTACGACATCGAACT
>WLFD01000161.1 GCA_009703925.1 Actinomycetota bacterium | reverse complement strand
ATACTCGTTCTCGACGAGCCGACCTCCGCGCTCGACCCGGCGGCAGCCGAGGAAGTGCTTGCTGCTCTCACCCGTCTGGTCCACGATCTCGGAATCACCGTGGTCGTTGCGGAGCACCGACTCGAGCGAGTGGTGCAGTACGCCGACCGTGTCGTGATCGTTCCCGGTGCAGGCGAGCGGGTGATCGTCGGACTTCCTGCCGAAGTGCTGGCGGCTTCTCCCGTCGCACCGCCTGTCGTGGAACTCGGGCGTCTTGCCGGCTGGTCGCCGCTGCCATTGTCGGTCCGCGACGCTCGGCGTTCGGCGGCGGCACTGCGGGAACGCTTGGCCCCTCTGGCTCCTCATGTTTCCGAGCAACTGGTCAGGGCTTCATCGGCCGAACCGGTCGCGCGGGCAACCGATCTCCACGCCGGTTACGGGCCGGTCACCGCATTGCGGGGGATCGACATGGCGGTCCACGCCGGCGAAGTGGTTGCGATCATGGGTCGCAACGGGGCGGGCAAGTCCACACTCCTGGCGCATCTCGTCGGACTCCGGGAACCGCTTCGGGGTGAAGTCCTGGTGCAGGGTCGTCAGCCACATCGACTCTCGGCCCGCGATGTCGTGCGTTCGACGGGACTCGTTCCGCAGGATTCGGGTGTGTTGCTCTATCACGACACCGTTGCTGCGGAATGCGCCGCCGCCGACCGCGATGCGGATCTCGCTCCCGGAGCCACCCGTGCGGTACTCGACCGACTGGTTCCCGGCATCGATCAGCGCGCCCATCCCCGCGACCTGTCGGAAGGTCAGCGTCTCAGCCTCGCCCTGGCCATCGTGCTCGGTGCCGAACCGCCGCTGGTGCTGCTCGACGAACCGACCCGCGGACTCGACTACGCCGCCAAGCAACGACTCATCGCCATTCTGCGCGATCTCGCCGCCGACGGGCATGCCGTGGTCCTCGCCACACACGATGTCGAAGTTGTGGCCGCAGTCGCCGACAGGGCGATCGTTCTTGCCGATGGTGAAGTCGTGGCCGATGGTCCGGCGCGCAGCGTGGTCGTCCACTCGCCCGTTTTCGCCCCGCAAGTCGCAAAGGTTCTCGCCCCCGAACCGTGGCTCACCGTGGCCGAAGTGTCGAGGGCTCTCGATCTCCTCGCCGGTTCGGGAACGCCGGCGTGACGGAGATGAGGGTGCAGACCGATCAATCCTCGGTTTCCGCTGTCACTCTCCGTCCCCGCTCGTGGATGCTGCTGTTTGTCGCCTCGTTGCTGGGGATCGTGGCGTTCGGTTGGCCGCTCTTCGCCAGCGCATCGGGTGCGGCGGATCTCGCCCACACCGGTGATGCCCCCTGGATCTTCGTGGTGTTGGTTCCGCTGCTGCTGGGTGTGATCCTGGCCGAACTCTCCGAAGGATCGCTCGACTCGAAGTCGATCGCATTGCTGGGAGTCCTGGCGGCGTGTGGCGCGGCGCTTCGACTCCCGAGTGGTGGCGTCGCCGGCTTCGAGCCCGTGTTCTTCCTGCTTGTTCCAGCCGGCCGGGTGCTCGGTCGCGGTTTCGGTTTCGTCCTCGGAGCGCTGACACTTTTCGTTTCCGCCCTGTTGACCGGTGGGGTGGGGCCATGGCTTCCGTTCCAGATGTTCGGTGCCGCGTGGATCGGATTCTTCGCCGGGTGCCTTCCACCCATGCGGGGTCGGGCCGAACTGTGGATGTTGGCCGGATACGGAGCGGCGTCCGCCCTTGCGTACGGACTGGTCCTCAATCTCTGGTTCTGGCCCTTTGTCGCCGGAGGAGAGACGGGAATCTCGTATGTGGCCGGGGCCGGGTTCGCGGAGAATCTCCGGCACTTCTGGGCGTTCCACATCTCGACGTCGTTCGGTTTCGATATCCCCCGGGCGGTGTTCACCGCGGCGTTCATGCTGATCGCCGGCCGACCCATCCTCGGGGCCCTGCGCCGGGTGTCGCGCCGGGCCGCGTTCGGTATGGCGGTCGAGTTCGATTCCGGTCCGGCGCCGGTCGGCCCCTGAACCTCCTCGGACGACCCGCTTCGCCGGGGAGTTGCGAAGTGGGGGTCGCGATGGCAAACGTACGGGAATGACAAAGCGAGTGTTCGTGACCCGGCGTCTCCCGGAACCCGGTATCCGACAACTTCTCGACGCAGGGATCGAGGTCGTCGTCAACGACGAGGATCGCCCGGTGTCGAGGGACGAACTGCTGGCCGGTGTCTCGGGTGCCGACGGACTGATCTCGATGCTCACGGATCGGATCGACACCGACCTTCTGGATGCGGCTCCGGAACTGAAGGTGATCGCGAACTACGCCGTTGGATTCGACAACATCGATGTCGCGGCGGCGAGGAGTCGCGGCATCGAGGTGACGAACACGCCCGGAGTCCTCACGGAAGCGACGGCCGACATGACGTGGGCGCTGCTGCTCGGCGCGGCACGGAATCTCGGGGCCGGTGAGCGGATGGTCCGCGCGGGGCGATGGACGGGTTGGGCCCCGACCCAACTGGTCGGTCAACCTTCGGGTGGTCGGGTTCTCGGAATCGTCGGGATGGGTGCGATCGGAAGTGCGGTGGCGCGACGGGCTCGCGGATTCGGAATGTCGGTCGTCTACTTCAACCGCAACCGCGTGGCGCCCGAACTCGAAGCCGAACTCGGCGCCCGCTGGCTCCCGCTCGAGGACTTGATCAGGTCGGCCGATTTCATATCGCTGCATGCGCCACTCAATTCCGAGAGTCGGCATCTCATCGATGCTGCAGCGCTGGCTTCGATGAAATCGACGGCGGTTCTCGTCAACACCGGGCGCGGTGCGCTCATCGATGAAGCTGCACTCGTCGACGCTCTGCGCTCCGGCGAGATCGCCGCGGCGGGTCTCGATGTCTACGAACGCGAGCCCGCATTGACGCCGGGTCTCGTCGATCTCGACAACGTCGTGTTGGCACCGCATCTCGGCTCGGCGTCGACCGAGGCACGCTCGGCGATGGTGCACCTGTGTTGCGACAACATCGAGGCGGTTCTCGCCGGACGCGACGCCCTGACGCCGGTTCCGGGCTAGGCGTCGGTCCGGGTGAGGACCATCTGGGCCACATCGATGGTCTGTTCGTCGAAGCCGGCTTCGCAGTAGCAGAGATAGAAATCCCAGAGGCGCAGGAACTGCTGGTCGAGACCGAGAGACGCGAGCCCCGCTTCGTCGGAATGGAGGTTGGTCCGCCAACGTCGCAGCGTCTCGGCGTAGTCGGATCCGAACGTCACCTTCGCCGTCATGGCGAAATCGGTGACCCTTTCGACGGATCGCAGAATCGCTTCGGTGGAAGGGAGGCATCCGCCGGGGAAGACGTGCGCCTTGATGAAATCGCGGGTGTTCTTCGCCCGCTCGAATCGGTTGTCGTCGATGAGAATGGCCTGGAGCCCCATCGTTCCGCCGGGCTCGAGCAGTTTGCAGCATCGTTCGAAGAACGTGTCGTATTCGCGCCAGTCGACTGCCTCGATCATCTCGATCGAGACGACTTTGTCCCAAGTGCCGGAGAGGTCGCGGTAATCGTCGTGGAGCACGTCGATGCGGTCACTCAGGCCGGCCCGTTCCACACGGTCGTGCGCGTAGGCGAACTGTTCGGCGGAGATGGTTGTGGTCGTGACAGTCGCGCCGAATCGGGTGGCGGCATGGATGGCGAAACCTCCCCATCCCGTTCCGATCTCCAGAACACGGTCGCCGGGTGCGAGTCCGATGAGCCGGCAGAGTCGGTCGAGTTTCTCGACGGATGCTTCCTCGAGCGTCGCCTCCGGAGAGGGAAAGATCGCCGATGAGTACATCATCGTCGGATCGAGAAAGTGTTCGAAGAAGTCGTTGCCGAGGTCATAGTGGGCACCGATGTTTCGTCGGTCCCGTTGTTTGTCCTGGGGTCGGAGTCGCCGAAGCCGGTCCGAGATCGGACGCGTGGCCCCGTGGAGTGCCGAGCGCGGCCGATCGGCTGTGCGGGTCGCCCGAGCGAGCACGCGTAGCGCAGTGGTCAGGTCGTCGGTGTCCCAGTAACCCTTGAACCAGGCCTCACCCAGTCCCGCACTGCCGCCGAGGAGGACGAGCGGCCAGGCCCGAGCGTCGGAGATCGTGATCCTCGACGTCATGTTGTTGTCCGCCGGGCGATGCGGTCGGCGTCGTCGGCAGGCACGGATGGTTCTGTCTGCATCGACGATCTCGAGTTCGTCGCGGACGAACGCTCTAGCGAGTCCGAGGAGGGCGATCTTTGCGAGTTTCTGACGGAGCATGGCGGGTGATGTCCTGGATGGATTCATGTGCGATCGGGATGACGGACGAAGGGGATCCGTTTCGTCCGGAGGCGGAATGCATTCGTGTGGATTGCGCTCCATACCCGCAAGGTCTGGAACGGATGTCGGATGGCCGCGGACCGCAGGGTTCCGACATCGAGCGGCGAGCGCAGGAGACTGAGGTCTGCGTCGAAAACCTTGTCGACAAGGTCTCCATCGATCTTCAGGTTCTCGAGCCGGAGCCACAGCCGATCGCCGGGTGGTGTTGCCGTGAACCGATAGGTCATGTCCATTTCCATGAACGGGGAAACGTGAAGAAGCTTGGGAAATTCTGACCGGATCCGACCCCGATCGTCGACTTCTGCCACCGAAACTCCATGTTCGGGATCGGAGATCGCACCGGGCCGTGCGTCGACGACGTACCAGACCCGTTCCTTCCACGGCGTGTTCGTGACTTCGAGGACGGCGACATCGATCCGGGGTGAACTGTCCGTTTCCGTTTCCGGGCTGAGGCAGTAGTGGACCGTGATGGGATTGAAGACGTAACCGTTCGAGCGGACCTGGGTGAGGGTGAGGATCCGTCCGGTCGGTGGGACGCCGGTCCGCTCGGTGACGAGAGTGCGGACGGCGTCGCCGAGCCGAGTCGTGGTGTCGCCGTCGAGGTAATCGGCGCGCGCGAACCGGAGGGCCGGCCACAAGGACCCTCCGAGGATTCCGCCGGGTTCGACCATGGCCGGATCCCCGGCGAGGTCGTCGTGATCCAGCAGCACGAGGTACAGGTGGAAGCTGAACTCGTGTGGCACGGGACTGAAACGTCGATGCCGCGTGCTTCCTTCGTACAGGGCGCTTCCGGTCACAGATGGATCCCGAACCGTTCGCAGACGTCGAGGGCCGAATTGACGCCGTCCTCGTGGAATCCGTAGCCCCAGTACGCGCCGGCGAAGAAGGTGGCCTGGCTTCCCTGAATCTCGGATCGCCGCTTCTGGGCGATGATCGCCGGGCCGTCGAAGACCGGGTGGTCGTAACGGAACTGGGCGATGACCTTGTCCGGGTCGATCTCGTCCGGTCGGTTCAGGGTCACGAGGAACTCGTGAGGGGATTCGATCGACTGGAGGTTGTTCATCCAGTACGTGAGTGTTGCTGCTGTCGCGGATCCTGCATCGAGGTGGTAGTTCCAGCTCGCTCTGGCGCGCGCCGATCGGGGAAGCATCCGCGAATCGGTGTGGAGCGTGGCGATGTTCGGTTGGT
>WLFD01000160.1 GCA_009703925.1 Actinomycetota bacterium | reverse complement strand
TCGTCGGCGACAACCTCGCCATCACCGATTCGCGCACGCTCGTGCCAGAGGCTTCACATCCCGCCGGCGAACGCGGACCTGAAGAGGGTCTCGATCATTCCGAGCCTCCGATATCCATCAAAGAAGTGTTCCGCGAAGCGTTCACCGATGGAGTGAATCTCCTTCTGATCGGTTCAATGGTTATCGGATTCATCAGTGGGCCCGCCGGCGGTGAGGCAATGGCGCCATTCATCAACGGCCTCTTCAAAGGCCTTCTCTCGTTCTTCTTGCTCGAGATGGGGCTACTCGTTGCCCGACGGCTTCGGGAAGTACGCGACGTCGGACCGTTCCTCATCGCCTTCGGTGTCATCGTCCCCTTTGTGAATGCAACGCTTGCCCTCGCGATTGGGTGGGCACTTCGGTTACCCGTCGGGGATCTCACATTGCTTGCGGTACTGGCAGCGAGTGGCAGTTACATCGTCGTGCCTGCGGTGGTTCGCTACGCCATTCCCGAAGCGGCGCCAAGTCGCTATCTCACCCTTGCCCTGGGAATCACCTTTCCGATCAACATCACCATCGGCATTCCTGCGTACTACGCGGTCGCCTCGGCGATCAGCGGGTGACAGGCAGATACGGCGACCCGCGTCCCCGGAGTCGCCGCATCCACCGATTTCTCCGCACCCAAAAGGGGAGATAACCTCAACGGTCTTGCGCCCGTAGCTCAATTGGATAGAGCATCTGACTACGGATCAGAAGGTTGGGGGTTCGAGTCCCTCCGAGCGCACTCCACAGATATGCAGAACAAAACACCGAAGCCGACCCCGAAGGGTCGGCTTCTTTCAGAACCGTCACACCACAAGGGCTGCCAGACCCCGCAGAGCTGTCAGGCGTTACGACGACGGTTCGTTGTCCGAGCCGCAAACGCGAGACCTGCGCCAACCACGACGAGACCAAGACCGGCAACAAACGGTGCCGTCGAGTCGGAACCCGTCACTGGCAGCGCCGAACCATCTGAACTTTCAATTGTGAACGCCTGGCTCACTCCGTAGCCACTCGTCAGGCCATAAGCCGCAAGATGATGGTCGCCAGGCGGCAGATCACCAGGAATATCGACCTCAACGTCGATCTCACCGTTGTCATCGGCATCAAACTCACCGAGAACAACCGGATCCGAAGCCACCATGATTTGCACCCGCTCGCGGGCACGGAATCCTCGAGCCCGGATACGCATCTTCTCGCCGCGCTTGGGCGGAGTCGAAGTCAATACCGCCGCAGGAAACTGAGCAATCTGGCTCGAAGTAAGAGTCGGGAGCGCCACGGCGGTTGTTGTCGTCACCGGAGCTTCCGTCGTTGACGTTGTCGTTGTCGATGTCGTTGATTCGCTCGTTGGCGGTACGGAAGTGGGCGGTGGTTCCCAACCGAGTGCAAGTTGGGTCAACGTGTCGCCGAACCCACCGCCCCAGTCAGCGACATAGGCGGACGTTCCACTCGGTGCGATGACAGAGCCATACGGGGTAGCCCCAACAGTCACGGTGCTGGTGATCGCGTTCGTCGCCGTGTCCACAAAAACCGCCGTGCGCGACGTCATCAGTACGACAAGTGCACGGTCACCATCCGGTGTGATCTCGACAGAGGTGGGATCGCTACCGATCGACACTGTGGCAACCACACTGTTGTCGGAGGTACGAATGCGAGTGAGTGAGTCATTGCTCGCGCCACCGACGACATAGAGAAATGAACCGTCGGGCGATGCCGCAATCGCCTGTGCGCCCACCATCGAGATGACTTCGGTGACGGAATCTGTCGCTGTGTCAATCTCCGCAACTCCCGCATCGACAAGCGCGTACAACGTGGACCCATCAGGAGTAATGGCGAGGCCTGATGCCCGTCTCGTCGAGGAGCTGCCCACGTTCACTGTTGTAGTGACGGTGTTGTCGGCGGCATTCACCACCTCGAGTGAACCTTCAAGATGGCGATACACGTACACCTTGCCGACGCTCACCGGAGTCGTAACAACATCGACTCCGTTCCCGGCGTTGCCGACGTTCACATCTGTCACGGTCGACATGTCGGCGGTAGCGAGAACGCGCATCGTGCTTGCAGCGCTGTTGGTGACATAGATACGCGTGCCATCAGGTGAGACGGCGACGTCTTCGGGGTAGCGGGCTCCGGTACAAGCACTGGCAGTGAGCGTGCCGGTCGCTGTGTCGATTTGTCCGACGCGACCATCACCATTGAGGGTCGCGTACAACTGCGCACCATCGCTTGAGATCCCCAACTTGAACGGACCAGTGCTTTGCGATGCACAGTCCGATGAGGTGGGAATCGAGATTGTGGCGTCGATTTCCGGTTCGCTGATTGCGCTCGCCGCAGCAAGTGTGAATGCGAGAACGACCACCGTCGTTACAAGTGCGATCGCAACGCGCAGTGCGGAGCGAGTGACGGTTGTGTTGGCTTTTGCGTTGGTCGTCATGATGATTGTTCCCTTACGTGCTTTGGCTTGTTGCCGTCAGAGCTGGGGCCGACTCCGAAGGTTCGGCTTCGTGCGTTGAGGCGTCGTTACGAAGACGGCGATTCATGCTCCACGCCACAATGGCGGCGAGGGAAAGTGGCAGAGCACATGGCATTATTGTAACCGTCCCGCAACCTGACTCATTCGCCCCTTGGGGGTTCGAGTCCCTCCGAGCGCGCCACCTACGCAGGAAATGAAAAGACCCGACCATTTGGCCGGGCCCTTTTCGATTTTGTCGCGTCTATCGCTTCTGTCGCTCTAAGCGAATTAGCCGGTGAACGTCGGAACCATCGGGTCGGTGCCGACCGTGGTGGTCGTGTCATCCGGAACCACAGTGGTGGTCGTGTCGTTCGGAGCAAGTGTTGTGGACGTCGAGGACGTCGACGACGTTGAGGTGCTCGAGGTACTCGTCGTCGGCGGCACTGGTTCGGGCTGCACTTCGAGAGCACCCATGTCTGACTGACCGTTAGAAACACGAAGGAACAGTCCGCCGCGCTGATCGGATCCATCGCCTGCAAACGCTGTCCAGGTGAGCGGCCCAGCATCGATGACAGGCGAACCAGTTGCCGGCTCCATCGTGAACGTCGCGCCACCGTTATCGGCCAACGCGCCAAGTTGCGCGCTCACACCACCAGTGATGTTTCCGCCACCATCGATGGGCGCGTTACCGCCTACGGCTCCCATGACCAGCGAATCCGTGACAGTGGCCGTGCCCGTTCCTGCGAAGTCCAGATCAACTGCTTGTGCTCCGGTACCTCCGACTGTCGTGTTGTCTGAGATAACAGTTCCCGTGATTTCCGCAGCGTTTTGCCCGATATTCTTCAAACTAACGGTGCCGTAATATGTCGAGTTACCCGACAAGGTGCTGAACATGATGCGGGTGTCACCGTTGGATCCCCAAGAGAAAACAGCGCCACCCCGACCCGTTGAACCACCGACATTGTTTGCAAACGTCGAATTCGCAATCAAGACATCGCCGTTATAGCCGAGAAAAAATCCGGCACCGTCTGCGCCTTGATTCCCACTCACCGTGGAATTCGTCACCGTAAAGCTGTCCGTTGTCGTTGCGTAGAGCCCGCCGCCATCGCCCTGGGTGGCGGTGTTTTGGTCGAACGTTGTCGAGTTAATCGTTACATCGCCCGCGTTATAGATGTAGACGCCGCCGCCGCCTTGCACTCCCGTATTGCCTTGGATCGTGGAATCTGAAATCGCGATATTCCCAACGTCGATGCCGTTCAAACCTCCGCCTTCGGACGAAGATTGATTTCCAGAAATGCTCGAATTCATGATGGTCACGTCGCCGACCTTGTAGAGCGTGATTCCGCCGCCGTAGGTTCCCGCGGTGTTGCCGGAGATTTCGGAATCACTGATTTCCGTTGACGAAGTCGTACCAAGGCCCGAAAGGGGTGTTTTGCTCAAAACCGCGCCACCTTCAGCAGTAGTACTGTTGCCGGTAAGCACGACGCTTGTGAGTGTGAGGTTGTTACCCCAATTTGCGATCGCGCCGCCACCGACTTTACCGCCGTTGCCGTCGGTCATCGTGAGACCCGAGATCGAAACTGTCAGCGACGCGGCATTGTTATAGATGTAAAAAATGCGATTCGTGTTATTGCCCGAGATGGTTGAGGCGGCAGTACCGAGTCCGGTGATCGTGACGTCGTCAGTGATTTCGAGGTGACCTGTTGTGAGTGTGATTGTTCCTGTCGCACTCGCATCGAACACCACGATGTCGGCACCCGCATTGCTGTTCGCGTCGTCGATCGCCTGACGAAGCGACCCTGCACCACTATCAGCAGTGTTGGTCACGGTGTAGGTCGTCGCCGCGCCCGCTTGAGGAGCGAGCACCAACGCTCCGGCGATACCGCCAACAAGAAGGGAACCGCCAGCGGCGACTCGACCCGTCTTGGTTGCAATATGTGCACTCATTGTTCTCTCCGTACCTGTCCCATGAGGCTTGTCCCAACTCGGGCCAAGTTAGCAAGTCTCAGCTTGGGACAACTAATTCGCCAGAGCGCGGCACAACTACCAACACCAAAGGACAACCGCCGGGTTGAACTGCATGGGGGGCTCGCTTCTCTACAACGAGCTGCTCGACCGGCTTTTCCTATCGAGTTCAGCCCTCTTCAAGCCCCAAAATCTCTGGAAGCTCAGACGAGATCGAGGACAGGTACTGCACCATCTTGAACAAGACGAATGCATTTTCGGGCGTATCGCGTGTGGACGATGGTCCGAAGAACGAGCGGGAGAGAATGACGGCTTGGAGCAGCGCAAGAATTGCTTCACGAATCGCTGGGGGCGTTTCAGAATTCAGGCCAAAGCGAGCTTCGAACTCCTGCACAACCTCGGGCAACGGTTGCATCTCTTTGAGTCGCTCATTGTCGACACCTGACAGAATCAGAAATGCGAGCAAATCTGTTCGCATCTTCAATTCTTCGTTCATGAAGTTGTTGGTATCTCCGGGCAGCGCCTTTGATCGCTCGAGTGAACGTCGGTTGAGTTCTTCCAGCGTGGCGATGAACAGCCCCAATTCGCTGCCGAACTGACGGGTGATCGCCCGGCGGTCAAGGCCTGCGCGCACTTCGATCTTGTGGGTTGAAAGCTCCGTCACCGGGATCTCGCGCAGAAGGCTGATCGTCGCTTCGATCATGACCACTTTGGCCTGTGGGGCCGCGACCCGGGGCCTTCTCTCTCCGCTCATGAGAGGCAGTCTATGAAATTTGGACGATGACGAAATGTTGAGTCAGAAAACTCAACGTCGAAGTCTTGGTCCTGTCACTTCAGGCCCCGCAGAGGTCTCGTCTGGTTGGCTTGCCTGGAACCACCCCTGGACACTCACATAGGCAGCCACCACTAACTGAAAGAGCTCGACCATTTGGCCGGGCTCTTTCACGGGCTCAGTTCAATTGTTTCCCTGAGGACTGACTGATCAGCCGGTGAATGCAGGCACAACCGGGTCGGTGGCCACAGTGGTCGTGGCATCGTTCGAACCGGTCGTCGTGGTCGTCGTCGGCGCCACCGGTTCGGGCTGCACTTCGAGTGCACCCATATCTGCCTGACCGTTATGG
>WLFD01000016.1 GCA_009703925.1 Actinomycetota bacterium | reverse complement strand
TCAGGGCCGCGAGAAGTTCCGGTCGGGCTGACGGGGCGGCATCTTCATGTCCTCGGGTGCGGTCCAACCGGACGCAACCAGATCCTCGAAGACATGCACCATGTTCAGAACGTCTTCCTCGTACCGGAACTTGCCGTCCCCGGCGTAGAGCAGCGTTGTGTACGCCGACTGCTGACGGCCGTCGGGAAGAACTTGACGGTACTTGATGACGATCTCGTCGCCATCGATGAAAACGTTGTCGACGGGAAAGGTCCAGTCCTCTATTCCCGTCATCGAGTCGAGAAGAAACTCGCGGATGGCATCGATTCCCTGTATCCGCCCCCACGCCGGATCGACGAAGACGGCGTCATCGGTGAAGAAGGCCGAGAGATCGACCCATGGACGATCGCCGGCGTCGACCTCTGCCCGAAACGCCAGATAGCGCTCGAGCGTCGCTCTCAGTTCTTCCGAAGCGTTCTGCATGATGGACCCCCGTCCCCCTGAAGCCCCGAACCCTACCGTCGTTGCCCGGCTCGGGTTGGCCGAAGTGCCGATGATGAGCAGGTCCGATTTGTCGCGCACCCCCTCCCATTCTGGGAGGATGAGTACCTTGGTTCGGCGGGCACACCGCCGAAGCCGTTCCCAGGGGGGATACATCAGTGTCAGTCCACGTCGATGCCGCTTTCATTCGCCGGGCCGTTGAATGGTCCGATCTCGCTGCCCTGCGCATCGCCATCTTCCAGGCCACCGGGGATCCCGAGATCGGAAAACTCGGTCCCGTCGCGAAACTCGACGCTGCCGATCGCCAGAGACTCATCGACCGCTGTGTCGCTCTGATCGAGCGAGACCTCGACACGTGGTCGATCCGCACGCCGGACGACGACGAGATCTACTCGCTGCTCGAGATGGTCATCGGCGCACCGACCCCGGAGGGCGATTTCGAACTCCGCAAGGGCGTGCTCTCGTTCGAAGACTTCCCGTTCTACGCCGACTGGCCCTCCGGCGAATCGAAGACACCCGACGATTTCCATGTCGCCATCATTGGAGGCGGCTTCAACGGCATCGCCACCGCCGTCCAACTCACGCAGTTGGGAATCCCGTACACGCTCTACGAACGTCGAACGGAAATGGGCGGAACCTGGAGCATCAACCGTTACCCGGACATCCGGGTCGACACGCTCAGCGCGTCGTACGAATTCAGCTTCGAGAAGGACTACCCCTGGACGGAGTATTTCGCACGAGGCCCTGAAGTCCGCGGGTACCTCGAGCACATCGCCGAGAAATTCGGTGTCACACCGAATCTCAAGCTCGGTCACGATCTCGTCGAGGCGCGCTTCGACGATGCCCGCGAGATCTGGCAGATCAGCCTTCGTCGCACCGACGGTTCAATCGAGACCCGCGAGGTCAACGCGATCGTCAGTGCCGCCGGTCTGTTCGCCAACCCGAAATATGCCGACTTCGCCGGAGTGGAGAACTTCGGTGGCCTCGTCATCCACCCAACCCAATGGCCCGCCGACCTCGACCTGAGCGACAAGCGCGTCGCCGTCATCGGCAACGGTTCGACCGGCGTTCAGTTGCTGGGTCGCGTTGCGGAGATGTCCAAGCACGTCGACGTGTTCCAACGCACCCCGCAGTGGATCAGCCCGCGCGACAAGTACGGCAAGCATGTCGAGCCCGAGATCCGCTGGCTCGTCGATTCGATGCCTGCCTACTGGAACTGGTGCCGGATCACGTCGATCATGCATCTGTTCAATTTCCACAAGGACTTCCTGATCGCCGATCCGGCATTCGAGGCGACCGGCGGGCGCGTCACCCAGATCAGTGAGAACGTGCGCGCAATGCTCACCGAGTACATCAAGACCGAGACCGGTGGCCGTCAGGACCTCATCGACAAATTGATCCCCGATTACGCGCCGATGGTTCGTCGTCCGATCGTCGACAACGGCTGGTACCGAGCTCTCACCCGCGACAACGTCGAACTTGTCACCGCGGACATCGTAAGGTTCACCGAGACCGGCATCGAAACCGCAGATGGCGTCCATCACGACGTCGATGTCGTCGTCACCGCCACCGGTTTCGACATCGTCAAGTACCTCTGGCCCGCCGAGTACTTCGGCCGCGGCGGTGCAAACCTCCACGAGCGCTGGGACGAGGAATCTCCCATGGCCTATGTCGGCATGATGGTTCCCGACTTCCCGAACCTCTTCATCCTCTATGGTCCCAATTCGCAGCCGGTATCCGGCGGCGTCGCCCTTCCCGCCTGGTACCAGATGTGGGCCGGTTTCGTCGCCCGCTGCCTCACCACCATGATCGAACAGGGCAACACGACTGTCGAAGTCACCCACGAGGCGTTCAAGGATTACAACGACCGTCTGGTCGTCGAATCACAGAACCTCATCATGGTCACCGAAGAGGCTTCGTCGCGGAAGAACTACTACGTCAACGAACGCGGCCGCATGCAGGTCAACGCGCCATGGGAGACCTGCGATTACTTCCGCATGACGACCTATCCGGATACCGACGCAATCCGCTTCCGTTGATCGGGGCAATCTGGACCCCCAGAGGTTCCCTCGGTCCCGCTTACAGCTGATGGATATCTGGAGTCGAAGGAAGTCCCGCGCCCGTGTCGTCGCCGAATCGGATAGCGCGCGGGACGCAGCCATCCGACCCTTTTCTTTTGGGACGAAGCCGGTCATCCGCTGGATCAAAGGCGACGGACTGGATGACGACGTCACGCGGATAGCCATTGCCACAGCGACACGACTTTTCGGCGACGAGGTCGATTACTGCCTCTGCACACGCGACATCGACGCACCCCGCGCTCGCCGGATCCTTTCATGGGCCACCGAATCGGTGGATTGGTGGCCCATATCCCCCGAGGACAACGCCATTCTCGCCGAACGCCTCGATGCTGCCGGATGCCGACCCGAACGTTTCGGATATTGGTGGAAATGGTTTCCGGAGAGAGTGCGACCGGATGCTCCCGAGTGGATTCTCGATGGTGACATGGTGATCACTGGTCGGCCCCAGTGGTTCGACAAGTGGTTTACCGGAGACGATGTGCCGCGCATCAGCGCCCACGACTCCTCCCGCCACATCGACATCTTCGGGCGCTACGGCAGTCTTGTGGACAAGGAGAAGCGCATGTATTCCGGGCTGGTGTCGCTTCCCCCCGGCCTCCGTTACATGGGCGCTCTTGCATCCGTGCTCGACGAGATCCCGCTTCTCGAGGGTCATGACGGATGCAAGGACATGTGTGAAGGAGGCGTGATCGCCGCCACCTTCCAGAGTTTCGATGCAGAGACATTCCCTCTCGCCGAATTTCCCTTCGCCCGGGCATTCGAGACCGAACTCGATTTCGGTGATGAAGGGATACCCGGCGCCCAATGGGGCTACCACTTCGGCGCATCGTTCCAGATGGTCAATCACCATTTCCTCTCGATGATCGGCAACGGGGAACTATTCAGCCAGGACGATCCCGGCCCGATCGAACGCTACGCCTGGCTCGGAAATCAGGGGCAATGGGGTGTCCCGGGCTGGTCCCTCGGCGGCCCCAACGCGGAGTTCGTGGCCGGGATCGCCCGGAGCTTCACGGGTGGCCAAGTGCTCGAGATCGGAACCTCGCGGGGGTACATGACTGCCGTACTCGCTGAGCTCGGTTGCATCGTCACCTCCGTCGATCACGTGGACCGCCGCGCCGGCATGAACCTCGACGGATTGGCGGTTGATGCGGTGGTGGCCGACGTCTTCGCGTTCCTTCGGCGTACTCGCCAACGCTTCGACCTGATCATCGTGGATCTCCATGACAATTCACCCAGGATCTGGAGACGCCTCTTTCGTCGGCTGGAGTCCGTGCTCGAACCCGGTGGTTCAATCGTCATCAACAATGCTCGACTCCACGAGATCCCGGAATGGTCCGAGGAAACCGGGGTGAGCGATTTGCTTGCCAATCTTCCCAAAGGGTTCGCAGTTGTCTCCGACTCAGGGACCGTTCCCGGTCTGGTGGAGATCAAACGTGACTGACCTGATCCGCTTCAACGACCTTGCCCGCATTCATGAGCCGCTTCGTGCCGACATCGAACGGGCCATTTCGCGCACACTCGACTCGGGACAGTTTCTCCGGGGCCCGGAGGTCGAAGCCTTCGAATCCGAATGGGCCGCCTATTGCGGTCAGCGCTTCGCCGTCGCCTGCAACAGCGGTACTGATGCGTTGACACTCGCCTCTGCGGCACTTGGTCTCGAAACGGCGTCAATCCAGGCCAATACCCTCCCTCTCACCGGGATCGGATTGGCCAACGCCGGAATCCGGGTTTCGGTACGCGAGGTTTCTTCCGATGGCCGTTGTATCGAGCAACGATCAGACTCGGTACCGGTGTTGCTCTTCGGCCGCCTACCGTCACCGGCCGAACTCGATGCTCCACTGTTCGATGCCGCTCACGCCCACGGCTGGCAACCACCTCCCGGGGCCACGGCAGCGTGGAGTTTCTATCCCACCAAGACCCTCGGAGCCCTCGGCGACGGTGGAATCGCAACAACGAATGATCCCGACCTGGCCGCACACATGCGGTCGTTGCGCGGTTCCGACGATCAACTTCACGATCGTCGCCAGATCACCTCCCGCATGGATGCGATTCAGGCCGCGATCCTCCGGGTGAAGTTGAACCACCTCGACGACTGGCTCGCCGATCGTAGGAGAGTGGCCGATCGGTACAACTCGAATCTCGTCGGACTCGGCATCGGCCTCGAGGGTCCGACTCTCAACCACCTTCATGTAGTGCGCGTCCCGAACAGAGATGGACTCCTACATGAATTGAAGGTCAACGGAATCGAGGGAAAGATCCACTGGAGCCAGTCCCTCGACACTCTGGGTGGTCCCTGGGCCGCCGAAGATCAGGATTACACCAATGCCCAGGCGTGGGCCGCCGAGGTACTGAGTCTCCCCTGTTATCCCTTTCTCACCGAAGGCGAGATCGACCGGGTGTCACAGGTGGTCTCGGACCACATGCTCTCGCACCACTCGTCGACTAATGGCTAGGCCTTCTTCACGAACTTCGCCTTGAGCAGGATTCCCTGACCGTTGATTTTTGTGTCGATCTCGTGATCGCCCGAGACGAGACGGATGTTGGCGAACTTCGTGCCGACCTTCAGCATGTTGGTGGACCCCTTCAGCGGCAGGCCCTTCACGAGAACCACAGCGTCCCCGTTCTCGAGAAGCGTTCCATTGGCATCGCGGATTTCGCCGAGATCGTTCGGGTCACCGGCAGCGGCATCCCATTCGTGGCCACAGGTCGCGCATTCGTGGTCACCTGATGCCGTTGCGAGGATGTCGGACATCGTGCAGATGGGGCAAACCACGGTTGTTTCCATACCCATGTCTAGCAAGCGGTAATCGGGTCGAATACACGACCCGACTACACGACCTGTCGATCGCTCAGCCGGTGAACTGCGGGATCACGATGTCGGCGGCAGTTGTGGTCGAGGACGTACCGGGAACTGTCGTCGTTGTCGACGTTGTCGTCGTGGTCGGTTCCGGTTCGGGCTGGAACTCGTAGGCACCTATGTCGACCATTCCCCCAGCCACTCGGGGGAATCCGACTCCACGCTGGTCGTACTCGTTGCCGGCGAAAGTCGCCACCGGATCGGGACCGGCGTCGAGGGCGGCAGAACCCGTCAGCAGCGCCATCGTTCTGGTCGGTCCACCGTTGTCGGCCAGCAGTCCGAGGCCGGGTGTTGACGAACGCACATTTCCCGAGCCGAGAAGCGCGATCCTGGAATCGATGTCTCCGAGAAGCGAGTTCGTCGACGTGATCGTCGCGCTCTGAGCGTCGACCAATCCAATGTCCGCCTGACCCGACACCGCTGCGGTGTTGGCCGAAACGATTGTTCCCGACATGGTCACCGCAACAGTGCCCCGGAAGTTGATACCGCCGCCTCCGGCGTAATCCTGATCGGATCCGGTCGCCGAATTTGCGGTGAAGGTGCTCTGGTTTACCGTGAGTGACGAACCATTCAACGCCGACAGGCCACCGCCGCCCATGCCTATGTTCTCTGCGAATGTCGAGTTACTGATTGTCAGATTGGCGGAAGCGGACAGAATCGCTCCGCCCTGGTAATAGGCCGAGTTGGCGTAGAACGTCGATCCCGTGATGTTCACCGGATCGGCATTCACATTGATGTAGAGGGCGCCTCCGCCGTTTCCGGACACATTGCCCGAGAACGTCGAGTCCCCGATCGTGACCGACTCCGAATTCTGCAGAAAGACGCCGCCACCACCACCCGATGAATTGTTGTTCGAAATCTCGGTTCTGGAGATGGTCACTATGCCGGTACCCGGAACTCCCGATGTGGGGTTGACGAGCAGGCCCCCGCCTTTGTCGCTGGCGGTGTTGCCATGGATGTACGAATCCGTGATCGTCAGATCTCCATAGAAATTGTTGAGGCGGACCCCGCCTCCACCCGTGCCCGAGTTCCCGGTGACCTCGACGTCGACGAGTGTGAGATTGTTCACTCCGTAGGCATTGATTCCCGAATCGGTTCCCCCGATGATCGCCAGACCGGTCATCACGACGTCGTATTTGTAGGCGACAAGATAGAAGACCGGTTTGTTTGCGACAGTCTGATTCACGGTGAGCGAACCTGATCCCGGACCGGTGATTGTTACGGTCTTGTGGTCCACTTTCAATTGACCTTCGGCTGCCGTGAGATTGATAGTCCCACCGGTGAGCGAAGCGTCAAAGGTGATCGTGTCGCCCGATTGCTGCGCCTTGAGGGCGTCGCGAAGTGTGCAGGCACCATTCGTCGGCGGCGCGCAATGCGCGGCATCGGCAACGCCGTCGCCGAGCGAGTCGACGATCCAGGTCGTCCCCGCAGCGCCGCTCGGGGTAGCGAGAAGAGCAGCACCGAGGATTCCGGCGCTGCCACCGGCAGCCAACATCGCGGCGCTGCCGATCAGTCCGAAGTTGCGAGCCTGCACTCGACGTGGCGACCTACTGGTGTGTCCTCCGGTTCCGGCAAGGTTGCCGTCAACATTTGATCCAACCGGGCTTCTCGTCATCTGGGTATTCCTTCAAGACCTTCAGGGAAGGGAGAAATCCCTCCACCGGAGACGATAGACCGCCTATTGACATAATCGCTGCCTTTAACGGCTGCACCCGCAAGTACCCGGCCTGGGGAACTTCCGGCCGCCCCGGATTGATGTAGAAACGGTTGTGGACATTTACTCCGGCACGGAACATCATCACGAGCATCACCGTCTCCACGCTCCGAGTCCGTCGTTCGTCGGCGCCGCCATCGCAGCCGTGTGCGTCGGCGAGTTGGCCGCCAAGGCGTTGAACCGATTCCTCGGCGAAGACCTCGTTCCCATGCCCAGCAAGGCGATCAGTCGGTTGTCATGGGTTCGGGTGGCGTCGGGCAGCGGTCGCTTTGCGGCCCGGGCTGCGATGTGGACGACACTCGCCGCCGGTGCCGTAGCGATACAGGCCAAAGCGTCTGGAAAGCGCTCCAACTCCACCGGCACCAACAGCCCCGCGTCGTGACGGAGTAGTCGTACCGAACCGACTCAGGTCACCGCGTCCGATGCCCCGCCGTCGAAGCGCAGGTGCGCTCCGTTGAGATGCCAGGCCGGTTCGCTCACAACGAAGGCCACAAAACCCCCGACCTCGTCCGGGAAGACGACGCGTCCTGACGGATTCGCCATTGCGGTCTCGAGAATCATCTTCTCGACGCTCGACCAGTCGGTGGCGATCCCCCGACGCTGGGCCTGCTGAGTGAACCGTTCGATCATCTCCGGTGTGGCGATGATTCCGGGGCTCACGCAGTTCACCGTGATGCCCGTTCCCGATAGATGTTTAGCCAGACTCATCGTCACCGACGGGAGTGCGCCCTTCGCCGCGTAGTACTCCGGCAGTCGATCGCCGGGACGTGTCGCGCCGACAGTCGAAACGAACACGATCCTCCCCCATCCCGCCTCGCGCATGTCCGGGAGAAAAGCTTGGGTGACGCGGACGGCGCTGACGACATTTGTGTCGTAGCTCACGTGCCAACTCGATGTTGTCGATGCGTCCCAGGTCGTCCCGTCGGCGAGTCCGTAGTTGTTGACGACCACATCGACATTGCCAACCGCGGCCCGCACCGATTCGCGCAACTGCTCGGTACCGGTGTCACTCCTGATGTCGCCAACGGCGCCGAGCGCCCGGCCACCCGCTGCCTCGATTTCTGCGACGGTGGCATCCGGCTGCCCCGGTTCGTTACCGTGAACGATCACGACAGCGCCTTCGGCGGCGACAGCTCTCGCAATTCCCGCACCGGTTCCGCGCCACGAGCCGGTGACGAGCACCACTTTGCCATCGAGTCCGAGTTCCAACGGTTTCCTCCTGAATCGACCGGACGCTACCGGCCACCGGGTCCCACGATCAACGTCCCGACTCCCGCGCTTTCGAAGGTAAGGATCCGCAGCGGTGATCTTCAGTCGCGATCTTCACATGCAGAGCGCGGCCGGTTCAGCCCGCCGTGGTGTCAGAACGGAAACACCCCGGCGAGACCTCGCTGATCGGAAAGGCTCCGCGTTGGGTCGAAGGTCACGCTGCCGCCTTGATGAACCTAGGGCAAGCCTCCGGAACGCTGACTGTCGTAATACCAGTCGTAGGTCTCCGACCACTTGAGTTTCGCCGCGATGCGCTGGGGCTTCAGCCAGAGTTGGTCGTAACAGGAGCCCTGCTTCTGACGGGTGAAAACCCCACTCGCCCGACAGTTCAGCGACTGACCGGGGAACCTGACGTCGGTGTAGCGGACAGAGGTGGTCCCGTCGTGAAGGCGGAGAGTCGCCCGCAGCCAGGCTCCCGGAGGAGCCCACGAGATGTCGTGGGGGAAAACCCCGACGACGTTCATCGCCCCGGTGACGGTCGAGACCGTCACCGAAGGATTCGAGGTGCACACTTTGCCGAATGTGCATGTGGCGAGGGATCCCAATACGTGCCCGTGATCGCCTGCTGCCAAGCCGACTTTGTGATCGCAGCCTCGCTTTCGGGCACAATCCCGACGGCTAAAGCCTCTCGGCTCAGCCGGTGATGGCCGGGGTGACCTGGTCCGATTCGGTCGTCGTCGAGGGAGTCATGGTGGTTGTCGTCGTCGTCACCACGGCGGCTTCACCGAAGATCATGCGATCGCAACCCCAGTTTCTGCTTCCCCCTCCGGCGTCGTTGAGAATCACCTGAACAATGCCCGCACCCGACAGCGTGGACGTCGACCAGGTGTTCACTTCCCCGAACGTGAACGTCTCGGTGTCGACCACGCCAGCCGTGGCGTCGAAGCCCGTCACCTTCATGGTCTGACCCTCCACCGAACCGAAGGCTCGAGAGCAGTCGATGGAGAATGTGGAGATCTCCGTTGCGAAGTCGACGGTGACCGGCACCGCTCTGTTCTGCCCAAGGAACTGCGGGCCATCGGTGCCCTCGAGGCCCCAATTACCAGGGTCCCCTTGACTGACGCCCCGCACGATACCGAACGCCCCGGAGAAGGTGAGTCCCTCTGCGATGTACTGATCAGCATCGATGTACCCGGCTCCCCCCGTCGGGATCTCGAAATCGATGGTGGTGGCGCCGACGATCAGAGCATCGGCGCCCCCCACGGGCAGCACCAACGCCCCAGCAACAAGCGCAAGAGCAACGGCTGTAAATGCAATCAAGTTCTTCTTCACAAACAAAAACTAGCTGCAAATGCGTCTGGATACCGGCAGCGAGCCGGCCTCCGAGCATGCCCACATCTAGATGATCGACACGGTCATGCTCGGCACGGTCCCGAACGGTACCTCCGCCCGCAAAGCAAGAAACCCCAGACCAAAGGCCTCGGGTTTCGTGGTGTCGGAGGGGGGACTTGAACCCCCACGCCCTTTCGGGCACTAGATCCTTAGTCTAGCGCGTATGCCAATTCCGCCACTCCGACATGGACCCCCGGTGACGCCGAAGCGGCCGGTGAGCGGAAGGTCAATCTAGCGCAACCAACCCCCTCTCTCGCCAACTCGCCGCCGCCGGGCGAAAACCGTCCGACACCAGGTCGTCCACGGGGCAGGATGTCTCCGGGACAACAGCAGGAACCAAGGGGAGCATCAACATGATCGGGAAGAACCGGCGCATCGTCGTCATCGGAGCCGGCCCGGGCGGGATCGTTTCGGCACACCGATTCCGCGAGGCGGGCTACACCAATGTGACCGTGCTCGAACGCGACGGAGACGTCGGTGGCACGTGGCAACGGAGCCGCTATCCCGGCCTCGCCTGCGACATCATGAGCCACGCCTACTCGTTCTCGTTCAATCTCAACCCGGCATGGACCCGCTCGTACGCGACGCAGCCCGAGATCCTCGCCTACATGCGCCAGACCGTCGACATGCTCGACCTGTGGCCGATGATTCGTCTCAACACCACCGTCACCTCGGCCCGTTGGGACGATGAATCCGCAACATGGACAGTGACCACCGACAGCGGCGAGGAACTCGTCGCCGACGTGCTCGTGAGCGCCCAAGGAATGTTCGGTGAACTTTCGATCCCGTCGATCGAAGGCCGCGACACGTTCGAGGGCGTAGCAATGCACACCGGAGCGTGGCGCAGCGACGTCGAACTCGAAGGCAAGCGGATCGCCGTCATCGGCAGTGCCGCCAGTGGCGTGCAGAGCATCCCCGAACTGGCCAAGGTCGCCTCGCAACTTTCCGTATTCCAGCGTTCGGCGAACTGGGTGCTGCCCAAGGAGGATTACGAACATCCTCCCGAGCAGATCGAACTCTTCCGTTCCGATCCGGCGGCACTCCAGGCCCACCGCGACGGGATCATGACGTTCATCGGTTCCAATCCCCCGTTCAGCAACCCCGACATCCTCGCCGCCGCCGAGTTCGTCGCCGCCGAAGCGATCTCCGTTGTCGACGATCCCGAACTGCGGGTCAAACTCACGCCGACGACGCCGTGGGGCTGCATGCGTCCGCTGTTCTCGAACGACTACTACCCCACGTTCAATCGTCCGAACGTCGAGTTGATCACCGACACGATCGAACGCATCACGCCGAATGGCATCGTCACCGCCGATGGGGTCGAACGTGAGGTCGACGTCATCGTCTTCGCCACCGGTTACGTGGTCGACAAGTTCGCGTCGCGCATTCCGATCACCGGGCGCGATGGCCGATCGCTCAGCGAGGAGTGGGCGGACGGCGCCATGGCGTATCTCGGCATCACCGCCAGCGGCTATCCGAACCTGTTCATGCTTTACGGCCCGAACGCCAACCAGGGATCACTTATCGAGATGGCCGAGTACGAAGTCGGTTACACGGTGTCGATGCTGGAGATGATGGACGAGGCCGGGATCGACTGGGTCGATGTGCGTACCCAGACGATGCTCGCCTACAACGACGACCTGCACCGGGCGATCGAAGGCATCGAGGTCTGGTACGCCGGTTGCAGTCACTATTACCTCAGCCCGTCGGGCCGAATCGTGACGCAGTATCCGTTCTCGATGTTCGCCTACCGCGATGCCGTGGCGACGCCCGACATCGAAGCATTCGAAACAGGTCGGATCTGACGCTCGGCTGGCTGCACCGCCGGTCGCTCAGAGGCGACCGGCGTCTCGGGCCGCCTGCTCGGCAGCGGACAGCTGGGCGTCGATGATCGCAAGCCCGCCGTCCCAGAAGCGCGGATCGGCGAGGTCGACGCCGACGATGCGACCGAGGTCTTCCGGCGAACGCGATCCCCCGGCACGCAGCAGCTCGAGATATGCAGGAACGAAGGAATCGCCTTCGGATTCATAGCGGGCGTAAACAGCGAGTGCCAGCAACTGACCGTAGGCATAGGCGTAGACATAACCGGGCGAGCCGATGAAATGGGGGATGTAGCTCCACCAGTTCCGGTAACCGGGTGTGAGTTCGACGGCGTCACCGAGCATGGCGCGCTGCGTGTCCTCCCACGCATCGGCGAAATCGTCGGTCGACAGTTCGCCGATGCTGCGCCGATGGGTGTGCACCGCGTTCTCGAATCGGTTCATCGCCACCTGACGGAACACCGTGGCGATCTGTCCTTCGAGACTTTCGGCCAGAAGAGCGAGTCGAGCGGCGGGATCGGTTGTCTCGGTCAGCAGTCGGCCGAAGGTGACCGTCTCCCCGAAGACGGACGCCGTCTCGGCGAGCGTGAGCGGCGTCGTCTGATGGAAGATGCCCTGATCGCGGGCGAGGTAGGCGTGAAGGCCGTGCCCGAGTTCGTGGGCGAGGGTCAACACGTCGCGCCGGCGACTGGTCCAGTTGAGCAACAGGAACGGATGCGCACTCGGCACCGTGTACGAGCAGAAGGCTCCGGGTCGCTTGCCCGGTCGCACGGGCGCATCGATCCAGTTCTCGTCGATGAACCGGCGAACGACATCGGCGAGTTCGCCGGAAAACGAACCGTAGGAGTCGAGCACGATCTCGGTGGCCTGCGACCAGGTGAACTCGTCCTCCGCCTCGGCGATCGACGCGTTGCGGTCGTAATCGGCGATCTTGTCGACACCAAGAAGCTGAGCCTTGAGCTTGTACCAGCGCTGCGGGATGTCGTAACGATCGACGACGGAATCGACCAGCGCCTGCACCGACGCGTCGCTGGCCTGATTCGAGAGATTCCGACTGGCGATCCAGGAGTCGTACGAACGCAGTCGGTCGTCGGTCGCCTTGTCGGCCATGAGCGTGTTGAACACGTAGGCGCGCGTGCGCAGCCCGGGTTCGAGGGCGACGGTGACGGCCTCGGCGGCGATGCGTCGCTCGTTGCGATCCGGCGAACCCAGACGAGAGAGCCCCTGTTCGAGACTGGTCGGACCGTCCGGAAGTTCAACCGTGATCACCGATGTCTGCTCGTCGAACAGTCGACTCCAGGCCGATGAACCGGTTACGTGCTTCTCGGTGAGGATCTTCTCTTCAGGTTCGGTGAGTAGATGCGACCGATAGCGGCGAGCCGATTCGAGGTAGTACCGACAGAAGTCGAGCTCATCGGCAGCCAGCAGTTCGGTGGCGCGTCCGTCGGGAACCTCGGCCCACTCGAGTTCGAGGAAGATGATGCGGGTGGCAAGCGCCGTGGCCTGCTCCTGGAACCGTTGCATGGCCGCACCGCGCTCGGGGTCCGACGTGTCGGTGGCGAAACGCAGGCCCACGTAGGAACCGACGCGACCCAATGCGTCCTCCAGCGACGCCATCTCGTGCATCGCCTCGGCAAGTTCGGACGCATCGATCTCGGCGATGCGGCCCCGATAACGCTCCAGCCGTTCCGTCGACTCCGCCGCCGTTTCCAGCAGTCGGTTGATGCCCTCGACACCTGACCCACCTACGAGAGGTTCGAGGTCCCAAGCCACGTTGGCGGCGGTGAGATCTGGATCGGTTGCGGCGTTGGCATCGATTGCGGTCATCCGCTCACGCTACGGAGTCGGAGAGGTCGATTCCACCAGGGTCCGAAGTTTTTGTTTCGAGGTTTCGATCTCGTCGCGCAACAGCCGCTCGACCAGTCCCCCGCCGAAGGCTCCCCCGTACCGGAGAATCATCGTCAACCGGCATCCCGAATCGACCGGTTCGATCTCCGCGTCGAGGACCCATGACGAATGGTCTCGGGCGTCGGTCTCGCGGCGTTCGAACCTGACGTGATCCGGGGTGTCCGCCACCCGCTCCATCCGCAGCTTCTTCGATCGGGCCAATGGGCCGACCTTGGCCCGCAGTTCGACGGCCCACGCCCGGTCATCACCCTCCGCCGCCACCACCTCTGCCCTCGGGACGATCGAGAGCCATTGCGGATAGAGACCGAGATCGTTCACCCAGGAGCGCATGACCTCGGCGGAACACGATGAATCAAGGGTTGATCGAATTTCCACGCCTTCATTCTGCCCGGTGTTCCGCGGGCGCACGCCATCAGATCGCCCGCACCCCGGAGGGGTCGATCCTCACCCCGACGAGATCCCCGGCGATCACCGCAGCGGCCTCGGCGCTGGCGATGGACACCTCGAAGCTCGTGCCACCGTCGAGGAGCACCACGACGACCGTGCAACGTTCCCCACGGAATGCAACCGAATGAATCACCGCATCGGGCGGAGCCGTTGCCGATCCGGATTCCAACGTGATCGAATCCGATCTCACCAGCACCCGTCCTGTCGAGCGATCGACCCCAGCAGGGAGAATCTCGAGGTGCGCATCGACGACGTTCGGGCAACCGAGGAAGCGGGCCACGAACTCCGAACCCGGATCGGCCCACACCTCTGCGGGGGGCCCGATCCGCACGATCCGTCCCGCTTTCATGACGGCCAGTTGGTCGGCGATGCCGAATGCTTCGTCCTGATCGTGCGTGACGTACACCGCCGTCACCGAGAGCAGCGTGAACAACTCGGCGAGATCGGGGACGAGACGATCGCGTAAGGACCGGTCGAGAGCACCGAGCGGTTCATCCAGGAGGACCACCTTCGGAGCGGGAGCGAGGGTGCGGGCGAGGGCAACTCGCTGGGCTTCGCCGCCCGAGAGCGAATCGATCCGCCGGTCCTGCCATCCGGGAAGTCCGACGAGTTCGAGTACTTCGGCGACACGGTGGCGCCGTTCTCCGACCGGAACCTTTCGCATCCGGAGACCGAACTCGACGTTGCCGCCGACGTTCAGGTGCGGGAACAACGAGTTCGACTGGGACATGAGCCCGATGCCGCGTCGGTGGGGAGCCACTCCGGCGAGATCTGCGCCGTCGAGCGTCACGAGTCCCGAATCCGGACTTGTCAGACCGGCGATCACCCGCAGCAGCGTCGATTTGCCGCATCCGGAGGGACCGAGAACTGCGGTCACCGAACCGGACGGCACCGTCATCGTCACCGCATCGAGCGCCGCAGCGCTGGCACCGTCGTAGGTCACCGAAACTGCTGTGATGGAGAGGTCGGCCCCCTGCTGCGATCGTGTCATCTCAGAACTCCGCCGAACCCGGCGTACGCAGTCGGTCGACCATGAGGAGCACACCGACGGTCAGCACCATGAGCACTACCGAGAGGGCCATTGCTTGGCCGAAGTTGTATGCACCCGGTCTACCGAGAGCTCGGTAGATGGCAACCGGCACCGTCGGCCGATCAGGCCGCGCAAGGAACACGGTTGCACCGAATTCCCCCAGCGAGACGGCGAATGCAAAGCCGGCGGCCGCTGCCAGCGCACGCGACACGATGGGCAGATCGATCGTCGTCCACACCCGACGGGGTGATGCTCCCAGGAGGGCGGCCGATTCCCTCATCACCGGATCGATCGACCTGAGTGCCGGTACGAGCAACCGCACGACGAACGGCAGCGCCACGATCGCCTGGGCAAGGGGAACGAGCCACAGCGACGATCGCAGATTCATCGGCGCCTCGTCGAACGTGATGAGGAACCCGAAGCCGACCGTCACGGCCGAGGTTCCGAGGGGAATCATCAAGGCGACGTCGGCCCATCGCGTCCACCGTGTCGAGGCCCGCACCAGGTCCGTTCCCGCTATGGCCCAGGACGCACACGCCCCGAGCACGACGGCGATGATCGTCGCCTCGAGTGCGAAAACAAGTGAATTCCACAGTGCATCGATCGGCGCCACGAACGATGTGGACCCCCTTCGGGCATCTCCGAGCGATTGGTAGAAGTCGAGACCCCATCCCTGCGGTGTCGAGAACGAACGGACGAACAGGACCGCGAGGGGCAGCGCGAGCAATGCGGCCATGAAGGCGAGATTCGCCGAGACGAAAAGCCTCTGACGGAGTCCCGACGGAACCCTTTCTGTACTCGATGCTGCGTGCTGCTCGAAGGAGACCGAACGCCGATCCTGTGATCGCGAGAACCAGATCAGGATGACAACGACGGCAATCAACTGAATCAGCGTCAGCGCCGCCGCAACATCGAGATGGAGATAGCGCGCGGTCTGCTCGTAGATCTCGACTTCGATCGTCCGCTGACGGATACCGCCCAGAATCAGCACGATGCCGAACGAGGTGAAACTGAAGAGGAAGACGATCGATGCCGCCGCCGCAATGGCCGGACGCAACAACGGAAGTGTCACTTTGCGAAACACCTGCCACGAATCGGCACCGAGCATGCGGGCGGCATTCTCACCAGACGGACCGATCGTTGCCCATGCCGAACCAACTGTTCGCACGACCACCGCATAGTTGAAGAACACATGGGCGATCAGGATCGCCCAGATGGTTCCCGAAAGCGTCAGTCCGGACACACCTCCGGGCCCGTAGACACCCAACATGGCGACGCCCACCACCACCGTCGGTAACACGAACGGCACCAACAGGGCCGACCACAGCAACCGCTTGCCCCGGAACCGGTAACGGGCGAACAACGCCGCACCCGGAAGCCCGACAAGGAGGCACAGGAGCGTCGACGCCACCGATTCCCACAGCGTGAACCACGCCACCCTCCGCATCGACGGGTCGCCGACGATCTCCCCGAATGCCGAGAAGTCCCAACCGGCGGCACCCTGGAGGCCGCGTACGACGATCGTCGCAACGGGCCAGACGAAGAACACCGACAGAAACATCAGAGGCGGAACAGCGAACAGGAGACGCGACGAAACCCCCAAGCGAGATTTCGTCGGTCGAGCGATCAACGGAAGATGCCCGACCATTGCCGGATCCAGCGATCCCGGTTGGCGCTCACATCTTCATAGGAAACCGACAACGGTGTTTCGACCGTCGCGGTGTACTTCGCGAATGCCTCGGGCAGAACCGCATCGTTCCGGACCGGGTACACGTACATCTGACCCGGGACATCTTCCTGGAACGACCTGCCCAACATGAACTCGATGAACGATGCGGCGGCGACGGCCTGTTGGGTCCCGGAGAGGATTCCGGCGAACTCGGTCTGTCGGTAACAGGTCGATGCGATCGCACCCGTGGGCGTTGCGTCGACCGCCACCGACGTGTCGGTGACTTCGGCAGGAGGACTTGACGCGTAGCTCACCACGAGCGGACGGGTTCCTTCGCCACTGCCGCCGGAGAATGCCCCGTAATAGGCGCTCTCCCATCCGTCGACGACCTGGACGCCGTTGTCCTTCAGGGACTTCCAGTACTCCAGCCACGCCGCATTCGAGGACGTGTCGTCGCCTCCACCGAATGACGCGATCGTTGCAAGCATGAAGGCAAGACCCGGCGTCGATGCCGACGGATCCTCGACGACGAGCGAATCCTTCAGGTCTGGCGACGCGAGATCGGCGAAGGAGGTCGGCACGGTTGTTCCCGACGCCAACAGGGCCTCGCGGTCATAGTTCACGCAAACATCACCATGATCGATCGGCGTCACCCGGTTGCGATCGTCGATCGTGAATGAGGGGTCGACCGCATTCAGGCGCGTGGCGGCGTAAGGGACGAAGAGGTCTGCGTCGAATGCTGAGCCGAGAAGGTTCTCGTCGATACCGAAGAGCACGTCGGCCACGGGGTTGCCTGCGGTGAGGATCGCAGCGTTGGTCATGACGACCGCATCTCCGGACGGGATGAGTTCGACCTTCACACCCGTCTGGGCGGTGAATTCATCGAGAACGCTCTGGCTGACTGCGAACGAGTCGTGGGTCATCACCCGCAGGGTCGGAGCATCGGGGACCGGAACGAGGTTGTCGTTCGCATCCACCACCGCGAACGACTTGCCGTCGACAATGAACCCGGACTTTCCGCCGCTTCCCGACGACGAGTCGGAACTGCCGCAGGCAGCGAACAACAGTCCGCCGATTGCGAGTGTGGCAGCGAGGCGGATGAAGCGGGCGCTCGAAGTTCGAGATGACATCATTCAGTTCCTTGATCTCGGGATTCGTCGGACGGAGAGTCCGGACGGGAGGGTTCGGCAGGCAGTTCGGGGCCCGGGCGTACGACGATCACCACACCTGCGGTCACCGAGACAGATGCCTCGGGTCCGACGAACACGTTGCTCACTCCCCGTGTGGTGCCGGAAAGGAGCGAATCGCCTGCGAGCGCATATTCGAGACCGGTCGTGGTGATCCCGTGCGCATCACCGTGTATCGGAAGAAGCGTCACGTATTCCCCGACATCTCCTCCGAACACAACCGGCCTGTCCGGGTTCGCGACCGAGATACGGGCTCCACCGATGAGACCATGCATCGACACCGCGGCATATGCCGGCGATGCGAGTACCAGAAGATTTCCGTAGGACTGGTCGACACGTCCACCGTGCCCGCCGATGAGAATGACGGTCGTGGCGCCTTCGCGTATGGCGACATCGATCGCGAGTTCGAGATCGGTCGCATCCTTTGTCGGTGGGTGCCGTTCGATCGTCGTGCCATCCGCCTCGAGTCGGCTCAGCAGATCCGCATCGATCGAGTCGAAGTCTCCGACGGCGATCGCTATGTCGAGGCCGAGTGCGACAGCGTGCTCCGCTCCCGAATCGGCCGCGATCACCAACAGCGGCATCGACCGATCGAGGCGTGCGACCGCCTGATGGTCCGGTGCATCGCCGCCGAAGACGACGAGCGCCACGACTTCCGGTGGATTCTGGTTTGCGGGATTGCTCATGACGGTCACCTGGGGCGACACGGAATGTGCACAGGAATCCGGGACCGGAAACCGCATGTGAACCGAAAACTTCCTTCGTCGGCATTACCCGAATCAGGTGCAACGGTCGGAGGAGAACTGCCCCTCCCTCTCAGCCCGGCCGTCCGGGCTCCCGTGTTCATTTCGAACCATACACGAATGCCATCGCCAAACGGCCAACTCTGAAAGACTTTGCGCGCACGGCAGGCGACCATGTGCCCCTGATCACCGAGGATCCGATGAAGCTTCTCCGCACGCCCGACGAACGGTTCCGGGATCTCCCCGACTTCCCCTTCGCACCGCACTACACAGACGTCACCGATCCCGACAACGGATCGAAATCGGTTCGGATCCATTTTCTCGACGAAGGACCGACTGATGGGCCGATCGTTCTTCTTCTTCATGGCGAACCGAGTTGGTGCTTCCTGTATCGCTCGATGATTCCCCCGCTGGTCGCCGCAGGGTTCCGGTGCGTGGCCCCCGATCTCGTCGGCTTCGGCCGATCCGACAAACCGACCGATCGAAACGACCACACCTATGCGCGCCAGGTCGAATGGTTGCGCGAAGCACTCTTCGACAACCTCGACCTTCGCGACGTCAACCTGTTTGCCCAGGACTGGGGCGGCCTGCTCGGCTTGCGCCTCGTGGGCGAGCACCCCGATCGATTCGCTCGCATCATCGTCGCCAACACCGGCATGGGCACCGGCGACAAGCCGGCTCAGGAGGGATTCCTCGCCTGGCAAAAATTCTCGCAGGAAACCCCGGTCTTCGAGGTCGGAAAGATCGTCGCCGGAGGTTGCACGACACCTCTCACCGCTTCGATCGTCGACGCCTACGACGCGCCGTTTCCGGACGAGACATTCAAGGAAGCGGCGCGCATGATGCCGACGCTCGTGCCGGGCTCGCCGAATGATCCTGCATCACAGGCCAACAGGGACGCATGGGCGGTTCTGGCGACGTTCGATCGGCCGCTCCTCACCCTCTTCTCCGACCGCGACCCGGTCACCACGGGCGGCGAGCGCGCCTTCCAGTTCAAAGTGCCGGGCGCAGCCGGACAGCCCCACACCACGATCGAGGGTGCCGGCCACTTCCTGCAGGAAGATGCCGGACCCGTCATTGCCCGCCACGTCATCGACTTCGTCGCGTCGACACCCTCGACCTGAGACCGGCCATCGGCGACAATCGCGCCCTTCGTGGCCTACCCTCCGGACATGAAACGTACGGTGTTCACCGAGGACCATGAGCTTTTCCGGCAATCGTTCCGCACGTTCGTCGAACGGGAGATCAGCCCCAACTTCGAGCGTTGGGAGCAGGCGGGAATCGTCGACCGATCGATGTTCACGGCGGCCGGCGCATCCGGATTTCTCGGCATCGACGCTCCTGAGCAATTCGGTGGCGGCGGTGTCGACGACTTCCGTTACAACTTCGTCATCAGCGAGGAACTTGCCTATGCAGGTGTCGCATCGGCCGGTATGGGAATCACGCTCCACAACGACGTGTGCCTCCCCTACTTCCTCAATCTGACGACAGATGCGCAGAAGGAACGGTGGCTCCCCGGCATCTGTTCCGGAGAGCTGGTGACGGCAATCGCGATGACCGAACCGGCGATCGGATCCGATCTCGCATCGATGACGACATCGGCGATCCGCGATGGCGACCACTACGTCGTCAACGGCGGAAAGACATTCATCACCAACGGGATCAACGCCGATCTGGTGATCACCGCAGTCAAGACCGATCCGACCGAACGACACAAGGGCATGAGCCTGCTGGTTCTTGAACGCGGAATGCCCGGTTTCGAACGCGGCCGCAATCTCGACAAGGTCGGACTCCACGCCCAGGACACCGCCGAACTCTTCTTCACCGATGTCCGGGTGCCGGTCGAGAATCTTCTCGGTGAAGAAGGCATGGGCTTTCTCCACCTCGTCGACAACCTCCCGCAGGAAAGGTTGTCGATCGCCGTCGGAGCCATGGCCGCGGCTCGCCAAGCTCTCCGCTGGACGATCGAGTACACCCATGATCGAACGGCATTCGGACAACCCATCGCCTCGTTCCAGAACTCCCGCTTCGTTCTCGCCGAAATGGCCACGGAAATCGAAATCGGTGAAGTGTTCATGGACCGTTGCGTCGAGGCACTCGTCGCCAAGGAACTCACTGTCGAGGAAGCGGCAATGGCGAAATGGTGGGCGACCGAGTTGCAGAAGCGCGTCGTCGACCAGTGCGTGCAACTCCACGGCGGCTACGGGTACATGCTCGAGTACCCGATCGCCCGGGCTTTCTGCGACTCGCGGATCCAGACCATCTATGGGGGAACCACTGAAATCATGAAAGAGATCATCGGCCGCTCACTTCGGCCCTAACCTGAACCCCAGCAAAACACTTCGCACAACCACTTCCGGGAGTTCCCATGTTTCTCGTTGCGATCTTCGCAATTCTCGCCATCGTCCTCGTTGGAGCCTTCGTGGCCCAGATCAACCGACGCCGCGAATATGAGCGGGGCGAGTACGACCCCGACGACGTCTGATTCCAGCGACGGCAAACGGATCATCAATCCGAATGTCAGGGGTTTGAGTGCCTACCGGCGCGTCATGCAAGTTCAGTTTGGAAGGCAGACTATTAATCTGACGGAGGTCTTTCTGCTTGCAGGAGGAATTGAGCGGGCAACTGACTGCGGGTCGCAGACGCCATCCGTAACTCATGTAGAGATCGTGATGGCCGCGCCCAACTGGTTCGGGCAGACCTTGTCGATCGGCGTACTGATCAAATCATTCGATTGACAATGGGTTTACCAACTGTCATCCTCGGAGTCATACCCCTTTGGCGGAAGGACCTACATGAAGTTCTCCGATCAGCGTGAGACGGCGAGGGGTTTTGTCAGCATCGTGTCGCCATTCATCATTGCGTCGGCGATCCTCTTTGCAGGCCTTACACGAGGTACCGCACCTGCTTCCGGGGCCAGCGGCCCACCAACGATGTCCTCCGATCTGTCGACCGAGGAGGAGGTCCAGCTCTCAAAGATCGCGACAAAGGTATTCGGACTTCCCTCCGACCTCGAAGGTCGGTTCCCTGGAGCGTTCGGTGGAATTCGGGCAATCGACAACTCGACTCTCGTCATCGGTCTCGTCGATTCCGAACGCGATGAGGGCGCTCAACTTCGGCAATATGTCGGCGCGATCGCAGACGAATCGCGTGGGACTCTCGGTCGATCGACAACATTCGAGTTTGAATCAACAAATGTGAGCTATCAACGTCGATTAGAAGTCCGGCAGATCATCCTCGACCGCAACGCTATGAACGGAGACTTGGCAGGTTTCGCCATTGATTCGGTCGGTCTCGATGCGATCGGTCTCGTGATCGAATCGGCCGAACTTGTTGGACCAATTCAGGGAACGCTCAAAGACATGTTCCCCGAAATCGCCTTCACGTTCGTCAAGCCGGCCTCGTCATATGCAACGGTTGGACGGTTTGCCGACTCCGCTCCCTGGAACGGCGGCGACGCACTCGCATTCGCTCTGTTTGGTTCGGCCCACCTGAGGTGCACGAGTGGACCCGGTGCCCACAACGCATCAGGGGCTCGATTCCTCCTGTCAGCAGGACACTGCGGATCTCTCACCTACTTCAACACCAGCTTCGGTAACCCGTTGCTCAACAACCCGGTCGGGTCCACTTCGGCATCGATTTTCGCTGATGGTTATCCAGACGTTCAGATTATCTCCACGAACTCGAGTCGCTTCTTCTGGGAGGGACCTGGCAATGGCGTCCGTCGGACGACGCAAGCCGGCGTCGACCCCATCGTCGGGTATTCGGTCTGCGGCCAGGGAATGACCACAGCAGCGTGGGGAGGTACAAATTGTGGCGTCATAACTCAGGTCAACCGATCGGACACCCCTGTCATTGACGCAAGTTCCGGGGTTACTCACGTCGCAGGAGCATTCATATGGGACGGATCTGCGTCACTCAACGGCGACAGCGGAGGCTACATAAGCCTCTCGACGATCTACGGGTATGGAGCGGTCGGGACGATCACCTCGTCGAATCCGAATGGCAGTCCGCCGTACTCGGTGGGAACTCCAATCGCCTTCCATAACTTCATCTGGGGTCTCGCGTTGAATACCCCGTCGAATCCATGAGAGAGAACAATCACATCCATTGGCAACGTCCTCGGCCGCTCGGGGAACGTGTCGCCGGTAGCTGTAGCTCGCGTCGACTCGCATCTGCCAGCGGCTCACCGTCAGGCCGGTTCGTCGCTGTCGTTGCGGCGCTCGTTTTCAGTGCAGGTCTCGCCGCCTGTTCGAACACATCGAACATTGAGACGGTTCCGAGAAGTGAGTCAACAATAACGACAATTTCGGATGTTCCCTTCTCCGCCCACTTCGAGATCGTTGACACCGAACTCGTTGCCGGCGAGAACGGCAGTGGCTGGATCGTCCTAGACAATCGGACAGGAGCGCCAATCGTGTCGAAGGCGTGCACGTTGTACACGCCAGAGCTTCGCAGAAGCGGACGCGGACAGGACCTTCCGGCACTCACGTGCGCGGGCCTTTGGATGATCGCAGTCGGGGAGATGCGTGTCCCGATCACGTTCTCGACACTCGACTCCATGTGTTCAGGTTCTCAAAACAGGGGCCTTGGGTCATGCCTTCCAGATGGCAAACCGCCGAAGCTCGAACCGAATGACTACGAACTCACTGCATGGTCAATGGATCGAAATCTCCCGACCCCTCCCCCGGTCAAGATCCACGTGACCCCCTGATCGACGAGCGTCATTAACTGTTATCCGCTGGAATCGGGCTTTGGCCGGCCACCGATCAAAGACTCGGCCCGAAGAACGATGGCTGGTCGAGCCCGAAATTCGTGAACATGACCATCGACTCCGCTGGGTCAGCCGAATACTCGACATCCACGCCGTTCAAGTCGATGCCGACCATTCCCCTCGATCGCTGCACCCGCCATGCCTCGGACCCGAGCCCGTTGCGCAGTTGCCACAACAGCGTCCGTAGACGCGGACGCGAGCGTTGGAGGCTGCTGTCGGGCCAGAGCCATCCGGCGAGATCGTCAGCGGGAACTCCGTCGGAACCCGCCATCACGAGTGCATAGAGCGCCAGTTCGGCGTGACGGGTGAGGAACGAGACCGGTTCGTCACCCATGAACGCCGACGACGTCGGGCCGATCTTGATGCTCAGACCCCGGATCGGGACGAACAATCGCGCATAAGCCGGATCGTCGCCGGCGACGGCGCGAGCCTGACGGAGCCAACGACCGCCTCGATCTCGCTCCACCGAGGCCCGGGCCAACAGCGCCCGCGTGAGCCAGTACTTCGCATTTGCCCGTTCGAACACCGGGATCACGTGATCGAGCAGGGCGATGGCGCGCTGTTTGTCGCCCGAACGAATGGAGAACTCGGCAAAGTGCAGTTCCGTTGCCGCCCGTTCGAGAACCGTCGGAATTGCCGAAACCGCTTCCTCGTAGGCGGCCGCTGCTTCTGCAAATCTTCCGCTGGAATCGAGCGCAACAGCTTCGGTGAACCGGGCGAATGAAACCCACCAGTCCTGATTCGTCGACCGAGCCAGTTGCTCCGCCAACCGGGAGTCTTCGAGTGAGCGTTCGGGATCGAAGCCGGCCATGAACTGGGCCCGCAGGGCGCGTGTCGATGTTTCCAGGACCGGATCTCCAGCAGCCAGAGCGATTTCGAGGGCCCGCTCGTAGGCTTCGTCCGCCTCCGGCTCGTCGCCACGCAGCGCATGAATCGCGCCGCGGAGCAGTTCCCCCTCGAGCCCGTCATCGGAACCGAGCTCTTCCACGTGTGCGAAATCGCCCTCCCAGAATGCGCAGATCGCGGCCCATCGTCGCCATTGGGCGAGCGCGGCGACATCGGAACCCGCAGAAGCGAGTTGGGCCCGGGCCACCTGATGGGCGGCGGCCACGTCACCAGTCCCGAGGTATTCGAGCACCTCGAGCGGGCCATTCGAAACGGTTGATGAATCCGAGAACAAACCCGGATCGTCCTGTCCCGTCACCTTGTCCCCAACTCCGCTGTCGCTCATCTGCCGCCACTTCCTGTCTGGCCGGCGTCGGGCAACCCAATTGCCCGACGCCCCGGCCACCACTTTTCCTGGTCCCGCGTGTAGTAAGTGTCCACCCTTAGCAACCGTTCGGCAACGTACAGTTTTGACCATCCCACTCGACACCTGTGTCGGGTCATCGACCCGGCAAGCAAGGCGGAACCATGTCCGACCCAGGTCAGACGGCAATCAAACCCGAAATGCAGACCCGTATCCTCGAGGCGGGCGTCAACCTCTGGATCGACGAACCGCCGTCGGTTCTCTTCGGGGGATACACCGTGGCCCGGGTGGCCAAAGCGGCCGGCGTGACACGATCCACGTTCTATTCCTACTGGCCGTCGACCAAGGATTATCTCGACGACCTGATCGAGCACCTCGCCCATCGCGAGCCCGTCGTCAAGACCAGCGCCGTCAGCGAGGCGATCACGAACATGAGGCTGACGGGACCCGACATCGTGGCCGGATTCCTCTCCGCGTTCGATGCCCAGTTCGACGCGGTACTCGCCGACCCCGCGCTGCGAATCCGCCTCGGATTCCTCTCGCAGATGGACGATCCGGAAGTCGCCGAGCGATTGCGGGAGCATTACAAGCTCATCGAGCAACGCTCGGAGCGCACCCACGTCTTCCTCAGGGAGAACTGGGGAAGGAAGACCCGCGCTCCCGTCAATGACGAGCATCTCCGCGCCATCTACGCCACCATCACAGACGCCCTCGCCGCCCGCCATCGCATCGACCCCGAGGGCATGCCCCGCGAGATCTACGGATATGTGGCCTTGACGCTTCTGCTCGTGATCACCGCTCGGGTCGATGATCAGCGCGATCTTGAAGCGGTATTCGATCCGGTCAACTCCTGGCCGTCCTCCGGCCTCGCCATCAAGAGCGCACAGATGTCGGCTGACGAACTGTCGTCGGCCAATCCTCCGAGGCCCCTCGATCCTGATGCGGCAAGAGAGGTTGCAGTCGCGACCCGCAGGCTCATCACACGGATCGGTTGGACCGAACTCTCGCTTTCAGAAATTGCGGTCGTCACGGGATTCCCGGAACGGACTCTCGCCCAGGCATTCGGATCGAAGTCCGGACTCGCCATGGCGATCTTCGAACTCAACGTCAGTGAACGGTTCGAGATGCTCGAGCGCACCGGCGATCCGATCACCGACCTGCGGGCCATGCTCGAGTTGAGCGCCGAGGAACTCCGACGTTCGCCGGCCATCGCCCAGAGCGTCGTACTCCTCTATGCCGGAGCGGCCACCCGCGTACTTCCCGAACTGGTTCAGCACAGCTCCTATTCGACGTACATGACCTGCGCCCTCGAAGCGAAGGCGGCCGGCCAGTTCGACGCCGATCTGGATGTGGCGTCATTCATCGCCACGGTGCTGAGACTTCTCCTGCTCGAGAATTGTCCCTCCCCCACAGGCAGGGAAAACAGCGGCTCGTCCATCGAACTCCTCCTGCGGGGAGCCGGCGCCCCGCCGCCGCCGCCAGCCGCCTGAGGTCCGTCGGTTGCCGGCCATGTCTCTTTCCGCGGTTTTCCGTCCGGTACCCTCACCCCGAATCCCATGACGACCGAAATCCTTCCCCCGAGTCCGGCGCTCCGTCCCCGGTCGCCCGCTGCGCTCTCGTCCCGAGTCGTCCGGCATCGGGAAGCGCTCCTTGCGGTGGTGCTCGGCGTTGTCACCATTCGACCCGTCTATCAGGCCGCGACCGCCGCTCTCGATCTCCCTTGGTACCCCACCGGGGACTGGGCGGTGCTCGCGATGCGGGTCGCCGACGTCGGCCACAACACGCCCCTGCTCGGCCCCTATTCACGATTTGGCTGGAACCATCCCGGGCCCCTCCTCTACTGGCTGCTCGCCATTCCCTACAACCTTCTCGGAGGAAGATCGGTCGACCTCCTCGCCGGTTCGGGGTTGTTCGCCTGTGCGGTGACCGGCGCAGTTCTCGCCATCGCCTGGCGACGCGGCCGCCTGCCCCTGGTCGCGCTCACATCGGTCGCCCTGGCGGTTCTCGTCCACTCGATGGGTCCATCCATGTTGCGCGATCCATGGAATCCGTACATAACCCTTCTCCCCCTCGTGCTTCTCGTTTTCCTCGCGTGGAGTGGCGCCGAGGGTGACCACTGGGCGTGGCCGGCGCTGCTTCTGACCGGTACATTTCTCGTGCAGAGCCACGTCGGTTATGCGGTCACGGTGTTTGCGGTTGGCGCCGCAGCGTGGGCACTTGCATGGCAACGTCGCGGAACTGTCCCTCTCATGCCACCCGACAGACGCAGGCGACGCTGGCTCACCGGCTCCCTCGTCATCATCGGGATTCTCAGCTGGCTCCCTGTCCTCGTCGACCAGTTCGCAGGATCGGGGAACCTCGGCGCCATCGGTTCCTATTTCCTCTCGGGATCCGAATCGCCCGCCGGATTCGGGACCGCTCTCGGTCAGGCCGCCCGACATCTCGCGGTGCCCGATGCGCCGTGGCTCGGATCCATCGAGCCCGCCGGGCTCGATGGAGCACTTCCGGGTTCCTCCGGCCTCGGCCTCGCCGTGCCGATTCTCGCCTTCGGCGTCGCCGCACTCGGCGCATGGCGAATGCGATGCGGTTCGGCATTCCGGTTCCAGATTCTTGTCGGTGTCCTCGCACTCGCCGGAATCATCGCCACCTCGAGGATCACCGGCCCGCTCTTCGGCTACCTGGTGCGATGGTGGTGGATCGTCGCCTGCCTCTTTTGGCTCTCGATCGCCTGGTCGTTGTTGTCGGCCGCTTCGCGTCTCGTCCAGATCCCGGACGTGCTCCGCCGATTCGGACCTGTCGCGCTCGGCTTCGTCTGTCTCGTGGTCACCTTCCAGACGGGACGAAACACGACTTCGTTGATTTCCGCAACCACCGCCCCGGGTCCGTCGGCGACCGCCATCCTCGGACACCTGCTTCCGACACTCGAGACCGAACTCGCCGGTTCCGGTCCGGTGATCGTGCAGTCGACCGGTTCGATCTGGGGTTCCTATGCCGATGCCATCCGGCTCGACCTCGAGCGCCATGGCCTCAAGGTCGTCACCGAGGACTCCGAGTCCTACCGGTTCGGCGATCACCGATCCACCGAGGCCCGGACACCCGAGGCCACGGTCTGGGTCGTCAACGCCGATGCCGCCTGGTTCTGGCGTGGGCACCCGGATGTGAGGCTCCTGGCGTCCTGGGACCCGCTCACCCCGGAAGAACGCATCGCCTACTTCACCGAAGAGTCCGAACTCGCCCGGCAACTCACCGCAGCCGGCCGACCCGATCTCGCCGAGGCTCTCGCTACCGGAGGCGGCAACGTCGACACCGAAGGTTCCATGCTGGCGGGAGTCGATCAGGACTTGCTCCGACGAGTCGAGTCCACGCGCCGCCGGGGTGATCCGGTTTCCATTTACCTCGGTCCCCCACCGGCATAAGCCCTGCTCGGGAGGCCCTGAATTTGGGGGCCTCTCAGGGGTGATTGACTGAAGCGTGCTGAATGTAAGGGACCTCGTCGTAGAAATCGGTGGCAAGACCATCGTCGACGGCGTGACCTTTCAGGTCCGGGCCGGAGACAAAGTCGGTCTCGTGGGCCGAAACGGCGCCGGGAAAACCACCCTTTTCCGGGTTCTGGGCGGAGCCGACAGGGCGAAATCCGGACTCGTCGAACG
>WLFD01000159.1 GCA_009703925.1 Actinomycetota bacterium | reverse complement strand
TAGTGATGCAACGGTACTCCCCCGCTCCTCCCTGCAAGAATGGCGGGGTGACTCAGGCGACACTCGTGGTTTTCCATGCCCATCCCGACGATGAGGCCCTCCTCAGTTCCGGGACCATCGCCTCCGCGACGGCCGCCGGCCACCGGGTGATTCTCGTCCTCGCGACGAAGGGCGATGCCGGAACCGTCGGGGCAACCGTTCTCGACGACGACGAGGATCTGGGCAGCCGACGCGCCCGCGAAGCAAAGGTCTCGGCCGATGCGCTCGGTGTCGCCGGTCTCGAGTTCCTCCCCTACAACGATTCGGGACTCGTTCCCCCGACTGACGGAGCATGGCCCAAGGGTTCGTTCTGTGCCGCCGGGATCGACGAAGCCGCCGGGCACCTCGTCGAGATCCTGCGCCGCGAGAACGCCACCATCCTGATCGCCGACGATCGCAACGGTGGCTACGGTCATCCCGATCACGTTCAGGTTCATCTCGTCGCGTACGCCGCCTCGCTCGCGACAGGCGTGCCCCTGTTGCAGGCGACGATCGACCGGGAGTTCCTCTCGGGAGGAATCGAACTCGCCCGCAGCCTCGGATTCGAGGTGCCCGAGGGCTTCGTTCCTCCGGATGTTTCGTCCTGGTACACGCCGCACGACGAGATCACCCACGTCGCCGACGTCGGCCCGCAACTTTCGGCGAAGCGCGCCTCGATGGCCGCACACGCCACCCAGGCCACCGGCGCTCCGGATACCGTCCGCACGCTGTCGGTCTTCCTCGGTCTCCCCGACGACATCTTCGCGATCGCCTTCTCGACCGAATGGTTCGTCCTTGCCCCGTCCGCAGATGCCGATCTCCCCCCCGCCGTCGAATCGCTCTTCACCCGACCGGCGTGACCGAAATCCAGGACGACGATCTCCCGGAGGCCCTTCGCGGCCTTTCGGCTGAAGAGGCAATCGATCCCGTGGCCGTCGTCAGCCACGAACTCCACCGCAAATCGACTCCGCGCCGGGTCGGCGAGATCGTCGGCTCCCTTTCGGTCATCGCGGTCATTTTCGTGTTCGTCATTCCCGCGGTCACGGGTTCGCAGTACACCGACATCTGGGAGCAGATGTCGAGACTCGATGCTCTCGAGTTCGCCGGACTCTCGGCGCTGTGGTTCACCGGGATGCTCGCCTACACCGGAGTCCTTGTGAACACCCTCCCGGGACTGCGCCGGTCGCAGGCGCTCACCGTGAACTTCGCCGGAAGCGCGGTGTCCAACGTTCTCCCCTTCGGTGGCGCGATCGGGGTCGGCGCCACCTATGCGATCGACATGTCGTGGGGATTCTCCGCCCCGTCGGTCACGTTGTCGATCCTCGTTTCGGGGATCTGGAACATCTTTGCGAAACTCGGGATGCCCATCCTCGCTCTCGTACTCCTCGTCTCGACCGGAAGCGCGACCGGAAAGCTTCTCGTCCCGACCCTGATCGGCCTCGTCGCACTCATCGGGGCCATCGTCCTGCTCGGTCTCGTTCTGCGGAGCGAGGCACTTGCGCTCCGCATCGGGAACACGGCGCAGCGCATCATCGCCTTTGCATGTTCGAAACTGAAGCGGCGAACTGTCCCTCAGGTCGCCGACAGCATCCTCGACTTCCGCCATCACAGCATCGGTCTGCTCAAACAGCGTTGGTGGCGGATCACGATCTGGATCATCGCGTTCAACCTGATCCAGTTCCTGCTCCTTCTCTCGTGTTGCCGCGCACTCGGCATCGACAGTGACACGGCGAGTTGGGTCGAGATCTTCGCTGCGTTCGCGTTCGCCCGGCTTCTCGAAGCGGTTCCGATCACCCCCAGCGGTGTCGGATTCGTGGAAACCGGTGCTGCCGCCGCACTCATCAGTTTCGGTGCCGATGACACCGCCGCCACCGCCGCGGTCTTCCTCTTCCGGGGATTCACGTACCTCCTCGAGATCCCCGTCGGTTCACTGGCCTGGATCGTCTGGGCCTCGAAGCGCTCGTGGCGCTCACCGCAGCAACTCTGAACCACGGGGCTCAACGCTGCCGAAAGGCCTGCTGCAATTCCTCGAGTCGCTCCAGTCGTTGCGCGCCGCGCCCCAAGTGCCAGTCGGGAACGATGACTTCGTCGACACCGACCCTCTCCCACTCACCCACGAGGTCGAGAAACTGACCCGCGGTGCCGGCGAAGGCGGCGCGCGGGTCATGGGTTTCGACAAACTCCCGGGCCAACTGCCGATCCGCCGTCAGCAGCACGAGCGCCTGCGTCGATCGGGCGAGGGTCTGCGGATCCCTGTCGATCAGTTCACAGGCCCGGTCGAGTTTCCCCGATGTCGACGAAAAAAGATCGGGCATCGCCCACATGTTCCAGACATCGGCGTGTTCTGCGACAACGCCGAGCATCCGATCGCCCTTGCCGCCGACAAGGATCGGCAACGGATCCTGGATCGGGCCCGGTTCGCACAACGCGTCGGAGAGGGCGAACCACTCGCCGTCGAACGTGCTCCGGCCACCGGACAGCAGCGATCGGACGACAGTGCAGTACTCGTCGAGGCGCGCGAGCCGTTGCCCCGGGCTCCCGAGCCCGATCCCGTAGTCGGCATGTTCGTTCTGTTGCCAGCCGGCGCCGAGACCAAGGGTGAACCGACCTGTCGACAGGTGGTCCATCGTGGCCGCCCAGTTGGCGATCACTGCCGGATGGCGATGCGTCGCCGACAGCACCAGCGGCGCCAGGCGGATCCGCTCCGTCGCCGGTGCCAGCGCCGCGAGAACCGATGTCGCCTCGAGACGCGGATCGGTTTCCGGACCGAAGGCGCCACCATCTCCCATGAAATGGTCCTCGATGTAGAGGCAGTGCCAGCCCGCGCCGTCCGCATGGACAGCGACGTCCAGAAGTTCGTTCCAGCCCTGACTGGTCGACGGCCAAAGGGAAAGCTTCACGGCTGCAGTCTCACCCATGACGGCAAAGGGCGCCGACCGGGTCGGGCATGTGGGAAAGTGAGCGCATGGCCGACCTTTTCGACGCACGTTCCATCCTCCTCACCGACCGCGTGGTCATCATCACCGGGGCAGCCGAGGGAATCGGCCGGGCCACGGCGCGGCTGTTCGCCCGTTGTGGCGCGACCCTCGCCCTGTGCGATCGGCAGGAAGAGCCACTCGCCGAACTGGCCGCCGAGATCCAGGCGATGGGCCGACCCGTACTCACCGGCATTCTCGACGTGCGCGACGCCGAAGCCGTCACCGTGTTCGTCGAACAGGTCTCCGCTCAACTCGGCCCGGTCGATGTCCTCGTCAACAACGCCGGCGGGACCTTCGTCTCGGCCTTCCTCGACACCAACGCCAAGGGTGAAGCGTCGCTGATCGCGGAGAACTTCACACAGGTCACCCACTTCATCCGGTGCGTCGCTCCCGTCATGAACGATGGCGGGTCGATCATCAACCTCACCTCGATCGAGGCCTACCAAGCGGGCCCGGGATTCGGGATCTACGCCGCGATGAAGACCGCCGTCGAGAGTCTCTCGAAAACTCTCGCCCTCGAGTTGGGAACCCGACGCATCCGGATCAACTCGATCTCCCCCGACGCCCAACCCAGTGAAGGCGAACAGGAAGCGCGCAAGGCCATGCTCGCCTCCGATCCCGAATTCCTGCCTGCGTTCGTGCCGCCGCTCGGCTTCTTCGGCACCCCCGAAGATTCGGCGGCAACAGCACTGTTCCTTGCGAGTGATCTTTCACGGTTCATCACCGGCACATCGATCCACGTCGACGGCGGCAACTGGGCGGCCGGCGGTTGGCATCGCCCGACCGACGCCGCCCAGATGCACCCCTGAGCACACCTCGTCGCCCGAATTAGAGTCGGTTCATGACTCTTGACGTTTCGGACATGTGGGGACTCGCCGGCAAGTCGATCGTGGTGATGGGTGCCGGCGGCGGGGGAATCGGATCCGCGATCTGTCGTCATCTCGGCAACGCCGGAGCCACCATCGTCGCTGCCGACATCGATGCGGACAAACTCGCGATCTGCACCGACGATCTCGAGGCGAACGGAATCTCGCATATCGGACTTCTCGCCGATGGCCGCGACAAGGACGCCGTCGCCGACGTTGTCGAACGGGCATGTTCATTGGCCCCTCTGCGCGGGTCCGTACAGGTGGCCGGCGGCATGTGGCCGCCGCAGTGGGCGCCGTTCGTCAGTGAAGATGCCGCCTTCGACGATGTCATGGCCCTCAACTTCGGTTCCACCGTCAACACGGTCCGTGCTGTCGGTCGCAAACTCGTCGAACAGGGCAACGGCGGATCGATCGTGAACATCGCGACCGTCTCGGCCCTCAACGCGATGCCCTACGGCTCGGCCTACGCCGCCGCCAAGGCCGCTGTTCTCTCCCTCACCCGCTCGCTTGCCGTCGAATGGGGCAGCCGCCAGATCCGCCTCAACGCCGTCGCACCGGGATCCATCGCCACGCCCAAGAGCGCGTCGACGCGCAAGCCGGGCGACACCGACGGCAACGATCTCGAAGTCATCCCCATGCGTCGTCGCGGCACATCGGACGACATCGCGTCCGCCGTCCTGTTCATGATGTCGGATCTGGCGAACTATGTGACCGGTCAGGTGCTTTGCGTCGACGGCGGCACGTCGATTCGACCCGCCGTCAACGACCGCGACGAGCTCCCGGTGTTCGTCCACAACGAAGAACTGCGCGCCCGCCTCGCCGACTGGTGAGCAGTCCCGGCGGGTCGGTTCACAGTGACGTGAATCGACCGCCGCTGACGACAAGGGTCTGCCCGGTCACATAGCGAGCCTCGTCGCTGCACAGGAAGACCGAGGGTGGCCCGATGTCGGTCCGCGGATCTCCCAATCGACCCAACGGCACCAGACTCTCGATCCGCTTGACGCGTTCCGGATCGGTGGCTTTGAGATTCTCGAGCGCAGGCGAAAGCGCCAGCGGCGCAATGCTGTTCACCCGGATTCCATCGGGACCCCATTCGCGGGCCAGTGCCCGCACGAAGCCGCGCTGCGAGGCCTTGACCGCGCTGTAGAACGGCAGCGGAGCCGATCCCTCGATGCCCGCCGGTGACGTCATGAGAAGCAGTGCGCCGAGACTCGCCTTGAGATGGGGATGCGCCTGAACGGCGAGACGCCATGTGGCGCGAACCGTCACCGACGCATGCTCTTCCCACAGATCCAGTGAGGCGTTCTCGAAATCCGTCGGTTCGCTCGAACGATTGCTCACGGCGTTGTGCACGAGAGCGTCCAGGCGCCCATGATTCGCCACGAGTTCGGCGATGGCCGCCGCCGATTGCGCACCGTCGGTGACATCGCAACGAAGCAGCACAGGCGTGCCACCGGCCGCTGCCACCTCATCGGCGACATCCACCGCGTTCTCCGGACGACGTACACCGATTCCGACGATTGCCCCGGCCTCGGCCATCGCGACAGCAACACCTCGACCCACACCCGCAGCGGCGCCGGTCACCAGAACGACCCGACCATCGAGAAGCCCGGTCATGGCAACATCACCGTTCCGCGGTCGGCGACGAGCAGGGCGCCGGTCACTGCTCCCGCCGCTTCCGTGGAGAGCATCCCGATCAGACCGACGACATCACCGAC
>WLFD01000158.1 GCA_009703925.1 Actinomycetota bacterium | reverse complement strand
GGGGCAAGACGGGTATCTGCGCATACCTCGATGAGGGGCTTTGTCACAACCGCCCAGGTCCGGTCCTGTGACGCTCGCCCAATCCGTGCCCGTCGCCCATCCGCGGAGGCTGGCGTCTCACTACTCGCGGCGTCGAGCGCTGCGGCGATGCCCTCGATATCGCCGGGCTCGACAACCCATCCGAGATCCGATTCAGCCACATCTGTTGCGATCACATCGCCCGACGTGCAGATGACAGGCAACCCCGCCCACAGATAGTCGAGCATCCTCGTCCGATAGGACAGTTCCGTCTCGACGTGACGATGGTGGAGCGAGACGCCCACATCGGCGCTCTGCAACCAGTTGCCGCGCTCGGCGTAAGGGACCCACTGCTCGACAAAATGAATCCGCGAATCGAGAAGTCCGAGTTCGCGCGCCCGACGCTTGGCGACATCGACGAGTGGCATCTCCCCCACCGCCGGAGTCGGATGTGGTCCGGCAAGAAAGGCTGCAACCACCCGTTTGTCGGAGGTCAACGCCACAGCTTCGACAAGCGCTACCGGATCGAGCCATGAATAGAGACCACCACCCCAGAGAGCAACGAACGCGTCACCATCGAATGGTCCCGATGGATGACGCAACGGGGACGACGACGATTCCGGTGGCTCCACCGGCATTCCGAAGGGAACGGTGATCACCAGACGGTTCAGCTGCGGATCCTCGGCGAGGGTCCGGGATCCGAGGCGACCGGCGCCGGCAAGTAGCCCGAGGACGAAATGGCGTTGCCGTTCGTTGGCGACGATCACCACATCGGCCACGGTCATCGGAGCCAGCATCTGGGAATCGGCGTCGGCGATCCAGTCGCGCTGCGCGTTCACCGGCTGCCCCCGTCGCGATTCGAGGGTCTCGAGGAGCCCGGGATCGTAGGCATCGACGACGAGAAGACAACCGGTGGAGGCCAACCACATGTTGTTGGCCAGAACCGGGGCGAAGATCACCACGATCTCGGATCCGACCACCGCTTCGCGAAGATCCTCAGACGTTGACCAAGCGAACGTCTCGGACACACCTGGCGTCGAAGGATCGCTGCCCTCGGGAGCGGCCAGCACCACCCGGTGACCGGCTCCACTCAATGCCTTGGCCAGCTCGACCGCCCTGATCGCCGGACCTGCCATCAACGAACCGACCCGATCGCCACACACAACTGCGATTCGCGCCAAAGCCATGTTTCGACCGTACCAGCGCAGGTGGGTCCTTCAAGGATCCCCGAGGGTCAATGCCCGGCCGGGCCTGCTGCCCCGGCATCGTCGACGAGCGCTTTCAGCCGGGCACCGAAATTCGCCATGCCGAATCGCTTGGCGCGTTCGATGCTCGACTCGCCCATTGCCGACCGCAGAACCGGGTCCGAGATCACGCTTGATGTGAACCGGACAAGGTCCTCGGGCGTGTCGAACAGGTAACCGTCAACTCCGGAACGGACGATCTCCGGCTGTCCCCCGGCGTTGATAACCACGGGAACGGCGCCGGCCGACATCGCCTCCACGGTCGTGATCCCGAAGTGTTCCGCCCGAACAGGATCGTGATCGAGATCCTCGCCCAGCCCGGTCGCATGCCAGTAGATCGACGCCCGACGATAGAGACCATCGAGTTCCGAACCCGGAGCATTGACGTGGAACACGACGGCAAGGCCGTTTGCCTCCGACTTCACTTCGTCGAGATAGGGCTCATCCTCGGGGCTGCAACCACCGGCCAGATGAAGCTCCCAGCCATCGGCGACCGCGCCGAGAGCACGGAAGGCTCGGACGAGTTCGAGTTGCTTCTTCGCATGTCCCCGACCCGGAGCGAAGAAGCGACCCACGGAGAGGATCATCGGAGATTTCGGCCCCGGCACACGGAGCGCTACGGGAGGCTCGAGGACGACACTGTTGATGCCCCACCACCGTTGGATCCACGTTCGGGTGAACTCCGAGTTCGCGATCACGAGGTCATACGACTGGAGCCAATCCGTTCCCGCAGGAACCGCCGTCAGAAGCGAAGCACGCGAAACCGCGGCACCGACCGGACCTCTCGAGAAACTCGCCGAAACGAGCGGAACCCCGAGGATTCGATTGTCCCCGTTGCCGAGAATGCCGGCGGGCGAACCGGACTCGCTGCGGATCACCACACGGTTTCGTCCGATTCGGCCGACAACGGGAACGCTGATCAGCAACGGTTCGACGACTTCGAACCGGTTGCGCGCGCAGCGAAGAACATCGGTCGCCATCACGACACCATCAACTTCGACAGAAATCGTCCGATCGATCCCACCCGGAATGAATCGACCGAACCGAAGCTGCAGATGTTTCTCGGCTCCGGTGGGTACGTCGACGTCGAGCACGCCGTCGCCATTCGTCCAACGCACCTCTTGCCAACGGATGGTGTCAGCCTCGTGGAATCCGGATTCGACCTTGATCATCCGTCGATCGGTTCGCGAAAGACGAAGCAACTTCGAACGCAGGAACCGCTGCCATGGACGTAGGTCCGCCCCGGGCCTGTCCGGGAAATGGACGATGTAGATCCCTCGCGCCGCGCCGTTGCGCGCATGACTTCGATACGAGAGGTTGATCAGGACATCGAAGTCAGCCGTGACGCTCTCGAGGGAATCACACTCGTCCACGATCAGTGTCGCGACACCATCGAGATCCAGATTCAGTCGCTCGCCCAGCCATCCCGTGTCGATCGGCACGTGGCCGATGAGCGTGACGTCGTGGTCCTCGTTGAGAACTTCCGCCACACCGCCGGCGTACTTCTCGCCGCCACCACCGGTCGACCAGTAACGGTCGTAGACAGCGATGCGAAGACGATGGTGGCCGTTCACCGCTTCACGAACCACTCGGCCAGTTCCGCATCCGGAACCAGTTGGGTGGAGCGCAGTCGCCGACGGGTTCCGATCATCGCCGGAAGCAACTTGAGAAAGCCGAGGAATGATCCGAGTCGACGGCGGACAATGGTGAGTCTCGGTCGCTTCAAGCGCATGACGGGGCGGACGATGTCGCGACGCGCATAGGACAGCGTGCTCAGCAAATAACGCCAGATCTGATTCATCGCCATGTCTGACGGCGCGTTCTTCACCAACATGAGCAGGCGGTTTCTCTCGACGAAATAGGCGAATGTCTCGGAGCCTTCGCCACTGCTCGCGGCGTGCACATGGCGGGCCACGCTCTTCGGAGCCGTGCAATAGCGCCAACCCCGCGCCCGGCCTCGCCACGACAGATCGGTGTCCTCGTAATAAAGGAAGAACCGCTCGTCGAGAAGACCGACATCCTCGAGATACGCGGGCCGGAGAAGTACCGATCCACCACACCACGCAAAGACGTCCTCGGGTTCGTCGAATGAACCGTCGTCGCGGGCCAACCAGCCTCGGTCGGCGCCCGCTCCGTCTTCGAAAACGATCGAACCCACGTTGTTCACCACGTCATAGGGCTTCGGCGACAGCCCCACCGTGACAAACGATCGCCCGGAATCGACCGCTACAGCCATCGGCCCGGTTCCGCCGTCGACGGTCACCGTTGTCGGTACCGGCGAATCGAAGAAAAGCGTCGCATTCTTGGGCGTTGTTCCGGGTTCGAACGGCACGCGCACGACCCCGTGGGGGCCCATCCATTCGAACGTCCCGCGCCAGTCGGCCTCGCGACCCCAACCACCTTCGCCGACATGGGCGTCGCGCCAGACATCGACGCCGTCCACCTGGACACCGCGCAACATCACACCCAGAACCCGCGTGTCCCCCGGCCCGGTTTCGAATGCCGGAGAGTCGACAACCACGTCGGTGAACTTCGGGGCCAGCAGTAGCTTCGAACAGACGGCCCCCAACTCTGGGGAACCCTCCATCGTCTCCGCCAATGCCGAAAGCCACTCCGGCTCGACGTAGGCGTCGTTGTTCAGCAGCGCCACGTAATCGACGCCCTGCAGATCGCTCATCGCCAGATTGTTGGCAGGGAATCCGAGATTCGAGCCGGTCTGACGAATCTCCACCTCGGGGAACTCGCCGCGGATCGCCTCGACGCTCCCGTCAGTCGATGCATTGTCAACGCACACGATTTCGAGTTGCGCCGCCGGCCAATCGAGGTTCCTCAGATGACGCAGGCACTTCAGCGTCAGGACACCGCCATTGAAATTGAGAACCACGACCCGAACCCGCGCAGCGGTACTCACAGCGTCATCCCCGTCGGCGAGCATCACTGCGGATCTGTTCGATCCTCTGCGCCATCCTGCGACCACATGCCTGCGGCGAGAAACGTCGCTCGAGATCGGCCCGGGCACGGGCTCCGGTGGCTGCCGCCTCGACCGGATTTTCGAAAATCTCCCTCATGTACGCGGCCGCCTGACCGAGATCCGGCTCTGCCCAGAAGGCACCGGGATCGTAGGGATCGTTTCCGCGTCCAACGGGTACGAGGGTGTGGTCCACCAGATAGGCCGTTTCGGGGCTCATGAAGTCGACATTTCCCGAGTAGCCCGTCGCGATCACGGGCTTCCCGAGCGCCATTGACTCTGCCATGGTCAGACCGAGCCCCTCGGAACGGTGAAGCGAGACATAGCAATCGGCGGCAGACAGCAGGGCCCCAAGATGTCCGGCGTCGAGATAACCGTCGAGGACGGCGATATCGGAACGTCCATCGGCCGCGATCAGGATCTGTTCCCGGTCGAGCACGCGCTGGTCGCCGTTGATGGTCTTGATGACCAACCGAGCACCGTCGCCCGGGGCGAAAGCCTTCGTGTAGGCATCGATCAGGCCGATCGGATTCTTCCGACCGCTCACGCTGAGCAGGTCGAAGACGAACAGAAACGTGAACCGCTCGTCGAGTCCGAGTTCTGCGCGGGTGACATCGGCGACCACGGGGGCCACGAGAGGGACCGGCATGTGCACGACGGGGACCGGAGAACTCTCACTTATGGCATCGCGCATGAAGCGCGTCGCAGCCCAGACCTCGTCGACAAGATCGAAGGCCGGTTGCAGCGTCTTGGGAAAGCTCGACAGTTCCCAGAACCAGGCGCCGATCCGGTAACGCCCGTGAAGATGTGTGGGCCCGAGATCGTCACTGATCCACGAAAACACGTCGGCATTGACGTTGACGATCGCAACGTCACTCTTTCCCCTGAGGTCCAGCGACGATTCAGGAGCCACCGCGCTCTCGCGACTTGCGCTCGCGCGATGCCACCCGGTGGTTCGATGTACGACTCCAGCGGAACGCAGCGCGGAAGCCGAGCGTCGGGCTGCTTCGCCCACGCCCAGCTCCGCACGGAAGAGCCCGATGACTTCGACCACCGGTGGTGCGCCACGCACCGGAGAAGCCGGCTCCTCCGGCACCCAGTTACTCATGATGCGATCGAGAGAGGAAACCATCATCGGAGAGAGCCGGTTTTCGCGGATGGCATTGGAGCGGAGCCACAGCAGGAATCTGTCGCAACGGCCGCGCAGCATCTCCGGGTAGGCAGCCTCGACATCGAGGCGGATGGCGAGCAGTCCCTCGAGGTAGCGGGGAAGGCCCCTGTCCGCAGTTTCCTCGAGCAACCATTCCTCGAAGCGGGCCGGACCATCGATGGCAGCAAGGTCGGGAAGCGATGAGCTCTCTCCGGCTGCCGCTGCCATGACCGCATCCC
>WLFD01000157.1 GCA_009703925.1 Actinomycetota bacterium | reverse complement strand
GTTCTCTTGTGATTCCGTTCGGGTTTCTGCTCGGGATCGCCGGAGCGGCCTGGCTGGCTGTCCTGCAGCGACGAACCCGCTTCGGATACGAGATGCGTGTAGTCGGGGGTGCTCCGACCACTGCCCGTTACGCCGGTATGCGTCCATCGCGCGTCATCGTGATCGTTGCGGCGATATCGGGAGCGTTCGCAGGACTGGGTGGCGCCGCGGATGTGGGCAATTTCCGTCATGTGCTCGACCCGAAGGGTCTGCAGCAATCCGGCTTCGGCTATGCCGGAATCGTCGTGGCCGCCCTCGCCCGACTCAATCCTTTGGCAACCGTGTTCGTGGCAGTGATCCTGGGCGGGATCACCAACGCGGGATATGCCCTGCGCGGACCCGATTTCCCGTCCGGCCTTGTCGGAACCCTCCAAGGTCTGATCCTCTTCTGCACACTTGGCGGCGAAGTTCTCGTTCGCTACCGGATCGTGCGCACGAGAACCTCCCCGGCATCGATGGAAGCAGTCGCGTCGTGAGCTTCAACGACAATCTCTTCATCGTCATAGTTGCGTCGGCGATCTTCTACGGAACGCCACTCGTTTTCGCCGCTTTGGGCGAGATTCTCGCCGAGCGATCCGGCGTGATCAATCTCGGTGTCGAGGGAATGATGCTCCTCGGCGCCGTAAGCGCCGCCTGGGTGGCGACCAACATCGACGGCCCGGCCGGGGTCGTCTTACCGCTAGCGCTCCTCGCCGCGATGATTGCAGCCGGGATGGGTGCCGCGATCCATGCATTCCTGACCATCACCTTGCGGGTGAACCAGATCATCTCCGGGCTGGCGCTGACGATCTTCGCCGGAGCGGCAGGGCTCTCTTCCTATCTGGCGAACATCTGGAATCTGGGACAGGCGCCGGTCGTGAACCAGTTCAATCGACTCGATGTGCTGGGTTTGGCGGACCTGCCGCTATTCGGGCCGATCCTCTTTCATCAGACGCTTCTCACATATCTGTCCTGGCTGCTGGTGATCGGAGCTTCGCTCTACCTCTTCAGGACACGAGCCGGCCTGCACCTGCGTTCGGTCGGCGAATCCCCGCAGACCGCCGACTCGGTGGGAATCCCGGTGGCTGGCTACCGCTATTTCCACGTGATCCTCGGTGGGACATTCGCGGGTATCGCCGGGGCCTGTTTCTCGCTGAGCATCGTGCCGACGTGGGCTGACGGACTGACCTCCGGTCAGGGTTGGATCGCCCTCGCTCTCGTGATCTTCGGCTTCTGGCGTCCCGACCTCATGCTTGTCGGCGCCTATCTCTTCGGTGCGCTTTCGAGCCTCGGATTCACGCTTCAGGCACGCGGCGTCGGAATCTCACTGGCTGTCCTGAGTGCACTTCCCTATGCGATGACGATCATCGTTCTGGTGCTCGTGTCGACGTCATCGGCACGGCGGCATCTCGGAGCGCCTGCGGCCCTCGGCAAACCTTACGAGCGCGAAGAACGCTGACAGATTTCAGTCGACATCCGATTCACTGAACGGTTCGAACCGATCAGGAATGGTCGTCGGATCCGTGCGGGCGGACAAGCGCGGCATCGGTGGACCAAGGGAAATCGATCCACTTGTCGGTGTGGCGCCACACATAATCGCACTGCATGACCGAGATCGGCTTCTGGTAGATGACGGCGGTGCGTACCTCTCCGACCTGCGGCATCACATAGTCGCGGACCATTGCGAGTGTGTGCCCGGTGTCGGCGACGTCGTCGGCGATCAGGACCCGCGCGGACTCGAGATCAACGAGAGTCAGTGGGGGAGGAAGGATCACCGGGAACTCGAGCCGCTCGCCGCGCCCCGTGTAGTACTCGACGTTCATGACGTGGAGATTCTTGACGCCGAGGGCATACGCAAGAGATCCGGCGATGAGAAGTCCACCGCGGGCGATCGACAGGATCAGGTCGGGCTTGAATCCGTCGTCGGAGACCATGAGGGCCAGATCCTTCGATGCACTTCCATACAGCGGCCACGTCAGTACTTCGAGGTCTTCCATGGACTCCGAAGTTACACAACCGCGACTGCACGGCACGAAGGCGTCGCGGTCGGTACGGTTTACGCCATGTCTGAATGGGAACATGCAAACGCCCCGGATCCGCAAACGAACGGGCACCGTCGGATCGAACCGGCCATCCATCCGGGGAGCGTCCTTCCCACCCGTCCGGAGCGGACGGCGGCCGGGCGTGCCGGTCGATTGAGAGCTCGACGTTCGAGCCACGGCGAATGGAGCCGTCCGAGCGGAGGACCCGGCCCGATCGAGATCCTCTCCGCCCAGAACGAGAACCGCTATCAGGATCTGATCCCGTTGCGTTGGGGTCGGATGGTCGCATCACCGTTCACCTTCTTCAGGGGATCGGCGGCGGTGATGGCATCGGACCTCGCCGGTTCGCCCGACAGTGGATTGACCGTGCAGGCCTGCGGCGACGCCCATCTCCAGAACTTCGGGCTGTTCGCGTCACCCGAGCGCAACCTGCTCTTCGATGTGAACGATTTCGACGAGACACTTCCGGGTCCTTGGGAATGGGACGTAAAGCGACTCGCCGCCAGCGTCGTGCTCGCCGGACGTTCGGCCGGACTTTCCGAGGTCGACTCCGCATCGGCCACCTATCGGTGTGTCGCCTCCTATCGGGCATGGATGGCGGTCTACGCCCAGATGTCACAACTCGATCTCTGGTACAGCCGTGTCGATATCGACGCGATCCTCGCGATCGTCTCGGGACAGAGTCGCAAGTCGGGTCAACGCCTCGCCACAAAGGCGCGGAAGCGCACGACGATCCAGGCCGTCGGGAAGCTCACTGAAGTGGTGGACGGACAGTTGCGAATCGTCGACGACCCACCTCTCGTCGATCACATCGCCGAGGCCGACTCCCATGAGGGCGTCGTGCAGATCGTCGACCACTATCGCGAGACCCTGAATGATGATCGCCGACACCTTTTCGATCGCTTCGAACTCGTCGACACCGCCCGCAAAGTTGTGGGCGTCGGCAGTGTGGGGACTCACTGCCACATCGCACTCTGCAGCGCCGACCCGACGGATACCGATCCGCTGCTCCTTCAGGTCAAGGAAGCGACACGTTCGGTTCTCGAGCCGTATATGGCGCCGAGTCTGTTTTCGAATCACGGACAGCGCGTTGTGGTGGGTCAGAGATTGATGCAGGCGGCAAGCGATCTCTTCCTCGGGTGGACGAGTCTCGGTGACCGTCAGTTCTATGTCCGCCAATTGCGCGACATGAAGGGGTCGGTCGATCTCACAGCGGTGCAGTCCGATGCTCTGGGTGACTATGCATCTATCTGCGGTTGGACACTCGCTCGATCACACGCTCGCACCGGCGATCCTGTCGCCATCGCCAGTTACCTCGGCGGGGGAGATTCGTTCGACCGGGCGCTGGTGTCCTTTGCCCAGTTGTACGCCGATCAGGCCGAAGCCGACCATGCGCTGCTCCGGGCCGCGATCGACTCGGGCCGCCTCGAGGCGCACGAGGGAATCTGAGACTCAGGCCCCCGAGCCGAGTTCGGCGAGGACGGCCTCGGCGGTGCGTCGGCCGGAGAACAGTGCCCCCTGGATCGACGCGGTATCGCGGTGATCGCCGCACACAAACAGGTCGGCGGCAACCTTCACCGGCTTCTTCGGACTGAAGGGGGGTTCCTGGTTCGGCTGGGCGTGCTCGATCCGGTCGATACGGAGGAGATCCCATCGGTCGACGACAGGTCCGAACCATGATCGCAACTGTGAGCGCGATTCGGCCTCCAGCTCGACACTCCGGGCCGGGCCGCCCGGCACCGCGGCAACCGCCAGATGACGGCCCGCCGGGGCATAGGCCGATGACACCTCGGTCATGACTGCGAAGTTCTTGACGGGTCCCGATGCGGCGCCATCGAGCGCGAGCACGGGTCCAGCGAGAGGAGATTCATCTGTGGCGAACCAGAGCGCGGCGACCGATCGGGATCCCGGGTCGGCGACAGGGACAAGTCGGCTGGCGGTTGGTCCGTCGGTGGCCACAACCACCACGCGGGCGGTCGTCGAACCTCCATCGGCGAAGGTGACACAGCCGGAATCGATACCAAGGACGGCTCGACCGAGCTGTACCGATCCGATGGGAAGCGGGGCGGCGAGCGACTCCGACAGAGTGCCCATGCCGAGTGCCGGGACACCGGTGTCTCCGACGGCGAGCATCCTCATGATCATCTCGAAACGACGGGAGGACACATCGAGTTCGGGATCGAGTTGGATCCCGGCGAACAGCGGCCGGAAGAAGCGATCGATCATGGTCGAACTGAAGCCACCGCGTTTGAGTCGCTCCATCGTCGTCATGTCGGGCCTCGAAAGGAGCTTCCGGGCCTTTCCCCGGCGTACCGACGCGACGAGTTGGAGAATTCGCAACTTGTCGCCGAACGATCCGATCGGAGCCCGCAGAGTGGAGACAAGATCGCCGGGTCTGCGGAGCGGATCGCCGACCCGTGCGAATCGACTCCCGGTCCAGACGTTCGCCCCGGCTCGGAATCGACGAAAATCGAGTGCGTCGAGATCGAACCACCGATCGAGTTCCGGATACGCCGTCAGGAGTATCTGGAATCCGCGGTCGAGTCGATAACCATCTACCGAATCGGTACGAACCCGACCCCCGACGCCGTCGCTCTTCTCCACGATCCTCACGTCGATGCCCGCCGCAGCAAGGGTTCGTGCGCAACTGAGGCCAGCGAGACCGGCACCGACGATGACGACCTCGTGATCCATGACCGGAAAGGCTACAGATACCCCCGTACTCTTGACGCATGGAGGCACGATCGGTGGTGAGCCAGCGTGGGTGACGACCGACAGCGTCCGGACGGGCGCCGGGTGATCGGGCGATCCGATCCCACCGGAACGAAGAAGGTGACGATCGATCCGATGTCACCTTCCGTCGCGCGCAAACCGCGTTCGAGCGGGGCATCGGAAACGTCCGCTCCGGAGGCCCTGCCGCAGGCACCCCGGCGGGAGACGATCGCTTCGAGCAGCGGTCGGCCCGTGACCGGTCGCGGAAACAGCGGCCGACGGGCACCTGCTCCCAACGCTGAGAATGCCGGTGCCGCTGCGCCCGGCCGATCTGCTCAGGCCGGTCCGGGAGGCGCCGGGAGGTCTTGGCGACCGCATCTCTGGCGTCGGTTCAGGCGACTGAGACGACGATCGGTCGCCATCCTTCTGGTCGCCGTCGTCCTGGCTCCGTTCGTTCTCCTGATCGGGCTCGGATGGTGGCAGTTCTCGCGGATACCCAAGGTCGATGTGGCGAGTGCGCTCAGCACTGGGGGAGGTCGATCCGGCACCAACTATCTGCTCGTCGGCATCGATTCACGCGAGGGGATCGTCGCCGATGACCCCAACTCGGGAGCGTTCATCGCCGACGAAGTGACGGGCGCGCGCACCGACACGATCATGGTTCTCCATATGGACGGTTCGGACACGAGCCTGGCCTCGATACCTCGGGATCTCTGGGTCAAAGATCCTGCTTCCGGTCAGATGGGGCGCATCAATTCGACCTTCGCTGCCGGTCCCGCCAATCTCGTCAAGGCGGTGGAGGGACTCGGGATTCCCGTCGATCACTATGCCGAGATCAACTTCGGCGG
>WLFD01000156.1 GCA_009703925.1 Actinomycetota bacterium | reverse complement strand
GCCTCGATCAAGTCGTAGACGACGGCGAATCCGTCATCTCCTCCGAACCACGGATCGGGAACATCGCCGCCCCACGGATCGGCACGGAGTTTCTCCGGCGAGTCGAGCAACGGATCGAACTCGCGGAGCCGGCGTACGCGTCCGCGCAGGTCGGGTTCGGGAGTCCGATCGAGAAGATCGGTGACATTCGCCCGGTCCATGGCGAGGATCATGTCGTAGAGGGCGGCATCGCCCGGATGGAAGGTGCTCGAGCGGGAGGTGAGGCGCAGGCCGCGGCTGGCCGCTTCGGCGAGTGCCCGCTCGTCGGGGTCCTTCCCGAGATGCCAGGCGGCGGTTCCCGAGCTGTCGATCTCGATGTGATCGGCCAGTCCGGCCCCGGCGACAAGGGCCGTCATGATGCCTTCGGCGGTGGGAGAACGACAGATGTTTCCGAGGCAGACGAAGGTGAGGCGGACAGGTTCGGACGCGGGCATGCCGGGAGTCTGTCGCGTTCGCAATCGCATCTGCGACCGGAGTAGCGGAGATCAGCAAGAATGGGGGAGCAGCCGGCCGGAAATGCAGGCACGATCGCGGTCCCGGTTGCGGATGTGATCGGATGGATTTTCAGCGCATCGATCGGGACGAGGACGGAACATGAATGTGAACGCAGATCCAGACGCAGCTCCGGATGTGAATCCGACGACCGGTGATTTCGCAGGACGCACGGGCGCAGCATTGGTCACGGGTGGAACCGGTGGTATCGGTGCCGCCATCTGCCGCATGCTCGCCCTGCGGGGCAGCGATGTGTTCTTCACGTTCCGCAGCAATGCGGTCGCCGCCGCCGAGCTCGAGGCCGAACTCCGTTCGTATGGCGTCGGGTGTGTCTCGATGGCAGCCGATCTTGTCGACGAGAACATGGCTGCGCTCGTCGTCGAGCGCACGATCGAGGAGTTCGGCGGGATGCACACGTTCGTCCACGCCGCGGGCCCCCATGTCGCGCAGATGCACCTGAGCCGGGTCGAACCGTCGATGTACCGGTCACAGATCGAGGGCGAAGCGATCGCCTTCTTCAACGTCGCACAACCGGCCCTCGCCCACTTGCGTCTCGGTGGCGGGAGCATCGTTGCGGTGACGACTGCGGCAACCCGTCGCTATCCGGTGCGCGACGGACTCTCGTCGGGTACCAAGGGTGCGGTCGAAGCAGTCGTGCGGGCGATCGCCGCAGAGGAAGGGCGTTTCGGAATCCGGGCCAACTGCGTCGGACCGGGGATGCTCACCGATGGCATGGCGGCTCGCCTGATGGCCTCGGGAGATCTCGATGATGCTGCGCTCGAAGTCACGATGCGCAACATTCCACTGCGGAAGTTCGGCGACGCCATCGACATCGCCGAAGCCGTCTGCTTCCTTGCCTCGGACCGCGCCGACTTCATCAGCGGTCAGATGCTCGACGTCGACGGCGGCTACGGAGTCTGAACCGCAGCTGCTGCGGCTTCGGCCGCTTCAGCTTCAGCGAGTCCGGTGATCGCCCACGCGAGGGTACGCACGAGTGTCCGCGCCGCCGGTTGGACGACGAGTGAATCGGCGCCCGGAACAAGGGGAAGTCGAAGTTCCCGTCGGACCCATGACGGAAGCAGGCCGACCGCAGCGGGTGCGAGAACGGCATAGGCCGGTCGGGCCGGAACGGGAATCGGCGGAACCATGAGCCAGCGGGCGGCATCGCGGCCCTGTTTGCCGACGCGCAGTTCGGGGCGGATCTTGCGCATGTACTCCGCCAGTTCGGCAACGGAACGCGCCGGCGGTTCGCCGTCGAGTTTCTCGCACACGACAGCCATTTCGTCCACGTAGGTGTTTGCATCGGCATCGGACAGGGGAGTGGCGCCGAACCTTTGGTAGGCGCGGAGGAAGCTGTCGACTTCCGAATGGTGAACCCAGGAGATCAGATGGGGATCCGACGCCGAATAGGGGCGACCATCGGGAGCCGTCCCGACGACCCTCGTGTGGACCCGCTTGACGAGAGCGAACGCGGCTTCGGCCTGTTCGGTCGTGCCGAACGTCGTTGCGGCGACGAACTGGCTCGTGCGGGCCAGACGCTTGTCGGGATTGTGTCGATAATCGGAATGGTCGGCGACGCCGGCCATGGCGAGCGGATGCATCATCTGCAACAGCAGCGCCCGGATTCCTCCGATGAGCATCGATCCATCGGAATGGATTCGCCACGTGACACTGTCCGGGCCGAAGAGCCCCGGATCTCCTTCGACGGGAAGTCCGAGATCGCGCACCGGCGGTTGGTCTCCGGCGATGAAGCCGCGAAGGTTGCGTCCGAGTTCGATGCGGAATCGGCCCACGAGGGAGCCGATCGACTCGGCCGCCGCCATGACGGCGGGCGGAATGAGAACATCTCGCGGCTCGGACATGACATGAGGATACGGGTGTACGCCCCGGATCCGGGGGTCGGGCGGCAGGGGGTCCGGCTCGGTGGTTGACGCTGGCGCTCAGGTGTGGTTCGGTTGCACCACAACACAACCCGCCGCCGTGGGGAAAGCCGGTCCGATTCCGGCGCTGACCCGCAACCGTAGGTGACTGTTCCAGGAAGAGATCGTGCCGGATGATCCGGGGCGTTGGGCTCCCGGGCGGTCACAAGCCGGAATGCCCACGATTGGCGGGACGCTCCATCACAAACCCGTCGTCGGACATGCGGGAGGTGGGGCTCGGGCCGGTCGGCGGGTGATTCCCGCCTGCATCCGGGGTCGGGTCCTGTCACCCGTCCGGTTTCCCGCCCGAAGGAATCGCTCGTGCCCATCTCCAGCAGATGCCCGAAACGCCGTCGGTTCGGCGCGCCGGGTTCCTGGATGGCGCGTGTCGGGATCGCAACAGTTCTTGCCGCCGGCCTCGTCGGGCTCGGTTCGGTCGGTGGGATGTCGAGTGCACTTGCAGACTCCTGCGGGGATCCGGTCCCGTCGGGTTCGGTTCGGGTCGTGATGGTCGTCGATCCCGGCGAGACATCGGCCGGTCCATCATCGGTGTGCCTTGTCGTCCCCTCCGGGACAACGGGCTCGCAACTTCTCGCCCGCCGTGCGGCCGAACTCGGGATGTCTCCATCCCGATACCCCCGATACGCCGGCAGTGGCCTGTTGTGTGCGATCGACGGTTTCCCGGCGACGGGTTGTGGCGATCGGACCTCCGGCGGATTCGCCTACTGGGCCTATTTCAACGGCACCTCGGGCGCATGGAACTACGGCAGTTACAACCCGTTCATCCGGCGCATGGCCGACGGGGACATCGAGGGATGGCGTTACGTCTCCGGCACGGGCGGCGCGCAGGATCCGCCGCCGCGCATCGCTCCGTCGCGATCACTCTTTCCTCCCTTGGCGATCGCCCCGGTTTCCGTCCCCCCCGCTGGTGATTCCGGATCGGCTCCGGGTCCGGGCCCGGGTCCGGGGGCATCCGGTGGCGCGGCCGTCCCCGGTGATCCGGCCGCAGGGACCGCCGATCAGGGAGAGACCGCCGCTGTTGCCGATGGCGTCCCGGGCGTCGCAGGTGCATCCGACGCGATCGTCACCGATCTCGTCACCGACGACGTCGCCATTGTCGCGACCTCGTCGGGAGGAAGCGGAGCGGGTCCCTGGCTCGGGGTGGGTGTGGCGCTGATGCTTGCGGTGATGCTCGGACTCGGTGCCTTCGTTCGCACCAGGAGTCGATCATGATGGGCGGCAGTCTCCGGCCGAGACGCCTGCTTCACCCGGGTGCATGGTGGGTCTGGTCGATCGCACTCGCGGCAGCCGCCCTCAGGACGACGAATCCGCTCCTGCTCGGTCTTGTTGTCGTCGTCGTGGCATTCGTGGTCGCGTCGCGCCGGAGCGATGCGCCGTGGGCCCGTTCGTTCGCAAGTTTTCTCCGGCTCGGGGTGATCGTGATCGCCATCCGCGTCGTGTTCCAGATCCTCTTCGGGAACCGGATCCCGGGAAACACGCTTTTCACGATTCCCGAGTTGACGCTGCCGGATTGGGCGGCGGGAGTCAGTGTCGGTGGACCGGTCACATCCGAGGCGATTGTCGGCGCGGTGTATCAGGGACTCCGTCTCGCGGTGGTGTTGGCCTGTTTCGGTGCGGCGGCTTCATTGTGCAGCCCGTATCGCCTGCTGCGAGCGCTTCCCTCCGCCCTCTACGAAGCGGGCGTCGCGGTCACCGTTGCGCTCACATTCGCGCCACAGGCGGTCATCGCGGCGCGGCAGGTCCGCGACGCGCGCCGACTGCGCGGTCGATCGGAACGGGGCATTCGGGCATGGGCGGGATCGGCCATGCCGGTACTCGAAGGAGCGCTCGACAGGGCCGTGGCCCTCGCCGCCTCGATGGATTCGCGCGGCTACGGCCGTCACGGTGATTCGCCGGTCTCGATGCGGCGGGCGGGCAGTGTCCTGACCCTCCTCGGGATCGTGTGCATCTCCATCGGGTGTTACGGCATCCTCGACCCGGGTGCTCCCGCACTTCTGCGGATTCCGGCGCTCGGACTCGGTGCCGTTTCGCTGGTCGTCGCCCTTCTTCTCGGGGGCCGCAGTCATCACCGGTCCCGGTACCGACCCGATCCGTGGGCATCGGCCGAATGGATCGTCGCTCTGAGTGGCATCGCCGCGTTCGTCGGGATGGTTGTCGCCGGTCGCAACGGTCCCGGGCTCGATCCTTCTGTGTACCCGCTCGAGATACCGACACTTCCCGCGGCGGCCCTCATCGGCATCCTCGTGGCGGCCCTTCCGGCCTGGGCTGCCCCGGTGCCTCCTTCGCTCGCGACGGTTTCCGTTCCGACAGGGCTGGAGGTGGCGGCATGATCAGGTTCGATCATGTGTCGTTCACCTACCCGGAGGCGACCCGGCCGACACTCTTCGATCTCGATTTCGAGATTCCCGAAGGCGAGCTGTGTCTTGTCGTCGGCTCGACGGGAACAGGGAAGTCGACCCTCCTGCGAGCCATCAACGGACTCGTCCCGCGATTCTCCGGAGGACTCCTCACCGGACGCGTGACGGTCGATGGACGTTCCACCGAGTCGGTACCACCGCGCGAGTTGGCCGACGTCGTCGGCTTCGTCGGTCAGGATCCGGCGGCCGGATTCGTCACCGACATGGTCGAGGATGAACTCGCCCACGTCATGGAGAATCTGGGTGTCGCTCCCGATGTGATGCGCAGACGCGTGGAAGATGTTCTCGATCTCCTCGGACTTCACGAACTGCGCAACCGCCCGCTCGCCACGCTCTCCGGTGGGCAACAGCAGCGCGTCGCCATCGGGGCGGTTCTCACGGCGGGGCCGCGGATACTCGTTCTCGACGAGCCCACCTCCGCACTCGACCCGGCGGCAGCGGAGGAAGTGCTCGCTGCGCTCACGCGTCTGGTCCACGATCTCGGAATCACCGTGGTCGTTGCGGAGCACCGTCTCGAGCGAGTGGTGCAGTACGCCGACCGTGTCGTGATCGTTCCCGGTGCAGGCGAGCGGGTGATCGTCGGACTTCCTGCCGAGGTGCTGGCCGCTTCTCCCGTCGCACCGCCTGTCGTGGAACTCGGGCGTCTTGCCGGCTGGTCGCCGTTGCCATTGTCGGTCCGCGACGCTCGGCGTTCGGCGGCGGCACTGCGGGAACGCTTGGCCCCTCTGGCTCCTCATGTTTCCGAGCAACTGGTCAGGGCTTCATCGGCCGAACCGGTCGCG
>WLFD01000155.1 GCA_009703925.1 Actinomycetota bacterium | reverse complement strand
GATGTCGAACGTGCAGATCATCGAGGCAACCGAGGTGACCCCGGCGCTGATCGAGGCGTTCAACCGTCTGGTTCCCCAGTTGTCGAAGTCGAATCCTCCTCCCACGGCCGCCGAACTCGCGCTGATCGTCGAGGCGCCGGCGAGCATTCTGTTGATCGCCGTCGATCCCGCTGATGAAGCGATTCTCGGTTCGATGACGCTGGCCTGGTTCCGCATACCGACCGGGGTGCGAGCGTGGATCGAGGACGTTGTTGTCGACGAAGCAGCGAGGGGACGCGGCGTCGGGGAAGCGCTGAACCGCGCAGCTCTCGAACGGGCGCGTTTGCTCGGAGCAAAGACGGTGGATCTGACCTCCCGCCCGAGCCGCGAGGCGGCGAACCGCCTCTACCAACGCCTCGGTTTCGAACCCCGCGAGACAAATGTGTATCGCTTCAGCCTCGAAGGATGATCACGAGCTCAGTGGGTCTGCGCGAGTCTCGATCCACTCCGTTGCTTGCTCTACGTCGATCGTTCCTGCGGCGACCGCCAGCATGAACTCGACCGCGTCGTCGGGATCGGCGGCGAGTTCGATCCCGTTGATGGCGAGGAACGTGACTGTGGCAGTCCACGCCAGTCGTTTGTTCCCGTCCGGTAGCGGATGGTTGCGTGCGAGTCGGACGCAGAGCACGGCCGCCTTCGCCGAAAGTGATGGGTGGAAGTCCTCGTCACCGAATCCGGCCTGCGGTGCATGAAGCGCCGAGTCGAGCAGTTCGATCCGTGCTGCGGAATGCAGCGTGCGAGCGCTGATGCCCGTCACGGCCTCTGCGATGACCATCGCTTCAGCGAGTGTCAGGAACCTCACTGGGCGAGGCGGTCCAGGATCTCCTGATCGCGATCGACGAGCCGCTTCAGCGTGGCGAGGAAATCCTTGTCGTCACGTACACGGTCGATCTCGGCGGTGAGCGAGTCGATGATGAGTTGGTTCACGCTCGTGCCCTTCGCACGGGCAACGGCATCGACCTCGTCGGCGAGTTCATCGGGAAGTCGGACTGTCGTCTGCTTGGCCATGGCAATCATGATAGCAAGACATCATGATGTCGGAATAGCGGCGCCGGCGACTCAGGTCAGTTCCTGGGTTGGCCAAGGTCGAGGGACCCGGGGTGGGATCTCGAAAGTCGACTGAGCGCCAAGACTGCAACCGCAGCGACGGCGAGCTCTGCGATGAAGGTCCATCTCAGGGACATCAAATATGAGGTGCGTGTGGCGACGGCCACGATCGAGATCGGCACGATGAGGGCGAGCGCGATCGCTGCCGCCCGCGGACGGAACCAGCCGGCGACCGCAAGTGCAAGGAGTGAACCGAGCGCGATCGTTCCGAAACCGGGGACGAGATCGATGTGCAGGAGGTCAAGACGGAAGTCGGCGTGGACTTGATCGAAGTACAGAGCATTCACTGCGGCGTTGGAGGGGGCATGCAGTAGCGCGTCGACACGCAGCATGAGTCCGACGCCCACAAGCGTTCCCGCGGCGGCTGTGCCCGTTCGACTTGGGAGTGAGGTCGAACGAACCCAGCCACCGAGCGCGAGCAGCACCCCGACCACCAGCACCGACGTGGTGAGCGACACGGGTCTGCCTGGGTCTCCCACCCGCGGAAGCTCCGGAAGGCTCGATGCGTAGATGAAGGCGATGACGGCGGCCACGACGCCACCGAGCCACGCAAGTCGCGACAAAACCTTCGGCAGGAAGAGCTGCCCGAACGCAGACGCGAGCAGTGCGATCCAGACGACCTTCGGCCATGGATGCGTGAGGGTGGGGCCGCTCCAGTTCTGGAGACGGGTCAGCAGGACGATCGAAAACCCGATGCAGGCGGTGAGCGAGACGAGCGAACCGACTCTGACCGCAGCATGGAGGTGTTCGATGGTCGCAGCACCGAGTCGCTGCGCCAGCCCGTTGCGAACGAGGTCGACGACCCCGCGGAGCCTCTCGATAGAGGTCTGTTCGGAGCGTTGTTCGAGGAGCGTGCCGAGCATCTCCTCCCCGTGCCGTGCTCGGAATGTGGAAGAGAAACTGCGCATCAGAATGCGGAGACCGCGCTGCGACCTCATGCGAATGCCGTTCCGAGCGAAGGACGAATTGTGGGCTTCGTAGCGCGTCTCGGTCTCTTCGTACCGAGCCGCGCACGGGCGACGTCGGCCATGGTGGTGACTTCCTCGACGGCCGCCATCAACTGTCCGCGACCGTCGTCGGTGATTCGGTAGTAGCGGCGAAGTCGACCATCGACGGTCTCCTCGCTGTCAATCTCGATGTACCCGTCGGCTTCGAGTCGGTCGATGGTCCGGTACAGCGCGCCAACCTGGGGACGGGTGGTTCCCTCGGAGAGGGTCTCGATCTCCTTGAGCAGGCCGTACCCATGCTGCGGGCCGCTCGTGAGCACGGTCAGGACCCAGAATGACTGCGTGTTGATATTCACAGAATGTGAGTATCGCGCGGAATTGGGCACCGCGCAACGGCAACTTGTTTCCATCACGCCGGCCTGATCAATGGGCGCTGCAAGAGTCGATTCATTTCTAATCAGAAAATGAATACGAATATTTACCGGTACAGCTTGGATTCCTGAGGCGCTCCTCGTCGGGCCATTCGGCCATGGCTCCGATACAGCCCCTCCCCGTATGCTGGGGAGATGGAACTCACAGCCGCGATCACTCACGAAGGAAGTTTCTTCGTGGCGCGCTGTCTTGAAGTTGATGTGACGAGTCAGGGCGGATCGATGGATGACGCTCTCGCGAACCTCAAGGAAGCTCTCGGGCTCTACTTCGAGGACGAGAACGAGCCGTTCGATCTGAACCATCCGATCGTCACCACGTTCCAACTCACTGCGTGAACCCGCCACTCCCTGTCGTCAGCGGAACAGCCGCGATCAAGGCACTCGCCGGTGCGGGCTTCGTTGAAGTCAGTCAGCGGGGTAGTCACGTGAAGCTTCGCAAAGGTGATGCGACAGTCATCGTGCCGATGCACAAGGAACTTGCGGCCGGAACGCTTCGTTCGATCATCCGTCAGTCAGGCATGTCAGTTGAGGAGTTTCTCTTGTTTCTGTAATTGGATAGCGCTGTACCGGGCCAGAGCAGTGAGTGCGAGTGTCGCAATGAGGACAACCGCAGGTACGAATGAACCCGCCCCGACCGCTCTAGGCGACTGATCAGCTTGGGATTCAACGCATGGTTTCGTGATCGCTGTCAGGATTCCACAATGCGAATTCTGCTTGCAGTCGTTCCATCGCTGGCTCTGTCGGCGACAGTGGTGCTCGAGTCGGGTTGTAGTTCTGAGTGCCTCGCCAGTTGCACCGGGCCATTGGCGGAGATCACCGCCTCCTATGGTGTCTCCTCGGTTGAGGTGTGTGACAGCGTGGGGGCGTGCACGCGTCAGGAGTTCGGGGCACCTGCGGTGAACGTTTTCAACCATTCGTTCACGATCCGCGTGCCCGACACAGGATCATCGACGGTCCTCACCTTGCGTGGCTTTGGTGCGGACGGCTCAGAGCTCGCATCCGGTGAGGCCGAATCATCGTTCGGGAAGTCTGAGTGCGGTTGTCGCGGCCCGGCGCACTTCTTGGTGAGTCGGGGCCATGTGGGTTCGCTCGAATCGTGATCAATGTTCACGTTCGGATCTCGTTCCTGGAACTCGGTGGATCGTTGGTCTGGCAAGACGCTCGCATTCTGATCACTGGCGGCGACGCGCTCGAAGCACATGATCACTTCTCCGCAGTTAGCCTCTGCCTATGCCGTCGTGGGGTGACTTCAAGGCTCTCGAACCCGAGATGGCAGCACAGGTAGAGCGACTGTTCGGCGTCCGTCGTCACAAGACCATTGCAACTCTTCGGGCTGATGGTTCGCCGCGGATCTCTGGGATCGAGTGCGCGTTCGATCAAGGCCAACTGTCGTTCGGTTCAATGTCGCAGTCGCGAAAGCTGGCCGACCTCCTTCGGGATCCTCGATTCGCGCTCCACAGTCCAACTACCGACCCGATCGAAGGGTCCGAGTCGGCGTGGAAGGGCGAGGCGAAGATCTCAGGTCGCGCAGTTCCGAACGGAGCGATCGAAGGTGAGGGGACTCCGGAGGGTGAGGTCTTCGTCGCCGACATCTTTGAAGTTGTCCACGTGCATCTCGATGAGACAGCCACAAAACTCGTTGTCGAATGGTGGACACCGAGCGAGGGCCTGCATCGGGTGGAGCGGACTTGAAAACCGAACTTCGGTCATTCCCTTGAGCCTCAACGCGAATGCGCACCGACACCGGCTCGCCCCCGGATTCCGGACCGATGTATGTTCACGGCTCAATTCGTCGACCTCGATCCTCGAGAAGACGACGATCAAGGATCCGGTCTCCCGGTCAGGAAAAGGATTGAACTGCATGTTGAAGAAGACGGTGATGATGGTTCTCGCAGCGGTGGCGATCGGAACCTTCGCAGGATGCAGTTCGTCGGGGTCGTCGGAGAAGACGACGATTGATCAGGCTGAAGCCACCGAACTCGGAACCCAACTCATCAATGGGTACTGGGCCACGCTTTCCTGCGACAGCACCGACTCGATCGCGTTCGAAAGTCTCCTCGACCCCGGATTCCAGGCCGTGACCGTGGCCGGTCCGATGACCAAGGACGCTGTGGTTGCTGCGCTAGCAGCGGCGTGCATCAGCTCGACTGAGCTCAAAGACATCGTTGTGACATCTGCACCCGACACTCTCGTGGTGTCGTACAAAGCCCGCCGGACGGTCAATGGGGTCCAGAGCCCCTTCCAGCAACTCGTGAACGTGTTCGTGAAGAACGGCAATGACTGGGACGGTGTGGTCTCGGCGAACGCCGGCGCAGTTCCGTCCTGACGAGCAACTATCACGAGTCCCGGTTGGGGGACCCGATGGGGTGAGGGAACTACCATCCTCATCCGTGCTCTCGGCGAAAAGATCCTCATTCCTTTGCGTGTTGCTTCTCGCCGGGCTTCTGGCGCCGATACTCGTCGTGGCCCGTCCGGTCGGGGCCGCCGAGACTCCGAGTGCGACCGGCTCCGAACTGGGCTCGTCCGCAACGATCACCGATTGCCCTGCGGTGGTCGCTGCCCTTCAGAACACCGGGTTCGAGGCTCCCGTCATCCCCGATGCGAAGCGTCAGAATGCGAACGGCAACACCGTTCCGGGATGGTTCGGATCCGGATCGGACCACGCCGTCACGCTTGTCTCCAGCGGATTCCAATCCGTCAATGCTGCATCAGGGCGACAGTTCGCGGAGCTCGGCACCGATCAACAACTGATCCAGGACCTCGCTACGGCACCGGGTGAGACGATTAGTTGGTCGTTGATGCATCGGGCAGTCCAGGGGCAGGCTTCGGTCAAGGTTCTCGTCGGCGCTCCCGGCGAGGATGGCACCGAACAACAGATCGTCTCCGACGGTTCCGGGGCTTGGGTGCCCCACAACGGCACGTACGACGTTCCCCTGCGTCAGACCATCACTCGTCTCACCATCGTGGGAATCGGCACAACCGCGAACCTGCTCGACGACGTGAACTTCGGAAGTTCCGCCTGTACCGAAACGTTCTCGAGAGTTGCTCCGACCGCTCCGGTTGCCGTCGAGGACGTGGTCACGCAAGCCGTCATCATCCGCAATGGTGGCGGCAGCCCCACCGCCGAGATGGTCGTGAGCGCAGTCATC
>WLFD01000154.1 GCA_009703925.1 Actinomycetota bacterium | reverse complement strand
GTTCTCCGTCATCGAGGGGCGATCACAGGTACCGTCGGTGACCGGGTAGATGAGCACCTGCTGGATGATCTCGACATGTTCGTGATCCCGCGACATGTTGGCGACCACCGCGGCGAGATTGCCGCCGGCACTGTCTCCGGCGACGGCAAGACGCGAGGCATCGACACCGAGTTCCTCGGCATTGGCGGTAACCCACTCGGTCGCGGCCCAGGCGTCATCGATCGCCGCGGGGAACTTCGCCTCCGGCGCGAGCCGATAGTCGACGGCGACAACCACGCACTCGGCCTTGCTCGCGATCACCCGACAGCAGTGATCATGCGATTCGAGATCCCCGACGACCCAGCCACCGCCGTGAAAGAACGTCACGACGGGGAGCCCGGCCTCGGCGGACGGGCGATAGATGCGGATGGGGATCTCGCCACCCGGGCCGGGGATCGTGCGATCGGTGATGCTCGACATCGCGATCGGGCTCGGCGTGGCGCCCGCTCCCATGCCGGCACGGAGTTCCTCGGGCGTCGCGCCGTCGAACGTGAAGCCGATACTTGCCATGAAATCGACGATGACCTGAGCCTGCGGATCGAGTGGCACTTTTCCCCCTGGGTTTTCGTTCCTGAAGGGGCAACTGTTGCACAAAGTCGTCGCAGTTACGACGGAGCTGCGACTCCGAGCAGTGCCGGGAGGAGGGCGTGATCCTCGACAACGAAATCGGCCTCGTCCCCGTGCGCCGGGTCGTCGTCGTTCACGCCGCTGTAGCGCAGGGCGAGGATGCCCATGCCCCGGGCACCGGCGATATCCGTACGTCGAAGATCACCGATGTGTGCGGTTGTCGCCGGATCCGCGCCACCCAGCCCGGCCAGTGCATGCTCGAAGATCACCGGGTCCGGCTTGTAGACGCCGACCTCGTCGGAGAACGACCAATGGTCGAACAGTTCGAGCACGCCATGACGGTCGAGGATGTGGCGCAGCGTCGTCGAGGGAGTGAGTCCGACATCGCAGATGATGCCGAGGCGCAAGCCGCCCGCTTTGAGGGCCCGGAGCGCGCCGGCGACATTCGGTGCGAGTTCGATCTCGATGTCGCGTCCGGCGGAGAGATAGGCATCGATGATCTGACGGCGGACGACGGCATCGGGTTTGTGGCCCAGAACTTCGAGCATCGCTTCGGCGGCGTGATGACCGGTGAACTGTTCGTTGAGCGCCCAGGACTCGTCGAAGCGCTTCCATGCGTGATCGAACGCCGCTTCGATGTTGTCGTGCTCGGCCGGAAGCCCGTGGCGCGCCAGAACCTCGGCGACGGCGATGCGGCGCTCAAGACGGAATGCCGGTGTGTCCGAGCGAACGAGGGTGTCCCAGAAATCGAAGGTGATCGCCGTGATGGCGCCGCGGGCCGGGGACATCGAGGTCACTTCTTGCGGATCACTCCGTCACGAACAGCGGCCTCGGCGGCAGCAGCGGCGACGAGCGGGGCGATCCGGAGGTCGAAGACCGACGGGATGATGTATTCGGGCGTGAGTTCGTCGTCGGTGATGGCGGAAGCGATCGCGTTTGCGGCTGCGAGCTTCATGCCTTCGGTGATCGTCGTCGCACCGGCGTCGAGCGCGCCGCGGAAGATGCCCGGGAAGCACAGGACGTTGTTGATCTGGTTCGGGAAATCGCTGCGACCGGTGGCCATGACGGCAACCGCGCCCTTGGCTTCTTCCGGACGGATCTCCGGATCGGGGTTGGCGAGAGCGAACACGATCGGATCCTTCGCCATCGACAGGACGGCGTCGCGCCCGATCAGGTTGGGGCCACTCACACCGATGAAGAGATCGGAACCGGGCATCGTCGAGGCGAGATCGCCCTTGAGCATCTGCGGGTTGGTGTTCTCGGCGAACCACTGCTTGGCGACGTTGAGTTCGCCACGGCCGTTGTACACGGCACCGACGCGGTCGACGCCGATGATGTTCTGCACACCGGCGTTCATGAGGATCTTCGAGATGGCGACGCCGGCTGCGCCGACACCGGCGATGACGACGGTGAGGTCGCTCATCTTCTTGTCGACGATCTTGAGCGAATTCACGAGCGCAGCAAGAACCACGACCGCCGTGCCGTGCTGATCGTCATGGAAGACGGGGATGTCGAGAAGTTCCTTGAGTCGTTCCTCGATCTCGAAGCAGGCCGGCGCGGCGATGTCTTCGAGGTTGATGCCACCGAAACTCGGCGCGATGCGCACGACCGTGTCGATGATCTCCTGCGGATCCTTGGTGTCGAGGCAGATCGGGAAGCCGTCGACTCCGGCGAACTCCTTGAACAGGAGCGCCTTGCCTTCCATGACCGGCATCGCTCCGAGCGGGCCGATGTCACCGAGACCCAGCACGGCGGTGCCGTCACTCACGATGGCGACGGTGTTCTTGCGAATGGTCAGTTCATGGGCGAGAGAAGGATCCTTCTCGATCGCGGTGCAGACGCGGGCGACGCCGGGCGTGTACGCCATCGACAGGTCATCGGTGTCGTTGACGGCGATTCGACTCACGACATCGATCTTCCCGCCACGGTGCAGTGCGAAGGTGCGGTCTTCCCATTCGATCAGTTCGATGTCGTCGAGTGCCCGCACGGCGGTGAGGACTTCCTGCTGGTGCGCTTCGCTCGAGCAGTTGACGACAACGTCCTCGTCGAGTGACGACTGCTTCGCCTCGAAACCTTCGAGTGACCAGATGTTTCCGCCCACCGAGCCAATGGCGGTTGCCAGATGACCCAGGGCACCGGGAGTGTTGCCCAGGCGGACGCGGAGACGGATGCTGAATGCGGCGGTGGTTGTATCGGCCATAGGTTCGGAAACCTAGTTGTCGCGCATGGCCTCGCCACAGTCCGACGATCCGGACCGTCCGCCGACGATGTGTCTCAGGCGCCCTCGTACCCGAATCCCAGCTCCGGGGCCGTAACCAGTGCCCTGAATTCGATCCCGGCGGCCTCGGCCAGAGCGGCGCAGGATCCGCCGCGATCCACGACGACGAGGATCATCACCGGCTCGGCGCCGAGTTCGCGGACCACCTGGACCGCTTCCATCGGTGAGGTTCCGCGGGTGACCGTGTCCTCGGTGATGACGACCTTGTCCCCGGGAAGCAGCGGGCCGGCGAGTCGGCCGGCCACGCCGTGGTCCTTCGCCTCCTTGCGGATGGTGAACGATCGGAGATCGCGTCCGCGGGTGGCAGCCACGCCGGCTATTCCGTAGGCAACGGGATCGGCGCCGACAGTGAGCCCACCGATCGCGGTGACATCGGCTGGAATGATGTCGAGCGCGAGGTCGGCGATCAGGAGAAGCCCCTCAGGCCTGCATGCGGTCTGCTTCGAGTCGATGAACCAGGAACTCTTGCGGCCGGACTTGAGCGTGAAGTCGCCAGTTCGCACCGAGTTCGCGAGCAGGTGGTCGATCAGTTTCTGCTTGGTCTCGTCCATGACCACGAAGCTACCGGTCACTCGTCCACAGGGCGGACGAGTCGGTGATCGAACGGTTCAGGCGTAACGAACGGTGCCGTCACCGGCCACGATGCGACCGACTTCGGTGGCGCGGTGGCCCTGCGCCCGGGCGACATCGAGAGTCTTGAAGACATCGGATTCCGGGACGACGACGATCATCCCGAGCCCCATGTTGAACACCTTGTCCATCTCGGCCTCGTCGACCTCACCGAGACGCTGGATCTCGGTGAAGATCGGCGGAATCTCCCACGAGCCGCGGACAACCTCCGCCGCGGTTCCCGAGGGCAGCACCCGATTGAGGTTTCCCGGAATGCCGCCACCGGTGATGTGGGCCACGCCGCGGACGTCGACAGCCCGCTGGAGTGCAGCGATCGCCGGAGCGAAGATCACCGACGGGGCGAGCAGTTCATCGGCCAGGGTGTGATGCGCCCCGTCCCATGCCGGACCGTCGAGAGGCTTGCCGGCCCGCTCGAGCAGCACGCGGCGGGCCAGCGAGTAACCGTTGGATCGGAGATTGGTCGACGGGAGTCCGATCAGGACATCGCCGGGCACGATCGTCTCGCCGGTGATCAGTGCATCGCGGTCGGCGACACCTACCGCGAAACCGACGAGATCGAACTCGCCCGGTTCCATCGCGCCGGGATGTTCGGCCATCTCGCCGCCGATCAGTGCGCAGCCGGCCTGACGGCAACCCTCGGCGACACCTTCGACGAGTTGTTCGATGTGATCCGGATCGAGGCGACCCACGGCGATGTAATCGAGGAAGAAGAGTGGCTCGGCGCCCTGGCAGACGAGATCGTCGACACACATCGCCACGAGGTCGACGCCGATCGTCGTGAACTTGTTCGCCGCTTGCGCGACGAGCGCCTTGGTTCCGACACCATCGGTGGACGAAACCAACACGGGCTTCTTGTAGCGCTCGAGATCGATGGCGAACAGCCCACCGAACCCCCCGATGTCGCCGATCACCTCGGGTCGGAAGGTGGAGCGCACCTTGCTCTTGATCCGTTCGACCGCCTGCTCGCCGGCGTCGATGCTCACGCCGGCTCCGGCGTAGGTCTCGCCCTTCGGATCAGTTGCCATCAAGAGACTCTTCCGTATTCATGAGGTCGAGGGGACTCTGCGCCGGATGACCCGCATCCACGTCGAGCAACGACGCGAATCCGGAGACGTGCACCGGCTTGTCCGAAGGAAGTTCGAGCACGTCCTTCGAGAGTGATTCGGGAATCGGCACCGGGTACGAGCCGGTCAGACAGGCATCGCAGAATCCGGCACCAACGGCACCGGTCGAGTTGAGCAGACGGTCGAGGGTGAGATACGAGAGCGAGTCGACGTTGAGGTACTCGCGGATCTCGTCGACGCTCATGTTGGCGGCCAACAACTCGCCGCGGCTGCCGGTGTCCATTCCGTAGAAGCACGGCCACTTGTAGGGCGGCGACGAGATGCGCATGTGGATCTCGAGGGCGCCTGCTTCGCGGAGCATCGACACCATCGCCCGCGTGGTGGTGCCGCGGACGATCGAGTCGTCGACGACGATCAGGCGACGACCGGCGATGTTGTCGCGCAGCGGGTTGAGTTTCATGCGCACGCCGAGTGCCCGCATCTCCTGATTCGGAGCGATGAACGTGCGGCCGATGTATCGATTCTTGACGAGACCCTGACCGAACGGGATGCCGGAACGCCGTGCGAATCCTTCAGCGGCGGGGATGCCCGACTCAGGCACACCCATCACGAGATCGGCATCGACCGGGGCCTGATCGGCGAGGCTTTCGCCCATACGGACCCGGGCCTGATGCACGCTCTGGCCGTAGAGCCGCGTGTCGGGCCGGGCGAAGTAGACGAACTCGAAGAGGCAGAGTTTGGGATCGACGAGTTCGGGTTCGAAGGCCCGCACCGATCGATAGCCGGTGGCATCGATGATGATCATCTCGCCGGGTTCGAGTTCTCGCACGAGATGTGCACCGACGACATCGAGCGCCGGGCTTTCCGAGGCGAGAACCCAACCGTTCGGGAGTTTGCCGAGACACAGGGGGCGGAAGCCGTTGGGATCGCGAACGCCGATGACGTGACCCTCGTCCATGGCGACGACCGAGAATGCGCCGCGCAGTCGGGGCAGTACGGCCAGCATCGCCCGCTCGAGAGCACGACGATCGGAGCTTTCCTCGGGCGACTTGGCCAGTTCCGATGCGATGAGTTCGGCCATGACGTCGCTGTCGGAACTCACCGTGCCCGGAAGCATCCCGAGTTCTTCGGCGAGTTCTTCGGTGTTGAC
>WLFD01000153.1 GCA_009703925.1 Actinomycetota bacterium | reverse complement strand
CTGGTTGGCCTCCGAAACTTCCTTGCCGAACATCCTCGATTTCGTGAACGACATCGAACCCACCGTGCTCGTCGTCGATTCGATCCAGACTGTCCATCATCCCGAGATCGGTTCCGGCTCGGGTTCGGTGGCTCAGGTGCGCGAATGCGCGGCTCGACTTGTCGGCGCGGCGAAGGAACGCGGCATGGCCGTGGTGCTGGTCGGCCATGTCACCAAAGAGGGCGGCCTCGCCGGACCCCGCGTGCTCGAGCACGTGGTCGACACGGTGCTGGCCTTCGAAGGCGATCGACATCACGCGCTGCGCCTCCTGCGCGCGGTCAAGCATCGTTTCGGGGCCACCGATCAACTCGGACTGTTCGAGATGACCGAGTTGGGCATGATCGGCGTACCCGATCCGAGTCGCCTCTTTCTCGCCGATCGCCGCCACGGGGTTTCGGGCTCGGTCGTCGTTCCGACCATGGAAGGTCATCGTCCCCTGCTGGTCGAGTTGCAGGCGCTCGTCACCACGAGCGCGTTGCCGTCACCCCGTCGCAGCGCGCAGGGTCTCGACTCGGGCCGACTCGCTTTGCTTCTCGCCGTGCTGGGCGAGCGGGCCGGGTTCTCCTATGCCCAGAAGGACGTTTATGCGCTCGCGGTGGGTGGCGTGAAGATCGCCGAACCCGCCGCCGATCTCGGTATTGCGCTTGCGCTTGCATCGGCGTTGGCCGAACGGCCGTTGCCGGCCGATCTCGTCGTGTGCGGCGAAATCGGTCTCGGTGGCGAGATCCGGCAGGTGTCCCAATGCGACCGCCGTCTGGCTGAGGCGGCCCGACTCGGATTCAACCGCGCGATCATCCCGCGACTGGCCCCGGATCCACCTCCCGGCATCATGGCGACGCGCGTCGGCTCGCTGGCCGAGGCGATCGCCGAACTCGGTCTGCTCGCCAGGGACTGATCCCGGGATCTCCGAAACGAGGCGACCGGTACACTTGCCGGATGGCCCGCCGACGCAGTGACGCGATGCTCGACGCGCTGGCGGCAGTGGCGCCGGGCAAGCCGCTCCGCGAGGGCTTCGATCGCATCCTGCAGAGCGGCATGGGTGCGCTTGTCGTGATCGGCGACGGGCCCGAAGTCCTGAGCATCTGCTCGGGCGGATTCCTTCTCGACGCCGCCTTCAGCCCGCAGCGGCTCTCGGAACTCGCCAAGATGGACGGAGCGATCGTGTTGGCCGCCGATGCCAGTCGCATCGCCCGCGCCAATGTCCATCTGGTGCCGAGTCCGAACGTGCCGACCTCCGAAACCGGTACCCGGCACCGCACCGCCGAACGCGTGGCGCGCTCCATCAACGTGCCGGTCATTTCGGTGTCCGAGGACATGTCGATCATTGCCGTGTACATCGGCGACGAGAAGCACCAGTTGGTGCCGATTCCCCGCCTGCTCGATCGTGCCAACCAGGCCATGAAGACGCTCGAGCGTTACAAGGAGCGTCTTGTCGACGTGTCCAACAGCCTCTCGGCCCTCGAGGTCGAGGATCTCGTCACCGTGCGCGATGTGGTGACCCTGCTGCAGCGGACCGAGATGGTCCTGCGCATTGCCGGGGAGATCGAGAGCGACATCGTCGAGTTGGGTGTCGACGGCCGATTGTTCCGTCTGCAACTCGAAGAAGCTCTCGCCGGAGTCGAGGACGAACGACGACTCGTGGTGCTCGACTATCTCCACGAGGAGAACGACTGGCATCTCGCCGAGGCCATGTCCGGTCTCGAGTTGCTCGAGACCGAGATGCTCCTCGATCTCAAGGCGGTGGCCGAAGTACTGCACCTTCCCGAAGGCGGCACCGATCTCGACGGTGCGGTGCAGCCCAAGGGCTACCGGATGCTGTCGCGGATCCCGCGCCTTCCCGAGACAGTGATCGAGCGCATCGTCGCCAGGTTCGGCACGCTCGACAAGGTCTTGCGGGCCACCGAGCACGATCTCGATGCCGTCGAAGGTGTCGGCGAGCATCGCGCGTCGGCGATCAAAGAAGGTCTGGGCCGACTCGCCGAGTCGAGCATTCTCGATCACTACTCCTGAGGTCTCCCGTGCGAATCGTGCTTTCAACCGGAACGCCGGCCGAGATTGCTCAACCGGCGATTGTCGACGAATCGACACGGGGACTCGTGCTGTTCCCCGACATCATGGGGCTGCGACCGCTCTTCGACGACATGTGTCGAAAACTCGCTGCCAATAATGGTTGGGTTGTCTGCGCGCCGGAGCCGTTCCCGGGGCAGGAAGGCCTGACGGTCGACGAGCGTCTGGCGGCGATGGCGGAGTTCTCGGACGAAAGATTGCGGGCCGACGCGCTCGCCGCCGCAGATGCAACCGGCTGCCGCGAGGTAAGCGCCATCGGTTTCTGTATGGGCGGCATGCTCACGTTCAAGGCGGCGGCGAGCGGGCGATTCCATCGGGCCGCCGGTTTCTACGGAATGATCAGACTTCCTGAAGCATGGCGGGGGGTGTCGCTGGCCGAGCCCATCGAAGCGCTCGCCTCGCCAGATCGTTGTCCGACGATGGCGATCATCGGAACGGCCGATCACTTCACGCCCGCTGCCGATGTCGACGAGGCTGAAGCCCTCGGTGTCGAGGTGGTGCGCTACGAGGGCGCCGAGCACGGTTTCGTGCACGACGCTTCGCGGCCCGCCCATCGGGTCGACGATGCCGCCGACGCCTGGCGACAGGTCGTCGCGTTTCTGAACACCTGAATCGGGAAACGGTTGACTCAAGGAACAGGCGACGGGCCGAACCACACAATCGACCGGCCTCGCTGTCCTTCCGTCTAGCGGTGCAACCCGTCTTTCGACGTTGCGGTCAAACGGGTGAATTCGTTGACCATGGTTCCGAAAGGGGTCCAGTCGACATCGTCGAGCGACGGGGTGTTCATGCTGAGAAGTACGGATGCAATGCCATGGGCGCGGGCGGCATGCCAGAAGGTGAGTGCAGGATGGTTTGTTCCCGTGCCCTCGATGTCCGACGCCTGAATGTGCGCGATCGATTCGGTGAAGCGCGTGCGGAGTGCATCACCGAGATCGTCGTGATGACGCGCCGCGATCAGTGACTCGGCACGCAGCTGACGCAGGGCGCGGTTCTTGTCCGAAACCAATCCGAGCTCGAGAGCGATCATCGCCCGGAAGCGTGCCTCGCCGGTCAGTCCCAGAAACGAGAGGTCACCGGTCATGATGATCTGGTCGATCATCGCGGTGATTGCGAATGTCATCAGCTCGTCTTTGCTTCCGACATGCGTGTAGGCGGAACTGAAGGAGTGACCGGCGGCGCGGGCGACGCGCTGCGCTGTCGTCTTTTCATAACCGACGCGGGCAACGACGTTCATGACCGCAGTCACGAATTGGTCGAGGCCGAGATCCCCGCTGTCGGGGATGGGGAGACTCAGTTCGATCGGCTCCGGGGGGCTACCGGCGAACTCGGGGCCGGTGGCCTCGATCGCCGCCTGTCGGCCGAGTCGCAGAGCTTCGGACCAGGGTGGGGAATTCGACGGAAGCATCCCGCTGTAGATGATTGCGCCCAGTGGGAGCGTGACCCACGGGTAGATGGCCGAGAACGCAATTGTCGGAGACTCCGGGCGGATCTTCCCGAGGGCGGACTCGACCTCGGTGCGGACGCTTTCGGCCAGCATCGGATAACGGCGGGCCACAGCGAGGGTCTCGACCACTGCGAGTGATTCGGCCGAGGGATGGGTCATCTCGGCCAGAAGCCATTCGGAGGGCTCGGGGGCATCTCCCAGGGCGAACCGGGTGGCTTCATCGAGCAGGAGATGGAAGCGGTCCCGGATGGGTCCCTCCCACAATTCGAGGGCGACATCCTCGGGTGAGTCGTAGCGGCCGTAGAGGGGTCCGTTCGACATGCCGGCCTCGGAGGCGATCTTTGTCAGGGCCAGACCGTCGACGCCTTTCGTGCCGAGCAATTTGAGGGCGGCAGCGCTGATGTCGGCCTGGACTTCCTTCGTGCGCTGGGCTCGGGAAACCCGTTTTGGCGCTTCTGTTGATGGACTGCCGTGTCGCATGAAGCGAGGTTAGGCCTGTCCGAATCGGATTCGCACCACTTAAGCAATCATTTTCCGATTTCGAAGAGTCTTCATCCGAATGACGGAATCTTGCGTTGCCTTCCCCTTCGGGACGGGTGTCGGTCGGGCACAGGTGGAACAGCGACTAGAAACGGAAGGAGGCCCGCGCCGGGTCGGATCGGAAGGATTCACCATGAAGGTCGACATTTCACTCGCCATGTCGGGGCCGCTCGACGCCGCACCCAGAGCGGCCGAGTTGGCTGCCACCGGCGCCGACGGTCTGTTCAGCTTCGAGAACGCCCACGACGTGTTCTTTCCGCTGGTCCTGGCCAGCACCACCGCCGAGATCGACCTCATGACCAATGCGGCGATGGCCTTTCCCCGCAGCCCCCTCCACCTCGCCTACGCCGCCAATGATCTGCAGCTCCTCAGCAAGGGCCGTTTTCGCCTCGGTCTTGCCTCGCAGATCCGCCCGCACATCCAGAAGCGGTACGGATCGACCTGGGAGAAGCCGGTCGCACAGATGCGCGAGTGGGTCCTGGCCATGAAGATGATCTTCGCCCACTTCGCCGGCGAGGGTCCGTTCGATTTCCGCGGGCAGTGGACCACCCACACACTGATGACCCCCAACTTCAACCCCGGCCCGAACCCGTACGGTCCGCCGCCGATCCTCGTGGGTGCGCTGGGCCCCAAGATGTGCGAGATGACCGCCGAGGTCGCCGACGGCATTCTCGTCATGCCCTTCAACTCCGGCCGCCATTTCAACGAGCGCACCTTGCCGGCCCTCGATCGCGGACTCGAGAAGTCGAACCGGTCCCGCGACGACATCGAGATCGTCCTCGAAGTCATCTGCGCCATCGGTGAGACCGAAGAGGAGATCGCCGCGGCGGCGCAGGGAGTCCGGACCCTGCTTGCGTTCTACGGGTCCACTCCGTCCTATCGCCCCGTGCTCGATGTCGAAGGTTGGGGTCCTCTTCAGGAGGAACTGAACGCGCGCTCCAAGCAGGGCGATTGGGCGGGGATGGCCGGCCTTGTGCATGAGGACATGCTCCACACGATCGCCGTTGTCGGAACACCCGAACAGGTCGCAGCCGAGATCGCAGCGCGTTACGGCGACCATGCCGATCGGGTTTGCCTCTACTTCCCCGGCTATCCGATCTCCGATTCGTGTATTGCAAAGACTGTTGCGGCAGTGAAGGCGGCTGCACCCAAAAAGGTTTCATGATGGTGCGACCGATCGATACCGGTACCACCGATCTTCTTGCCGAACTTCATGACGATGGTGTGCTTGTCGCCACCTTGAACCGTCCCGACACGCGGAACGCCTTCAGCGGTGCGATGGGTCGTGCCCTCGGTGACCTCTACCGAATGGCCGATGCCGACGACGCAGTGCGCGTGGTCGTGCTCACGGGGACGCCTCCTGCGTTCTGCGCCGGTGCCGATTTCTCCAGCGGATCCGACGTGTTCGAGCGATCGGACGCGCCGGCTTTCAGTGCCAATCCGGTTTCGCCTCCGGCATGGCGCATCCGCAAACCCGTCATCGCCGCCGTGAACGGACACGCCATCGGGGTCGGACTCACGCTCACGCTCCACTGCGATCTGCGGTTCTTCGCCCGCGATGCGAAGTACGGCATCGTTCAGGTCCGTCGTGGCGTCATGCCCGATGCACTGAGTCATTGGACATTGCCCCGGATTGCCGGCCTCGCCAACGCCGCCGACATCATGCTCACCGG
>WLFD01000152.1 GCA_009703925.1 Actinomycetota bacterium | reverse complement strand
GACGTGCTGCTCATCGCCGACGAGGTTGCCACCGGCTTCGGACGAACCGGAACGCTCTTCGCCTCGGAACAGTGCCGAATCCGTCCCGACATCATGTGCATCGGCAAAGGACTCACGGGCGGCTATCTGGCCATGGCGGCAACTGTCGCCTCGCGTCGGGTCTACGAGGCGTTCCTCGGACCCGATCTCTCGGAGATGACGCTCTACCACGGTCATTCCTTCTCCGGCAACGCTCTCGCCGCCGCTGTGGCCCTTCGCCATCTCCGACTTTTCGACGAACTCGACGTCCTCGTCAACGTCCGCGAACGCGGCGCCCAACTCGGCGCCCGCCTGACCGACATGGCGGCGGACCGAGCCGCCGTCGGGAGCATCCGCCGCCGCGGGTTGATGACCGGCGTCGAGCTCGCACCACCGGCCGACGATCTCCGTTGGGGTCGACGCGTCTGCGCCGCCGCAGTGCGCCGCGGCGTCCTGCTGCGGCCACTCGGCGATGTCGTCGTAATCATGCCGATCCTCACCACGACCGCTGCCGAGATCGACCGCATCGTCGACGTACTCGCCGAATCGATCGACGAGATCTGCGCCGGATGACCGAAGGATCCACCCGTTCGTGGAGCGCCTGGGTTGCCGGAGAGACGGGAACCATCCGTGCCGCCGGCCAGTGGCGCGAACCCCGATCGTTCGATTCCGTCGGCCCGCGCGGCACCCTCGTCGCCACCGGTCGACAGGTCACTTCCTTTGCTTCCAATGATTACCTCGGCCTGTCCCAACATCCCTCGGTGACCGCCGCCGCCGTCGAGGCGATCCAACGATGGGGTTCCGGTTCCGGAGCCTCGCGCCTTGTTGTCGGATCGCGTCCGGTTCATCACGATCTCGAATCGGCGATCGCACTCTGGAGGAACACCGAGGCGGCCATCGCCTTCCCGACGGGCTACGCGGCGAACCTCGGCCTGCTGTCGACACTCGGCGGTCGAGGCGTCGAGATCTTTTCCGACGAGCTCAATCACGCATCCATCGTCGACGGCTGCCGACTGGCACGTGCCAACGGTGCTGCGGTCACGATCTATCCGCATCTCGATCTCGTTTCCCTGCGAGCAGCCATGGCTGCGTCGTCGGCGATGCGCTCGATCGTCGTCACCGATTCGGTCTTCTCGATGGACGGCGATGTTGCCCCTGTCGACGAGCTTGTCGCCCTCTGCGCGGAATTCGACGCCCTGCTCGTTCTCGATGAAGCCCACTCGGCACTGCAGGACGTTCCGTCCGGGTCCGGTCGCCCGGATCTGATTGTCCAGGTCGGAACGATGTCGAAGACGCTCGGCGCACTCGGCGGATTCGTGGCCGCATCCCGACCGATGGTGGAACTCCTCGTGAACCGGGCCCGCTCCTACATCTTCACGACCGCATCAAGCCCCGCCGATGCGGCAGCTGCACTCGCCGCCATCGGAATCCTCGGTTCACCCGAAGGGGACCGACTCATCCGGACCCTCCGCTCCCACGTCGACAGAATCGCGCCCGGCCACCAGACCCCGATCATCCCGTGGGTCCTCGGCGAGGAGGCGGCGGCGCTCGACGCGGCCGCCGCTCTTCTCGAACGCGGACTTCTCGTTCCCGCCATTCGCCCGCCGACCGTTCCCGCAGGCAGTAGTCGACTGCGGATCGCACTATCCGCGTCCCACACCGACGCGGAGATCAAGCTTCTTCTCTCGACACTCGTCGACCTCGGATTCGTGCCCGGAGACCTCCCATGAGCAGTTCGACAGTCCGGCCGCATCTGCTCGTCGTCGTCGTCGGCACCGGAACCGAGGTCGGCAAGACCTGGGTCGCCGCCCGGTTGCTCCGGGAACTGCGCGCCGAGGGCCTCGATGTCGCAGCCCGGAAACCGGTCCAGTCGTTCGATCCCGCGGACCGGTTGACCGATGCCCACGTGCTCGGTGGGGCGAGTGGCGAGGATCCGGCCGACGTCTCACCCCGACACCGCTGGTATCCCGTGCCAATGGCGCCACCGATGGCCGCCGATGCGCTCGGTCGCACACCGTTCACCATCAGCGATCTTGTCGATGAACTTTCCTGGCCGGTGCTCATTCCCGATGTCGGCATGGTGGAGACCGCCGGCGGGGTCCGCTCCCCCCAGGCCTCCGATGGTGACGCCATCACACTCATCGAAGCGCTTCAGCCCGATCTGATCCTCGTCATCGCCGACGCCGGCCTCGGCACCATCAATTCGGTGCGACTCACGCTCGAAGCCATCGACCGGGGCTCGCACGTCGCTACCCCGATCGTCGTACTCAACCGTTTCGATCCCGCCGACGATCTGCATTGTCGCAACCGGGATTGGCTCGAATCGAACCTCGAAACCGAGGTCATGGCGTCGGTTCCCGCCGTCATGACCCGTCTTCGTCGCAGCTGAGCTGACGATTCAACCGTCGCGATCGTCGTCCGACCGGACCCCCGCGAACCCGGGCCGGTACGATTCACGCCAGTCAACCGGGCGAATTCGCGTTTCTCGAACCGGATGTTCCCCGACGATCCGGACGAGAGGCGGTGCCAGCCGATGACAGGTGAAACGATCAGCCTCACCGAGGCCGCCACCCGCCTCGGGGTCCATTACATGACCGCATACCGCTACGTCCGCACCGGACAACTTCCGGCGGTCAAGGTCGGCGGCGAATGGAATGTTGCCGCATCCGACGTCGACTCGTTCCGGAAAGAGTCCGCCCCGACCGTGACGAAGGGCCGCCGTCAGGCCGACTTCCACAAGCGGCTCGAAGGCCGCCTCGTGGTCGGCGACGAGAGCGGCGCCTGGACCGTCATCGAATCCGCCCTCGCCTCCGGGGTCGAACCGGCGCACATCTATCTCGATGTCCTTGCCCCCGCCCTCGCCCAGATCGGTGCGGACTGGGCGGCCGGGCGAGCCACCATCGCAGCGGAGCACCGGGCCACGGCTGTCACCATCCGACTCATCGGCAGACTCGGCCCGCACTTCAACCGGCCGGGCAAGAAGCGCGGCACGGTGATCATCGGGGCTCCTTCCGGAGATCAGCACAGCGTCCCGGGAGCCATGGCCGCCGATCTCCTCCGCGGCCAGGGTTTCGATGTCCTCGATCTCGGGGCGAACACTCCTGCGGAGTCGTTCGTCGACGCTGCCCGTCATGCCGACCGCCTGATCGCCGTGGGCATCAGCGCCACGACCGGACCCAACGCCGAGGCCATCCGCGGAACGATCTCGCTGGTCCACTCCGAACTCGACTGTCCCGTTGTCCTTGGTGGCCATGCGCTCGTCAAGATGGACGATCCCGAAGCCCTCGGTGCCGATGTCGTCACGTCCTCGTCGACCGCGATGATGCAGGCCTTCGACGCCCTCGCCGAAGCACGCATCCGCACCGGCTCCTGACCCTCCGATCCTTTCAACATCCGCTGCCGAACCGATACGCCGGTCCACGCCGGTTCCCCCGACATCCCCGGCTCCGTCCGGACGAGGCCCCCATGACTCCCCCCTCGATTCCCGATCAAGAAGGCATCCAACGTGCGTTCGCATCCTTCAGTGATGCGGTTCTGGAGGCGATCATCGCTCCGAGCTGGAGCACGATCGGTTTCGCAGTGCGCAAGCGACTCGAGGGATGGGACGCCGATCCGATGCCGCGACTCGATGGACGCGTCGTCGTCCTCACCGGCTTCACCTCGGGGATCGGTCTCGCCGCTGCGACCCGGCTCGGTGAACTCGGGGCCACCCTGCATCTCGTAGGCCGGAATCCCGACAGGGTCGACGCGACCGCATCCGCGCTGCGCAGCGCTGGTTCGATCGTCCACACGAGCATTGCCGACATGGGTGATCTTGAAGCGGTGCGTTCGATCGCCGGCGAGATGGTCGCACGACACGCGTCCATCGATGTGCTGGTGCACAACGCCGGCGCACTTTCCCCGACATACACGCTGTCGCCGCAGGGCATCGAGATGACCATCGCATCACAGGTGCTGGGGCCGTTCCTGCTCACCTCGTTGCTGCTCCCGTCACTCGAAGCAGGCGCAACGGCCGGTCGGGTGATCACGGTTGCGTCAGGCGGCATGTACTCGGAGCGGCTCGATGTCGACAAGCTCGTCATGACGCCCGATGACTACAACGGCGTGCGGGCCTATGCCCGAGCCAAACGGGCCCAGGTCGAGCTTAACGCCGAATGGACCCGACGCTGCCGGACAGGCGTGCTGTTCAATGCGATGCACCCGGGTTGGGTGGACACGCCCGGCGTCGAGCACTCGCTCCCCCGGTTCCACACCGTGACCAAACCCGTCCTTCGATCGGCCGACGCCGGAGCCGACACACTCGTGTGGCTCGCCGCTGCCGACGAGGAGCGCATCGGCGTCGGCGGCGGCTTCTGGCTCGACCGCCATCGACGGAGCATCACCAAATTCCCCGGCACATCAGCCCCCGCCGGCGAACGGGCGCGGCTCTGGAACTGGTGTGAGGAGAACAGCGGATCCGGTCCTCAGCCGACATGAAGATCGCCATTGTCGGTTCGGGAATCGCCGGACTCACCTGCGCCCATCTGCTCGATCCCCATCACGATGTCACCGTCTTCGAAAGCGGTGACCGACCGGGGGGACATACCAACACCGTCGACGTGACCATGCCCGATGGATCCGGAAATCCGGTTTCCTATGCCATCGACACCGGCTTCATCGTGTTCAACGAGCGCAACTATCCCAATTTCATCAAGCTGCTCGAGAGACTCGACGTTCCCAGCCAGCACAGCGAGATGAGTTTCTCCGTGCGATCCGACGCAACCGGTCTCGAGTACCGGGGCACCAATCTCAACACCCTCTATGCGCAGCGTCGGAACATACCGAGCCTGTCGTTCGCCCGAATGCTGATCGACATCGTCCGGTTCAACCGGGCCGGCCGCCGAGTCCTCGATGCCGGAGCCGAAGCAACGGCAGCCGACGATCGCACTCTTCGACAATTCATCGAACACGGCCATTACTCCAACCGGTTCCGCGAGCAGTTCCTCATTCCGCTCGGCGCCTCGATCTGGTCGGCCGATCCCGCCACGTTCCTCGACTTCCCGGCCGCCACCTACTTCCGGTTCATGGACAATCACGGCCTGCTCGAACTTCAGGGGATTCCGACGTGGCGAACCGTCACCGGAGGCTCGCGCCAGTACGTCCGGGCACTCACCGATCGCCTCGATGGCGCAATCCGACTCGCCACGCCGGTTCGATCAATTCGCCGCACACCCGACGGGACCCGACCGCTCGGAACCGCGGTTTCGATCGACCTCGCCGACGACTCGACCGAAGTTTTCGATGCCGTCATCGTCGCCTGCCATTCCGATCAGGGGCTGAAGTTGCTCGGTGACCCCACCCCCGACGAAACCGATGTGCTCGCGAAGATCCGCTACCAACCGAACATCGCCACGCTCCACACCGATTCGCGGATGCTTCCCCGATCGGCGCGCGCCAGAGCGAGCTGGAACTATCACCTCGATGCAGGATCCGCGACAGCAGCAACACTCACGTACTGGATGAACAACCTCCAGTCGATCGAATCCCCTCACGAGTTTCTCGTGACCCTGAACCGACCGGACGAGATCGACCCGGACAAGGTCATTGCCCAGTTCCATTACGACCACCCGGTCTTCGACGGCCCGGCGATCATCGCCCAGAAGCGACGATCCGAGATTCAGGGAAGCCAGGCCACCTTCTTCGCCGGCGCGTACTGGGGCTACGGATTCCACGAGGACGGCGTCAATTCGGCCCTCGACGTCTGCGAACGGTTCGGGATCCATCTGTGACCGGAAGCGCTCTTT